>DASTQX010000066.1:0-17722 GCA_035761505.1 Pyrinomonadaceae bacterium
CCGGCGGCAGCGGCTCGACCTCGCCGGGCTCTTCAAGACCGAAGGGCCGTACACCTACTCGGACGGCTTCAACTGGCGGGCCGTCGCCGCGCTCGTCGTCGCCATCGCGCCGGTCGTCCCCGGCTTCATCCGCGCCGCGACGACGCCCGGCGGGCAGGTTGCGCGCCCCGGTATTTTTGATACCCTCTACATCAATGCGTGGTTCGTCACCTTCGGCATCGGCTTCGCCCTCTACTATTTTTTGATGAGTTCAAAGTTGAGAGTTCAAAGTTCAAGGTCTGAGGCGTGAACCCTCAACCGCGAACTTTCCGACACCGACTTTGAACTTTGAACCTTGAACTTTGAACTTTTTCCGACGGAGGAATTATGCCTAAACTGGTCAAGTGCGGACTCATACAGGCGACGCACGCCGGGCCGACCGACGCGCCCATCGAGGAGATCAAACGCGCCAACATCGAGAAGCACATGGGAATGATCGAGGACGCCGCGCGGCAGGGCGTCCAGATTCTCTGCTTTCAGGAGGTCTTCACCACGCCCTACTTCTGCGCCGAGCAGCAGACGCGGTGGTACGAGGCGGTCGAGCGCATCCCCGACGGCCCGACCGTCAAACTGATGCAGGACGTGGCGAAGCAACACGGGATGGTCATCATCGTGCCCATCTACGAAGAAGAGATTACGGGCGTCTATTACAACTCGGCGGCGGTGATTGACGCCGACGGCAAGTACCTCGGCAAGTACCGCAAGAACCACATCCCGCACGTCGCGCCCGGCTTCTGGGAGAAGTTCTACTTCAAGCCCGGCAACCTCGGCTACCCGACGTTCGAGACCGCGCACGCGCGCGTCGGCGTCTATATCTGCTACGACCGCCACTTCCCCGAAGGCGCGCGCGCGTTGGGTTTGAACGGAGCCGAAATCGTCTTCAACCCTTCGGCCACCGTTGCCGGGCTCTCCGAATACCTCTGGAAGCTTGAGCAGCCCGCGCACGCCGTCGCCAACGGCTACTTCATCGGCGCGATCAACCGCGTCGGCCACGAGCAGCCGTGGGACATCGGCGAGTTTTACGGCCAGAGCTACTTCTGCGACCCGCGCGGCCAGATCATCGCCGAAGCCCCGCGCGACCGGGACGCCCTCGTCGTCGCCGACCTCGACCTCGACAAGATTCGCGAAGTCCGCAACACGTGGCAGTTCTACCGCGACCGTCGGCCCGACACCTACGACGAACTGGTGGCGGATTGAGAGTGCTGCCGCGAGGCACCGGCAATGGTGGAAAGCAAAGAGCAAGTCTTCGACCTCCTTCGGCAGGCGCAGCCGCAACTGAGGCGCTTCGGCGTCAAGCGCTGCGGCGTGTTCGGCTCATTCGTTCGCGGCGAGCAGAATGACGAGAGCGATGTAGATATCCTTGTGGAATTCGACGCGGGCCAAAAGACGTTCGACAACTTCATGCGGCTGGCGTTCTTCCTCGAAGATTTATTCGGGAGGAAAGTCGAACTCTTCACGCCGGAGTCATTGAGCCCGTACATCGGCCCGCACATTCTTCGAGAGGCTGAATATGCCACGGTCGGTGCGTGAATACCTGAGACACGTCCTCGACGAGGCACGCTATCTGAACGAAGCCAGCCGTGACGTGAGCAAGTCTTCTTTCATGCAAGACGAGACGCTCAAGCGGGCCTTCGTCCGAAGCATCGAAGTCATCGGCGGGGCCGTGAAATTTGTTCCGGACTCGTTGAGGCAACAACACCCGAACGTCGAATGGCGGGCGGTGGCCGGGATGAGGGACAAGCTCATTCACTACTATTTCGGCGTTGACTATGAAATAGTCTGGGACGTGGTCACCAACAAAATTCCCGGCCTCGTTCGTGAAATCGAACAAATTTTAGTGCGTGACGACCTGTAAACACGCTCCACAAGAAAGTTATGTCCAGCCAAAATCCTTTACGGATAGCCCCCGAAGAGATCGAGCGCAACTTCCGCGAGATCGCGCCGCCGCTCGGCGAGGCCGAGGCGCTGTTCGAGGCGAACCGTTGCCTCTACTGCTTCGACGCGCCCTGCACGCACGCGTGCCCGACGCACATTGACGTGCCCGCCTTCATCAAGAAGATTGCTTCCGGAAACCTCCACGGCTCGGCGCGCGTCATCTTCGACGCGAACCCCATCGGCGCGACGTGCGCGCGCGTCTGCCCCGTCGAAGTCTTGTGCGAGGGCGCGTGCGTCGAAAAAACCTTGATGGAGAAACCCATCGAGATCGGTCGCCTTCAACGCTTCGCCACCGACGCGCTCGTCCGTTCCGGTCGCTCGGTGCTGGCGGCGGGCGAGCCGAACGGGAAGTCGGTCGGCATCGTCGGCTCCGGCCCCGCCGGTCTGTCTTGCGCGACGTACTTAGCGCGGCTCGGCTACGAGGTGACGATTTACGAGAGCAAGCCTCTGCCGGGCGGGCTCGACACCTACGGGATGGCGGAATACAAGATGACGCAGCGCGTCTCGACCGAAGAGGCCGCGCTCGTCGAACGGCTCGGCGTCCGCATCAAGCTCAACACCGAAGTCGGGCGCGACATCTCCGTCAAGGATTTAGAAGCGGCGCACGATGCCGTCTTCCTCGGCGTGGGCTTAGGCGCGACGGCGCGGCTCAACATTCCGGGCGAGGAGTTGGAGGGCGTCTATGACGCGCTCTACTTCATCGAGCGCATCAAGTCGCGCGCGTGGGAGACGGTGCCGCTCGGTCGAGTGGTAGCGGTCGTCGGCGCGGGCAACACGGCGGTTGACGCCGTGACGCAGGCTCGCAGGCTCGGCGCGGAGCGCGTGCTGATGATCTACCGGCGCACGTCGAAGGAGATGCCCGCCTACGAGTACGAGTTCGAGTTGGCGAAGCAGGACGCGGTCGAGTTCTGGTGGCAGACCGCGCCGGTCGAGATCGTCGCGGGCGCTGACGGCCAGAGCGTCGGCGCGCTGCGCTGCGTCCGCACGGAGATTGTTGACGAAGGAGGGCGTGCCTCAGCCCGTCCCGTGCCCGGCTCGGAGTTCGACATCCCGGTTGACATGGTCGTCAAGGCCGTCGGGCAGGAGAAGCGGCGGGAGTTTTTATCGAGCGTCGAAGGGCTTGAGCTGGACGCGGCGGGGCGCGTCAAAGTTGACCCACGGACGATGCGGACGACGAACGAGAAATTCTTCGCGGGCGGCGATTGCGTCAACGGCGGGCGCGAGGCCGTGGACGCTTCGCAGACCGGCAAGCTCGCCGCGCAAGGGATACATCTTGCGCTCACCGGCGAGCAGGTCGAGTTCGCGGGCGCGCGCGTCCCCTTGCACGAAGAGACGCAGGACGTGAAGACGCACTGACGGGGCCGGGCTCGTCGTCATCGAAGTGAGTTGTTTGAGATGTTAGAACTCGTACTGCTGTTCATCGTCGTTCCCTACAGGTGCTTCAACGCCGCGCGCGCGAGCGGACGCAACCGTCTCGCTTGGGCGCTCGTCGGGATGGCGGTCTTCTTCACCGTCGAGCTTTTGGTGATTTTCGGCTCCAGCCTGATCTACTTCCTGCTGTCCCTTCTTTTCGGATGGACGGAGAGCTTCGACGAGTTGTTCTTCTCCAACTTCATCTACCTCGCGGCGACGGGCTTCGGGCTGGCGGGCGCGGAATTCGTCCGCTACAAGTTGATGAATCCCGACGTGCCCTACTTCGACTCGCCGCCGCCGCCCGAACAATTCCACACCCCTTGAGACGGGAGCAAAGAGCATGGCAGACCTCAGTGTTAATTTCGCGGGCATCGAATCGCCGAACCCCTTCTGGCTCGCCTCGGCCCCGCCGACCAACATGGGCTCGATGGTCGAGCGCGCCTTCGACGCCGGTTGGGGCGGCGCGGTGTGGAAGACTCTGGGCGAGCCCATCCGCAACGTCTGCTCGCGCCTCGGCTCGATTGACGGCGGCGCGCAACGGATGATCGGCCTCAACAACATCGAGTTGATTACAGACCGCCCGCTCGAAGTGAACCTCCGAGAGATACGCGAGGTCAAACGCAAGTACCCGAAGCACGCGCTCATCATCTCTCTGATGGTCGAGTCGAAGCGCGAGGCTTGGCACGAGATCGCCAAGAAGGTCGAGGACACGGGCGCGGACGGCGTGGAGTTGAACTTCGGCTGTCCGCACGGGATGAGCGAGCGCGGCATGGGCTCGGCGATGGGCCAAGTCCCCGAATACACCTGCATGGTGACGGAGTGGGTGAAGGAGGCGACGCGGCTTCCCGTCATCGTCAAGCTCACGCCGAACGTCACGCACATCGTTCCGCCCGGTCGCGCGGCGGTCAGAGGCGGCGCTGACGCCGTCTCGCTCATCAACACCATCAACTCGGTCGTCGGCGTCAACCTCGACACGCTCGTCCCGCACCCGAACGTCAACGGGATGGCCGCGCACGGCGGCTACTGCGGCCCGGCGGTCAAGCCCATCGCGCTCAACATGGTCTCGGAACTGGCGCGCGACCCCGAAGTGGGCGTCCCCATCAGCGGCATCGGCGGCATCTCGAACTGGCGCGACGCCGCCGAGTTCATCCTCCTCGGCTCAACGACCGTGCAGGTCTGCACCGCCGTCATGCACTACGGCTACCGCATCGTCGAAGACATGATTGACGGCCTCTCGAACTACCTCGACGACAAAGGCTTCGCCTCCGTCCGCGAGATCATCGGCCTCAGCGTCCCGCGCGTCACCGACTGGGGCAACCTCGACCTCAACTACAAGACGGTCGCGCGCATTGACCACGCCAAGTGCATCCAGTGCAACCTCTGCCACGTCGCCTGCGAGGACGGCGCACACCAGTGCATCCCGCTCGTCCAACTCAACGGCAAGCGCTACCCCGTCGTGGACGAGGCCGAGTGCGTCGGCTGCAATCTCTGTTACCTCGTCTGCCCCGTGCCCGGCTGCATCTCGATGGTGCGTCTGGACGACGGCTCGAACCCCATCACGTGGCGCGAGCTGACCACGCGCCAGCCGGAGACGATGACCGGAGACTGAAACCTCTCGGAACCGCTAACGACCGCCCCGCCGCTTCCGACCTCCTCCGGCGCGACGGAAACGCGCCTTTGAGCGCGCGCCGGCGAGTTTCGGTTGGAGACAAAAGAAGGCCCGTGCCGAAGTTGGCGCGGGCCTTTCCTTTCCGTTCAAGTCGCGCGGTGAATTGTTGACGAAGGGGCTGCTTATTCGAGCGTCGAGGGATTGGCGCGGAGGAGTCGTTCGAGGCGCTGCTCGCGGACGCCGTAGAACTCCTTGAGGGTTTGGAACTGCCGCCAGGCCGACTCGCCTTCTTGTCGCTCGCCTTCTCTTTTGACCCCGGCAATCATCGTGTTCTTGCGCGTGTGCTCGGTCGAGATGAACTCGAAAACTTTCACTTTGTACCCGGCGTGTTCGAGCAGGAGGGCGCGCAGCGAGTCGGTCACGGACTCGGCCTCGCGTTCGAGCAGGATGCCGTGGCGGAGCACGCCGCGCAGAGGCGCGGGCGGCTCAATCTGCGGCCTCAATTCTTTGTGGCAACACGGCGCGGTGACGATGACGGACGCTCTGGCGGCGATGCCTTTGAAGAGCGCGTCGTCGGTCGCCGTGTCGCAGGCGTGGAGCGCGATGAGGATGTCTGTCTCCGGCAGCTCGAACTCTTCGACGAGGCCGGTCTGGAAGCGGAGCCGCGCGAACCCGGCCTCGCGCGCGACCCGGTTGCAGAGTTCGACCAGCTCGGCCCGCGCCTCGACGCCCGTGACGCTCGCCTCCAAGCCCGGCTGCCGGTTCAGGTAATCATAGACGGCGAAAGTCAGGTAGCCTTTGCCGGAGCCCACGTCCACGACCGAGACTTCGCGGCGGCCCTTCAAAGGCGACGCGTCAAAGAGGCCGCTCAAGGTTTCGACGAATTTGTTTATCTGCCGGAACTTGTCGGCCATCCCCGGCTTCACTTCGCCGCGCTCGTTCGTCACGCCGAGCGCCCGCAGATAGACGTTCCCTTCCGCCTCGACGAAGCGCCGCTTCTTCCGGTCGTGCTCGACCGCCGGGCGCTCCGTAAAAGTCGGCGGGTGCGCCGAGAGCTTCGACTCGCGCTTCCGGTTGAACTCGATCCGCGCGTCGCTCCCGGTCGTGAAGAGATGCCCGCCCAGAAACTCTTCGCCGAGCATCCCCCGGACGGCTCCGAGCCCTTCCTCGAACGTGAGGTTAGTCACCGAGTCCTTCGTCTTGTACCGCCGCAGGAACGCCAGCCGCTCCTCGCCCCCGATCTCCACGGGCCGCACGTACACGTTCCTGAGCCCCGCCTCCGCGCCCCTGTACTTCGAGAGCGTGAGACGCACGAACGTCCCGCCCTCAAGGCTCGTCTTCAGGGCCGACAGAAATTCCTCCACCCGCGCGTCACTCATAAACACATTCTAAAGCAGAAGCCCGACCGCGAGAACAAATGACTCAGCTTTCGCCGCCGCCGAGTTCGCGCATCAGCGAGGGGATTTCCGCCGGGAGTTCGCGCGCGAGATAGCCGAGCGGGCCGACGCGCCCGGCGAGGCGTTCGCCCGCGAGCGCGTGGAGGTGGACGCCCCACGCCGCCGCCGTCAGAGGTTCCGCGCCGCGCGCCGCGAGCCCCGCGATGACGCCCGCCAGAACGTCGCCGGAACCCGAAGTCGCAAGGCCGACGTTGCCCGCGCGGTTCTCGTAGAGCTTGCCGTCGGGCGAGGCGATGAAGGTCACACGGCCTTTGAGCACGACGACGGCGCGCAGTTCCCTCGCGGCCCGCAGCGCGGCGGGCGCGGGGTCGCGCGCGAGCGCGTCCTTGTCTTCGCCGAAGATGTCGGCCATCTCTTCGGCGTTCGGCGTGATGACGGCCCGCCCGCCGAAGGCGTGCAGGAGACTCCGACCGCGCGCGAGGCAGCAGAGCGCGCCCGCGTCCATCACGACCGTCACGTCGCGGCAGCGCTTCAAGACCGCCCCGGCGAAGCGCGCCACCGCCTCGTCCTCGATGAGCCCCGGCCCGATGCAGACCGCCTGCGCGCCCGCGAGATGACTTTCGAGCTTCGCCACCGCCGCCTTCAAGAGCGAGCCCGCGCGCGATTCGGGCAGCGCGAAGACGCGCGCTTCGGGGACGCTCGCGGCCACCGTCGGCGCGTTGCCGCGTCCCGTCGCAATTTGAACCTTGCCCGCGCCCGCGCGCAAAGCGGCGTTCGCGGCGAGGATGACTGCGCCCGGCGTCTCCGGCCCGCCGCCGACGACGAGCACGCGCCCGCGCTCCTCTTTGTCGCCGCCCCGGTCGGGCTGCGGGAGGGGCGCGCGTCTCAAAAATTTTCGGTTGACGATGGAGGCGCTGCTGACTTTCCTCACGTGCGAGTTGCTCGGTAGATGTCTCAGGCGGACGTGTTTTTGACTTTATAGACGACGAGTTCGAGGCCGGAGATGGCGACCTCAAGCCGCTCGAACTCCCTCTCGCGCCCGGCGACCTGTTGATGGGCCGACTCGGTAAGGAGTATCTCGCCGCGCTCGGCGAGGTCTTCGCCGAGTTTGGAGGCGAGGTTCACTTCGGAGCCGAAGATGTCTTCGCCCTCGATGACGAGAATCTCGCCGAAGCCGATGCCGTACTCGCCGTGCATGTCCAGCTCGTCCGGCAGAAGCGCGTTCGCCGAGTCCAACCCGCACTGGATGTCCACGGCGGCCTCGACCGCGTCGGCGACTCTGCCGAAGACGGCATAGACGTTGTCGGCTTCGAGTTTGATGATGACGCCTTCGTGGGCTTCGACCGCCGGGATGGCTATCGAGTGCATGCGCTGAATTTTGGCGAGGAAGTGGATGATGCCGTGGCGCACGGTCTGGCGCGAAAACCCCGACATGTCCATGACCAGCACGGCGAGCGTCTCGCCGAAGACTTTGCGGATGTGGGCGTCTATCTCGGCGGCGCGCTCCGGCTGTTCGTTGCGCTCGCGCAGGAACTTGTAGAGCCTCTCCCTCGTCCGGTTGACTATCATCAAGACTTCGCCCCCGCCGCGCGCTCGACCATCTCGTTGTTGCGCTCGGCGGCGCGGTCGCTCAGGGTCGTGAGGAGCGAAGGCGCGAGCGACGATTCGCTGTCGCGCCCCTTCGCGCGTTTGCGTCCGATGCCGCCGGGGCCGGGCAGGAGCCGGTTGACGAGCGCGAGCACGTCGTTGGAGGCTTCGGGGAAGAGTTGATGAAAGCGGATGGCGGCGACGGCCTGCGTCGTGATGATGAGTTCGGCTTCACCACGGCGGCAGGCGGCGACGATCTGGCGCGCGGCACGCTCAGCCTGAATCGAAGTCACCGGCAGCGCGTCGCTGATGGCGAACCAAGCGTACTCCGCGCGGTGCTGCCCCTTGAAGGTCGCGTTGCGCGGGCTCCCCGTCCGCATCAGCCCCGGACAGACGGTTGTGACGACCACGCCGTCCTTCGCCAACTCCGCCCTCATCCCTTCCGAGAGTCCCGCGAGCGCGAACTTGCTGGCGCTGTACGGGACGAGGTGCGGGACGGAGATCTTGCCGCCGATGGAAGAGATGTTGACGATGCGCCCCTCGCCGCGCTTGCGCATCTGCGGGACGACCGCGAGCATCGTGTAGAGCGGCCCCCAGAAGTGGACGGCCATCGCCTGCTCGTAATCCTCTAAGGTCATCACCTCGACCGGGCCGACCTGTATCACCCCGGCGTTGTTGACCAGCACGTCTATTCGCCCGAAGTGGGCCGTGACGACTTCGACGAGTTCTTTGACCTGCGCCCGGTCGGTCACGTCGCAGGGGAAGGCGAACACGTCCGCGCCCTGAGCGGCGAGATCGGCCTGCGCCCTCTCAAGCTCGATGCGGTCGCGCGCGCAGATGGCGACGCTCGCGCCCTCGCGCGCGAACTCGCGCGCCATCACCAGCCCAAGCCCGCGCGAGCCGCCCGTGATGAGCACGACCTTGCCGCGCAAATCGTAATCCTTCCGCCGCTTGAAAGCCGCGCGCGCCGCCAGCAACGCGCCCGCGCCGACCGCCGCCAGCATCAGCGCCTTCTTCTCTCTCTCCTTCATCTCGCCTCCTTCAAAATCCCTCGACGGACGCTCACCGCACCAGCGCCAGCAACACCGCGACGACTAACGCGACCACGATGGCCGCGAGGATGCGCGAGGGGCTGAGGCGGATGCGCGGGAAGAGCCAGAAGGCGAGGAGCGCGACCGCGAGGAACGAAAGCCCGCCCGCCGTCGGCGCGGACAGGCTTCTCTGGAGCAGCGTGTACATCACCACCACGACCGACGGCAGGAGCATCGCCGCCCAACTCATCCACGCACCGTTCTTCGTCTCGTACTGCATGACAACTCCCCTCCGTGCTCTCCGTCCTTTCATTCCCTCTTCACGAAAATTCGGCCACGACCGGCGTGTGATCCGAAGGCCGCTCCCAGCCGCGCGGCGTTTTGTCTATCCAAGCCTTGCGGCAGTGCTCCGCCAGAGGCTCCGAGACCCAGACGTGGTCAATCCTCAAACCCGTGTTGCGCTGAAACGAGCCCGCGCGGTAGTCCCACCAAGAGAAGTGGCCGCCCTCCGCGACGTGCTGGCGGAAGGCGTCGGCGAAGCCCCACTCCTTGATCGTCTCAAGCGCCTCGCGCTCCGGGCGGCTGAAGAGAATCCGCCCGCGCCACAGCGCCGGGTCGTGCACGTCCCTCTCTTCGGGCGCGACGTTGAAGTCGCCGCACAGGAGCACTTCGTCGTCCGTCCAGTACTCGTCGTCGAGGAAGGCGCGCAGCCGTCGCATCCATTCGAGCTTGAACTTGTACTTGTCGGTGCCGACCGCCTGACCGTTCGGGACATAGACGTTGACGAGGCGGACGCCTTCGACCGTCGCGGCCAGCAGGCGCGCGTGTGCGCCCTCCTCGTCGTCGGGGAGGCCGCGCCGCACGTCCTCGGCGGGCGCGCGCGAAAGAATCGCCACGCCGTTGTAGGTCGGCTGGCCGAAGACCTCGGCGCGGTAGCCGAGTTCGGCGAACTCAGCCGCCGGGAAGCGCTCTTCGGTGCACTTCACCTCCTGCAAGCACAAAACGTCGGGCCGCGCCTCCGCGAGCCAGCGCAACAAGAGAGGCATCCGCGCCAGAACCGAGTTCACATTCCATGTCGCGATTTTCACACTGCCGCCATGATAGCGCCTGCCGCCGATAATTTGTAGGGGCTCACCCGCGCGCGCGATAAATGTGAGACTCCCGCAACAAATGCGGGACAGGCCGGGCTTCACCGTCCCGCGTTCAGCGACACTTGAAGAGTTCCGGCTCCCGACCGCGGACAAGCGTAAATTTCCCGATGACCTTTCGGGTGTCGCCGCGAGTGACGGTGACGGTCATCCGCTCGCCGCTAACCCGCCCCGTATAACGGGCGGCATACGACTTCGGCTGCGCCCCTTCACGAACAGGCCCGCCGGACTCTTCGACGTATGTGCCGGGCACGTCGAAACGGCCCTTCGCGTCCGGGACGATTCTCCGGCCTATCGTCCCGTGGGCACAGTCGTACTCGACCCTCGCGCCGCTCTCGGTGACTTCCAGACTGATGTGCTCGCCGCCCCACGTCCCCGCCTGCAAGCCGTCACTCAAGACAACCTCCGCGCTCCGCGCCGCTTGTGTAGTGAATGCGAAAAAGAGAATGAGGGGGCAGAGAAAAAACGCCCCCGCCTGATGTCTGCTCATCCGACCTCCGTTCGTCGTGCCCCGCAAAGGTTACGGGGCGAATACCCGCGCGGGTATTCGCCCCGAATCTCCTTGCTCGGCGTCTCTCCGCTACAAGCAGGTGCTCAGCTTGAACGAGGAGATGTAAGTCGTCCAGTTGAAGCTGCCGTTGGCGGGCTGGTATTGAGTGGTGAAGACCATCGTGCAGCCGTCCACCGGGTCAACGCTCAGCGTGCTGTAGTCGCCCCAGCGCGCGAGGGTTCCGGTCTGGACGCCGGGGCCGGCGAGGATGTCGGTCTCGTTGCCCATCGCGCCGAGCGGGTCGAGCGGCCCACGGTAGGCGTAACGGATGCTCGGCTTGATGGTCGTGCTGTTCGAGATGTTGTAGCCGACGGCGATGCCGCCCGTCTTGTCTATCGCCGCGCTGCCCATCCAACGCCAGCTCGCGTCGGGCGCGAAAGTGCCCTGCTGGCGGACGACCGGGTTGGCGCTCGCGAGGGTCTGGCCCACCGCGTTACTCAACTCGTACCAGCGGACTCCGCTCGACCCGCCCGTCGCGACCGAGTGGTTGATGACCAGCGCCTCGCGCGTGCCGAGATTGCGGTAGGCGAGACGATACATCAGCCGGTCGCCCAGAGAGTCGAGCGTCCGCGTCGTGCCCGGCTGCGGGATGCAGGTGCCGCCGCCGCACGCGCGGCTGAAGGCGGCGACGCCCGGCACGGTAATCGGCCCCGTGAGCGTGCCCGTCCCCGTCGTCCAGTTCACCGCGAACCGCCAGAAGTTGAGGGCCGTCGAGGTGATACTCAAAAGGTAGTTCGGCGCATTCGCCGGAGGCAGCGTCGAGCCTTCGAGGTCGGCGGGCACGAGGCTGAACTGGCTGGTGCCCGTCTGCGCGCAGACCTGCCGCGCCGACTGACCGAGCAGCATCCGGTCGCGCTCGAAGGCGCACACCCTGTTGCCCACGTAGCTGCGCCCGTTCCTGAACATGTTGTAAGTGATGTAGTAGCCGTTCGGCCACACGCCCATCTTCGGGTAGTCGTTGAAGTCCTTGTTGTAGGAGAAGGAGTAGCGGTGGTACGTGCCGGTCGGGTCGGGGCCGGTCGAGACGGCGACGCATTGCGTGTAAGGCGTGGAGGAGACGGCGAACTGCGTCAGCACCCAGCGGTCGGCCAACTGGTCGTACTGCACGATGGGGTCGCCGTCGTTGAAATTCTGGCACGGGCCGCCGAAGCCCTGCCACACGACGTTCCCCTGCTTCGGGAAGCCGGCCACGAGGTTGAAGCCGCTGATGCCGTTGGCGTCCCTCGTCAGCGTGTAAATGGAGTAGCGCAGGTTGACCCACTGCACGTAATGATTGGGGCCGACATCGCCGGTCGTGTCGGGGGGAGCGACGCGCGCGTTGGGGTCAACTTCGGTGCCGATGGTGGCCGCCCTCGGCTGCGCGAAGGCCGAGAGCGTCCCGCCGCTCTTCTCGACCAGAGGGTCGTTGCCGGAGGGGTTCGTGTCGCCGTGAGCCTGAGGGCTACCGGACCTGAAGTCTCTCCCGGCTCTGGCGGGCGGCGCGTCCTTCGTGGGGAACATCTCGCGCAGGGGGCGCGTGGTGGTGTCGAAGTGGACGGGCCGACTCACTTCGGCGCGGTGCTCGACGGCCTGTTCGGGCAGAGAGTTGTTGGCTTGACCGAGCGCCGCCACCGGCAAGAGCGTGATGTTGCAGAGGGCGACTAACGTGACTGACGCAAGAAATCTTCTCATTGTTCCTCCGAGTGTGTTCAGAGCCGAGGGTGAAGGGCGGCAGGTGAGACTGGCCCCGGTAGCTTGGGCAAGAGTACACGTTTCGACGAATGAAACCGTTTCGGGTTGAAAAACAATGAATGACCGCTAAGTCAGAACGAAGCGCCGGGCGCTAAGCAAAGAGAGCCCCCGCCGTGAAGGCGCTTCCACAACCCTTGTTCGACTGATTAAAATGGCGTTACCGGGAAGAACTTCGAGACAGCGGAGACGAACTTATCTCACACGTGAAGGCCACGGTCAAGAGAGTTTTGTGGCGGCGGCTCGGACGCCCGTCCGGCGTTCCCGACCTCCCGGCGAGCATGGACGGATTGCCCGCCCTACTTGTAGGCCGGAGCGGGCTGCTTTAGGATTCGTTCATGACGCGCTGCGGCCCGCCGCCGTCGCATGAGCGTCGAATTCCCGTCCGTCCGGAGTTGAGATGAACATGCTATCCGACAGCCTCCGCATCACGCTCGTCGCTCTCTGCTGCGCGTTGATTCACGCGGGGATTCCGTCGCAGGCGTCGCCTCGGCCTGCGCCCGACACTCCGACGCAGCGCGAAGGGCGGCTCGCCACGCCGGGCGATTTGCCTTGCTCGCGCGACAACACGACCTCTTTCACGGGCCGCGTCCTCGCTTACAGTCGCGGGCGGGGCCGCGTCTTTATCCGCGTGCGGACGGACGAGCAGACGACCGAGCAGTTCACTCTGAGCTACGGCAGGCGCGGCGACCCGAAGACGCTCTTCCGCCTGCGCGGCGAGCCCTTCAGGAAGAGCGACTGGCGCAAGATCGAGACGCGCACGGGCCGTCTCAGGCCGGGGATGCGCGCGACCGTCTGGGCCTGCTACGCGGGCGATGATTTAAGCGCCGAGATGATTAACTGGATGCCGCCGGAGGATTGACGCTTGAAGAGTGCTTAACGCTCGCGCGCCGCGCTCCCCTTTTCGAGTCGGAGCCCGGCGGCCTTCCACGCGTCGAAGCCGCCGACGAGAGCGGCGGTCTCTTTAATCCCTTTGTGTTTGAGGAAGGACGCCACACGGGCGCTCGCGTGTTCGGCGGGTCAAGCGCAGTAGGTGACGACGAGTTTATCTTTCGGCAAGTCTCCGGCGTGCGCGGCCCAGTCGTTTTCGGGGACGGAGAACGCGCCCGCGATGCGCTCTTCCGCGAAAGCCTCCGCGGGGCGCACGTCGGCCACGACGGCGCGGCCTTCTTCGAGCGCCCGCTCCAATTCGCTCACAGACATTCTCGGAATCCGCGCGAAGGGGTCTGAGGGCTGCTCGACCGAGGCTTCCGTGTTCTGCGTCCGCGCGCCCGTGTCGCCGCTCTTCCGGCAGGCCGCGCCGGAGAACAAAGAGAGTGCGGCGCAGAGCGCGCAGACGTTGAAGGCTCGGCGCATCGGGTTTAATCCTTCGAGGAAAAAATAGGGAGCGCCCGGCGCGGGCGCTCCCTTCGATTTGGACGGGCGAGTGATCGTGCTTACTTGCCCGCGCGGTAGGTCGCCCACATGCTGTCGGCGCGCGTGGACTGGCCCGACGTGAATTGGAACATGCAGAAGTCGTCGGTGTAGTCCATGAAGTTCTCGATGGGGTCTGCGCCCGCGTTCTGCTTGCAGGTGTCGCGCCCGATGGGGCAGCCGAAGTTGTTGGTGCGCTCGGCGGGCGTGTCGGCTACGCCGTCGCCGCTGCCCGTGCAGCCGCCCTGGAAAGTGTGGAAGAGGCCGAGCCAGTGGCCGACCTCGTGCGTCGCCGTGTCGCCCAAGTTGTAGGGCGTGAAGTTGCTGCCCGGCAGAGAGGCCCAGTAGCAGACCACGCCGTCTTGGAGCGGGCGGGTCGCGTACTCGTTCGGGAAGGTCGCCCAGCCGAGATAGCCGCCGCCGCTGTTGGTGTAGAAGTTGAGGTCGTCGGCGGTGCCCTGATGCAGCGCGTTCTTCATCTGCGTCTGCGCCGTCGTGCCCGGCCCCGCGCCGTACCAGGTGGAGTTGACCGTGTAGTTGACGCCCGCGCGGACAAAACGGAACGGGGTGTTTGCGCCGATGCCGGTCGTGAGGATGCCGTTGCGGTCGGGGCCGAGCCCGGCGTAGGCGTTGTTCATGATCGCAATCTGGTTGTCGAGCCACGAGACGGGCACGAAGCCCGTGCCGGAGACGCCAGCCGTCCCGTTCTGCTGGATGACGTGGAAGAAGACGTTGATGGTGATGGAGCCGGGCGCGGCGAGGGCGCTGATATCGCCGCCTTCTTCGCCGCCGCCGTCACCGCCGGTGCCGGGCTTGCGGCCAGCCTTCCTCAACTCCTTGTCAATCTTCTCCATCTCCATGTCGTCGAGGTGCCGGGTGGCGCAGCGGCGACCGTGGTCGGCGAACTCCTTCTTGGAAGCGAAGACCGTGCCGTCGGGGGCGACGACCGTCCCGTCTTCCTGCTCCGCCGGACGGAATCCGGGGTCTTGGCTGCGCCCCTGCGCGGCGCTCGTCTGCCGTGTGGGCATGAGCGAGAGGACGAGCGCCAAACCGAGGGCGAAGATCGCAGCTAAGGCGAATAACTTACGTTTCATTCAAATCCTCCAAAGGGTCTCTACTGAGTGGAAGGTGGTGGGCATGGACGCCGGTCTATCGGGTTTAAGACCGGCGGAACCCCGTGGTCGTTTTTGCGCGCATCGGATGAAAGATGCCATCTCAAGAATGAAGAAACGCCCGCGGCGCGAACACACATTTCCCCCGGCGAGGGCTCGACGCCTGTTCGTTAAGGAAACAAAGAACTGTGAGGTTGGCTATAAGACTAACTTGGGGTCAAGGCGAGTTGAACTTATAAAGGGATTCGCGGCGGGTGTCAACCGCCAAGGGCCGTTTCGCGGTTCCCGCGACTCCTTAGAAACGTTTTTCGAGGAGCGCGCGGGCCGCCGCCTCGGTCTGCTTGTATTCGGGCAGATAGTCGGGGCTCGGCTTGAGTTTGAAGATGGCGTCCAATTGCCGTCGCGCGTCCACTGGGCGCTTCACGTCGAGGTACGCCTCGGCCAGACGCAGGCGCAGCATCGCGTTCTGCTCGCCGAACCGCAAGCCCTTCTCCAGATTCTCGACCGCGCGCTCGCGGTTCCCGCCCATGATCTCCGGCAACTCAAGGTCAATCTGTCCGAGCGCCAGATACGCGCTCCCGGCCTGAAAGCTCTCGTCAATTTTGATGACGGCCTCCATCTCCTTCCGGATGTCCGGCACGGAGGCGAGCGCGTAGAGCGGCCCCTGAAGCCGCGCCCGCCCGCCGAGATTCGCGCCGAGCCAGAAGTGGCCCTCCGGCTTGTTCGGCCCGACGCGGACGGCGGCCTCGCCCGCCGCGATGCCTTCGCGGAAAGCCTCGGCCCGCAGCTTCTCGTCCTTCTCGTGCTCCCCAAGGTAGTAGTTGAACTTCGCCAGCTTCCAGGCCGACTCGTAGTTGCCGGTGTCGGCGAAGCGCGCCCGGCGTATCACGGCGACCGCCTCGCGCGCCCGCTCGACCGACTCGCGCTGCGCGTAGAGTTGGTCGGCCTGCGCGATCAGCTCGGAGAGTTTTTCCCTCTCGGCGCTCGCGTCCGTGGGCCGCGCCTGCTCCGCAGAGCAGGAGAGCGCGAGCCCCGCGAGCACGAAGACGAAGAGGGGCAGGAGGGTTCGGGGGAGCGGGCGAGGGGGAAGCTTCATGGGCTCTCATCCTTTGTTCGGGGCAGACCGAAGGCGCGCACGGGCGCGCAGTATAGCACCCCGGCCTCCGGCGCGGCGACGCTCGCGGCGGGCCTCCGAACGCCCGGCGGCCCGTGGCGGCTTACGCAAACGTGGCCGGATGGGTTAATATTTTTTCCCTACGATAAAACGAAGTCCGAAGAATTTAGGCACCATCTCTGACTTTCGCCGAACGAGCCGTTGGAGGATTGGCCGTGGCCGCCGCCGCATTCTACGATCTGGAAGGGACGCTCGTGAGCACGAACCTCGTGCACACGCTCGGCTTCTATTCGCGCAACCAGCAGGGACTTTTGCGCAGCCTCCGCAAGAGCGCCTCGACGCTCTTGAGCATCCCCGTCTTCGCCGTCACCGACCAGTACAGCCGGATGCTCTTCAACGACCTCTTCTTCAAGCGCTACAAGGGCGAGTCCGAAGACCGCCTCCGCTTCTTCGCCGAAGAACTCTTCGAGGACGTGCTGAAGCCCGCCGTCTTCCCCGGCGCGTTCTCGCTCATCGAGAAGTCCAAGAGCCTCGGCCTCCGCCAAGTCGTCGTCACCGGCGCGCTCGACATGTCGGTCAAGCCCCTGATGGACTACCTCGGCATCGAGGAATACGTGGCGAACCGGCTCGAATTCGTCAACGGCGTGGCGACCGGGCGACTCGTCCCGCCCGTCCTCGCCTCGGCGACGAAGGCTTCATGGATACGCACCTTCGCCGAGCGCGAAGGCATCAACCTGAGCGCCTCCTTCGCCTACAGCGACAGCATGAGCGACCTGCCCATGCTCTCCGTCGTCGGCCACCCCGCGGCGGTCAACCCCGACATGCGCCTCCGCCAGACGGCGCTCCACCACGACTGGCCGATACTGAATTTGAAGTGAATTTTGGATTTTAGATTTTGGAGTCGAGTCCGAGCGCCACGACCGGCTCACGCGCCCTAATCCAAAATCCGAAATCTAAAATCTGAAATTGACATGAGCCTACAACTAAGACGCAAAGTTCACGAATCCGTGGTCTATATTGACCGCGACAGCGCGCCGCGCATCATCTCTTCCGGGGTGGATTTTGTTTTGGAGGACTTGCCCGTCGGGACGCGCGTCATCTACCCGAACCAGCCGATTAAGGGCTTGCCGAACCGGGAGGCGGCGATTCGCTACGCCTTGAACCACCCGCACGATTGCGACCCGCTCTTCGCGCAGTTGGAGCCGGGGATGAAGGTGACGATTGCGATTGACGATTTGAGCATGCCTCTGCCGCCGATGAAGGCTCCGGATATCCGACAGACGGCGCTCGAAATCCTCGTGGACATGCTGCACGGGCACGGCGTGGACGACATCCACCTCATCATCGCCATCTCGCTCCACCGGCGGATGACCGCCGACGAGATCAAGCGCATGTGCGGCAAGCGCGTCTTCGACGCCTTCTACCCCGACCGCCTCTACAACCACGACGCCGAAGAGCCCGACGGCCTCGTCTCGCTCGGCGAGACGCGCCACAAAGAGCCTCTGCGCATCAACCGCCGCGCCGCCGAGAGCGACCTCCTCATCTATCTCAACTACAACTTCGTCCCGATGAACGGCGGCCACAAGTCGGTCGCCGTGGGCCTCTGCGACTACGAGTCCCTGCGCCCGCATCACGACCCGCAGACC
>DASTQX010000067.1:0-31526 GCA_035761505.1 Pyrinomonadaceae bacterium
GGTCGGTGACGACCTTGACGGCCCACTCGCCGTTGACGCGCTCGCCGCGGATGACCGCTTCCACGTCCTCGCTCAGCTTGCGGTCTTCGAGCATCAAAAGGTGCGCGTCGAAGATGTAGGCGTGCTCTTCGCCGAGCGCGCGCTCGGCCCGCTTCCTGAGCGCGCGGAGCTGACGGCGCGAGAGACGCACCGCCGCGCCGAAGCGTCGCACCTCGCGCTCGACCTCCGACTCTTCGAGCGAGACGCGGTAGATGTTGTGCCGCCCGCCGCTATGGATGCGGAGCACGCTGCCCGCCGCCGCCCCTTCCGAGACGGCGACGCCGCGCCAGCGCTCCTCGCGCCTGTCCTTGCGCCTCTTCACTCGCCCGCCTCCCCGAAGCCGCCTTCGATGAGTCCGCACACCGCGTCCAGAGCTTCGACTTCGTCCTCGCCTTCGGCCACCGCGCGCAGCTCAGTCCCGCGCGAGGCGGCGAGCATCAGAACGCTCAGGATGGACTTGGCGTCCGCCGAGGCGCTGCGGTCGGCGCGCTCCAAGCGGATGCGGCTGCGGAAGGCCGAGGCCGTCCGCACGAGCCGCGCCGCCGCGCGCGCGTGGAGGCCGAGGCGGTTGACGACGCTCACCTGACGTTCGACCACGACGCCTTAACCTTTCCCCGCGCCGCCGAGCAGGTCGCCCGCGAGGTAGATTCCCTGCCGCCCCTGATCGCGCACGCGCGCCGCCACTTCGGCGAGCGTCTCCTCGACCGTCTGGCTCGCCAGCTTGATGACCATCGGGAGGTTGACGCCCGTCACGACTTCGACCTCGCCTTCCTTCAAAAACATCGAGGCGATGTTGGTCGGCGTGCCGCCGAACATGTCCGTCAGGAGCAGCACGCCGCGTCCCTCGGAGACGCGCGAGATGGCGCGCTCTATCTCGTCGCTCGCCGCATCCACGTGATCCTGCCAGCCGATGGAGACCGCCGTGATGTGCTTGACGGGGCCGATGATGGTCTCCGCCGCCGTCAAGAGTTCCGTCGCCACCTGCCCGTGCGTCACGATCACGCCCGCCACGCGGCCCGCCGCCGCGCCGCCCTCGGCCTCGTCTTTCACCGTCTCGCTCATCCGCTTCTGCTCCAATCCGTCTCGACGTTCGAGAGCTAATTATGTCACCCGAAGATTATTTCATCCGCGACTACTGCCGACCCTTCGCGCCCGCCTTGCTCTTCCTCGCCTTGCCCACGTCGCGGTGGATGGCGGTGGCGTCGAAGCCCGCGCGGCGGAGGTGGCGCGCTAAGGCGTTGGCGACCATCACCGAGCGGTGGCGACCGCCCGTGCAGCCGATGCCGATGTTGACGTAAGACTTGCCCTCGCGCTTGTAGCGCGGCAGGAGGTAATCAATCAAGTCGGTGAAGCGGCGCAGAGTCTCTTTCACCTCCGGACTCGCGTTGAGGTATTTGACGATGCGGCGGTCGTGGCCGGAGAGGTCGCGCAGTTCCGGCACGAAGTAAGGGTTCGGCAGGTGGCGCACGTCGAAGAGGAGGTCGAGGTCGCGCGGGCTGCCGTGCTTGTGGCCGAAGCTGTAAACCTGCACGCGCATCGGCGCGCCTTCGAGGCCGGGGCTGAAGCGCCCCAAGAGGAGGCCGCGCAGCGAGTGGACGTTGTGCTCGGAAGTGTCTATCACCTGATCGGCGAGCGCGCGCACCTCGGCCATCGCGGCGCGCTCGCTGCGGATGGATTCGAGCAGGCCGTCGCCCTCTTCCGCCGGGTGCGGGCGGCGCGTCTCGCTGAAGCGGCGCTGAAGCGCCTCGTCCGAGGCTTCGAGGAAGAGCACGAAGACGTTGAGGCCCGACGCGCGCAACTCCGAGAGCCGTTCGGGGAACTCTTTGAGGAAGCGGCCCTCGCGGATGTCAATGACGATGGCGGCGCGCTCGATGTGCGGGCGGTTCTGCTCGGCGGGCTGGACTAAACGCGCGAAAGTCGGCAGAAGCATCAAGGGCAGGTTATCCACGCAGAAGTAGCCGAGGTCTTCAAAAGCGTTCGTCGCCGAACTCATCCCCGACCCGCTGAGGCCCGTGATGATGACCACGTCGGGCGCTCCCACCGCCGCCCCGCGCTGCTGTCCCGAACCCTTTTCTTCAGACATCTCCGGCACGCGAATAAGTTAACACGGGACGGGGGAGAAATGATGAAGGAGGAGTCAGAATCCAGAAGTCAGAAGTCCAGAAGGAAGAGACGACGCCTCTCCATTCTGACTTCTGGATTCCGACTCCTGACTCCTCTTTCATCATTTCTCCTCTCCCTCGTTTCGTTCGAGCAGTTCGGCGTGGCGCGCGGCGAAGCTCTCAGCCGCGTTGTAGCCGCGCACGCGCAGGAGGTGGACGCGCACCGCCGTCTCGACCAGCGTCGAGAGGTTGCGACCGGGGCTCACGGGCAGAAGGAACGACGGGACGGCGACGCCGAGGATGTCCGAAGTCCGCGCGTCGAGGCCGAGGCGGTCAACCTCGCGCGCCACCTCCCAGCGTTCGAGCCGGATGGCGAGCCCGATCTGCTTCGCCCCGCTCACGGCGGAGACGCCGAACAGCTCGCGCACGTTGAGGATGCCGAGCCCGCGTATCTCCATGTGCTCCCGCAGCAACTCCGGCGCGCTGCCGACGAGTTGGCCCGGCTCCGTGCGTCGCACCTCCACCAAGTCGTCGGCGATGAGACGATGCCCGCGCACCACGAGGTCGAGCGCGCACTCGGACTTGCCGACGCCCGAAGGCCCTTCGATGAGGACGCCGAGCCCGTAGATTTCGAGCAGCACGCCATGACGCACCTCGCGCGGCGCGAGCGCCTCCTGCAAGTAGCCGGTGATGGCGGTGATGGCGACCGAACTGACGACCGGGGTTTGTATCAGAGGGAGCGCCGCCGCCTCCGCCGCCTCGACGAGTTCGGCGGGCGGCATCAAGCCCTTCGTCACGAGGATGCAGGAGATTTTGTCGAGTTCGAGGTGCGCGATGGCCTCGCGCCTCTGTTCGGGCGCGAGTTGTCCGAGGAAGAGCAGTTCGCTGTGGCCGACGATTTGGAGGCGGCCCGCGTGGACGTAGTGCGGGAAGCCCGCGAGCGCGAGGCCGAGCTTCTGGATGCGCGCCGCGTTGAGCGAGCGCGACGAAGCCCCGCGCTCGCCCGCGAGGAAGTCGAGGGCGAGGCGGGGCGGTGCGCCGCTCACAAAATCGGCGACGGTAATCGAAGGCTGCTGCTGTTGTTCGCCCGCGTCGCTCATCGCCCGGAGGCGGGGGCGGCGGCGGGCGGCGCGGGAGCCGCCGTGCGGGTGAGGATGTCGAGCACGATCTCCACTTCGTCGCCGAGGAAGTTCGGGTTGTCGGGCCGCGCCCACGTCATCCCGAAGTCGCTCTTCTTGATGGTGGTGCGGGCGGTGATGCCGAGCGTGGTGCGGCCACTCTTCTCGTCCTTGCGGAGGCCGTTGATGCGGAACGGGAGCGCGATCTCCTTCGTTACGCCGTGCATCGTGAAGGAGCCGTGCGCGACGTACTGGTCGCCCTTCTTCTCGACGCGCGTGCTGCGGAAGGTGATTTCGGGGAACTTCTCGGCGTCGAAGAAGTCTGGGTTGCGAAGGTGCGCGTCGCGCCGCTCGATGCCGGTGTCAACGCTCGCCGTCTTGATGACGGCGTTGACGGAAGATTTCGTCACGTCGGCGTCGTCGTGGACGATGCTGACGGTGAAGTCGGTGAACTTGCCGCTGACGTGCGAGAGGCCGCCGAGAATCGGAATCGAGAAGCCGACGTTGGAGTGTGACTTGTCCGTCTCTTCAAACTTCAGCGCCGCGCCGAGCGCGGGGAGGAACGAAAGCAGCAGCGCCGAGAGCGCGACCGCCAAATGTTTTCTCTTCATCTCTATTTTTCCCTTCCGAGAGATTGCCGAAAAAGTCTGCGCGGCCCGCAAGGGGCCAGCCAACAAAAAGGCGCGGCGGCGGTGAACCCGCCGGGTCGGGCGGATGAACGCCGCGCCGCGTCCGTGAGCTGCGAGACGAGTTTTGAACTACGGCGGCGGCCAGCCTTACGGCTGGATGAGGCCGAAGTTGCCGTCCTTGCGGCGGTAGAGCACGCTCAGGCGGTCGGTGTCGGAGTCGCGGAAGACGACGAACTGGTTCGAGTCTTCGCCGAGACTCATCACCGCCTCTTCGGGCGTCATCGGCTTGACGGCGTAGCGCCGCGCCTGAATGATGCGCGGCTGCCGCTGCGGAGCGCCGTCCGCGCCTGCGGCGGCTGCCGCCGTCGCCGCGATGGTGTCGGGCGCGACCGCCGAGAGCGGCATCGCGTTCTGCTTGCGCTCGATGGTCTTCTTCTTGAGCTTGACGGCCTGCTTGTCGAGCTTGTCAATGCAGCGCGTCAGCGCGCGGTACATGTCGGCGTTTGTCTCTTTGGCCGTCAGAGTGTGCTCACGCCAGTGGAGCAGGATTTCGGCGATGTGGCGATTCTTGACGACATCAATGATGATGTGCGCCCGCGCCGTCGAGGAGTTCTCGAAGAGGTGCTCCAACTTCTGGAAATGGTCTTCGACGTGCGCGCGAATGGCCGGAGAGACTTCGACGTGACGCCCCGTGTATTCAAACTCCATAACTGCCCCTTTGCCGTCGCCAACGCCTGCGCCGCCGAGGGCGCTACTTCCTGCGCGCCCCCGGACGAACCGGCCCCGGCTGGATTGGTATAGCCTTAAATTCTTATCTCACGCGGCGCGCTCGGAAGGGGGAAAAGGGGCAACGGGTAAAAGGTTAAAAGGGAGGAAACGAAGTCAGCCCCTTTTACCCTTTTCCCCTCGGCCCTTAAATCACCGCTCGGCGCTCGCGCGAGCCGGGAATCTGCATCTGGTCGCGGTACTTCGCCACGGTGCGGCGCGACAGCTTGATGCCCTCCCGGAGTAAAATCTTGACCACCTGATCGTCGGTCACGGGGTTGTGCGAGTCCTCTTCCTCGATGAGCTTCTTGATGCGCAGCTTGATGATGCGCGTCGAGACCTCCTCGCCGTCCTCGTTCGTCATCCCTTCCGTGAAGAAGCGGCGCAACTCGATGACGCCCTGCGGCGTGTGCGCGTACTTGCGGTTGACGACGCGCGAGACGGTCGAGAGGTGCATCCCCGTATCTTCGGCCACGTCCTTGAGCATCATCGGCTTGATGAACTGCACGCCCTTATCTAAAAACTCTCGCTGGCGGCGGACGATGCACTCGACGACGCGGAAGATGGTCTGCCGCCGGTGCTCGATGTTGCGGAGCAGATCAACGGCGGAGCGCACCTTCTCCTTGATGAAGTCGCGCGTCTCTTTGGTCGTCTCCTGCCGCCCCAACATCTGCTGGTAGCTCTGGCTGATGCGGAGGCGCGGGCCGCCGTCGTCGGCGAAATAAATCTCGTACTGGTCGTCCACCTTCTCGATGAAGACTTCGGGCGCGATGAGGATCGGCTCTTCCGAGGTGTAGGGGCGGCCCGGATACGGGTCGAGACAGCGGACGTGCTGAAGCTCGGTGACGAGCGCCTCGACCGTCACGCCCATCTGCTTGGCGAGGTTCGGCAGCTTGTGCTGCTGCAATTCCGAGAGCGGGTGCTCGCCGATGAGCTTCGCCGCGAGACAGCCTTCCGCGCCGTGCGGGCACTCCGCGGAGCCGCGCGCGGCGAGTTGCACGAGCAGGCACTCGCGGGCGTCGCGCGCGCCGCAGCCGACCGGGTCGAGATGAAGGACGATCTGGCGCGCCTCCTCAACCTGCTCGACCGTCCAGCCGCCGAGCGCCGCAACCTCCTCGTTCGTCGCGTTGAGCCTGCCGTCACCGTCGAGGTTGCCGATGACGCACTCAGCGATGGGGACGAGCGCCTCGTCCATGTGGCTCATGTTGAGCTGCCACGTGAGGTGCTCGGAGAGCGAGGGCGCGCGCGTCAAGAACTGCTCGAAGGTCGGCGCGTCCTCCTTGTACTCGAACTCCTGCGTCTTGTAGCCGGGGTCGAGATAGTCCTGAAACTCGCGCCCGAAGTCTATCTCCTCGAAGGCGTCCTCGCCCCGGTCAACCGGGTCGGACTCTTCGCCGAACTCTTCGGCGGCAGCCGTCACCGTCTCGCCTTCAAAAACTTCGGGCGCTTCGCCGGTCGGCATTTCGCCCGCGCCGTTCGGCGAGACGGCGTTGCCGTTGAGCGGGTCGGGCGGAGTCGCCTCGAACGTCGAGGCGGCGGCATCGTCGCCCGCGCCGCCCGCGAGCTGGTCGAGGATGTCGGTTTCGATCTCTCGCTTCTCGTCCTGCTGCTGCACCTCTTCGAGGATGGGGTTTTCGAGCAACTGCTGCTGGATCAGCTCGCCCAGTTCGAGCGAAGTCATTTGCAGCATCTCGATGCGCTGGCGCAACTGCGGCGTCAGCACCAGCCGCTGGGACAGATTTGTCGTGAGCTTAACCGACATTACTCTTCTAAGAAACGGACGCGTCTTTTGTTTTCAGTTTGATTGCGGGAAACCGTCGGGCGGCTTCTGGGGGGAGATTATACCCGATTTGAGGCCGGAGCGCGTACACCCCGTTACATGCGGAATTTTTCGCCGAGGTAGAGCCGCCGCACCTCCTCGTCCTCGGTCAGCGCGAGCGGCGGCCCCGAACGGAAGATGCGCCCGTCGGCCATGATGTAGGCGCGGTCGGTGACGCCCAGCGTCTCGCGGACGTTGTGGTCGGTGATGAGTATGCCGATGCCCCGGCCTCGCAGATAAAGAATCATCTGTTGGATGTCGTCCACGGCCTTCGGGTCAATCCCGGCGAAGGGCTCGTCCAGAAGGATGAACTGCGGCTCGGTGGCGAGCGCGCGCGCAATCTCCGTCCGCCGCCGCTCGCCGCCCGAAAGAGCGTCGCCCCGCGTGTTCCTGACGTGCTCGATGCCGAACTCGGCGAGCAGTTCTTCCAAGCGCTTGAAGCGCTCGCGCCGCCTCAAGCCCAGAGTCTCCAAGACGGCGAGGATGTTTTCCGCCGCCGTCATCCGGCGGAAGATGGAAGGCTCCTGCGGCAAATAGCCGACGCCGAGGCGCGCGCGCAGATACATCGGCAGCTTCGTGATGTCGCGGCCCGCGAGCGTGATGCGCCCCGACTCCGCGCGCTCCAAGCCGATCATCATATAGAAGGTCGTCGTCTTCCCCGCCCCGTTCGCGCCGAGCAAGCCTACTACCTCGCCCGGCTCGACGTGCAAACTCACGCCGTCCACCACCCGCCGCCTGCCGTAACTCTTCGACAAATCGAACGCGGCCAAAGCCTCCGCCGAAGGCACCGACTCCACCGGCCCCGCGCGCCTCGCCTCCGCCCTCTCGATGATCTGCTCGGTAGCCATAAAGTGATGAGTGATAAGTGATGAGTGATGAGTGATAAGAAAATCGTCTCCCTTCTTATCACTCATCACTCATCACTTATCACTGCTTTTTTATCTTGTGCGTCGAGCGGACGCGGCCCGAAGACTGTTTGCCTTCGCCGCCGCCGTCGGAGACGACGCGGTCTTCGCGGAGGTGGACGACGAAGCGGCGGCTCTCGGACGTGCCGCGCTCGGAGTCTTCGACGCGCGCGGGGTTGCCCGTGAGGGTGACGGTTTCGTCGGCGGCGGTGTACTGCGCCCAGTCGCCCGCGCCGCGCTTGCCCGGCTGCGTGACGACGACGCTGCGCTGCGCGACGGTGCGCTCGACCTCGTAACTGTCCTTCAAGAGGAACACGTCGGCCACCGCGCTCGTGATGCGCTCGGTGCCCTGCTTGATGTCCACGTCGCCCTCGTAATGAATCAGGCGCTCGATGTCCGTGTAAGACATCCGTTGCGAGGTGGCGAAGACGGGGACGACGACGCGCGCGCCGCTCGCCTCCTTGCGCCGCGCCTGATAGAGCGCGCTCTGGACGCCGCCCTCCACGTCCATCCGCTTCTGCGGGCCGCGCAGCGTGATGCGTTCGCCCTTCACGAAGTTGTCGTCCTGCCACGCGCGCGCCGCGCCGGTGTAGATGCCGACCTCGGCGTCGTGATGAAACTCCGCATTATTGGAGGCGATGAAGACCGGGCTCTTGACGTTCTTGAAAGGGGCCGCGCCGTTCGTCTGCTCCTGACTGTAGTAGGTCGTCATCGCGCGCCCGCGCCCGTAGGAGATTTTGGCGCGCGTGTCCGAATCAATCTCCGCCGCCTTGAGCCGCGCCTTCGCGTCCCAGACGACGGGCTCGCCGCCGCGCATCCGCACCATCGCGTCGTTCGCCGTGTAAGAGATGTTGGCGGCCTGACCGTTGCGGTCGGCCTCGTTGAATTTGGCGTCGCCTTGCGCGTCCAAGCGTTCGAGCGCGCCGCCCACCGCGCCCGCGAACTGCGCCGTCATCCGCTCGGAGGTGAGCGTCTTCGCCAACTCCGTGAAGCGCGCGTTGGTGCGCGCCTCGATCTTTTCCACGTCCTGCGTCTCGCGGACGAAGTGCGCGACCATCGAGTCGGAGGTGAGCGTCCGCGTCCCCTTCTGCTCGGTCGGCTGCAAGGGCTCGACGACGGCCTTCGCGCCGCCGGTCGCCGTGAAGGTGCGCGCGAGGTTCCCCGACTCGTAGAAGTCACAGTCGAAGCGGCGCGCGAAGAGGTGCTTGCGGTCGGCGTTGGGCGTGGCCTGCGCGGGCTCGACGAGCAGTTCGGCGTTGCCGTCCACTTCGGCGCGTTCGAGGTCTTTGCCGGTCGCGCGCCAGAAGAGGCGGATGCCGTCGGCGACGAGCCGCTTGTTGGCGGCCTTCGGGTCTCCGGCCTTCGACTTCGGCGCGGCGAGCGTGACGACGGGCCGGTCGCCCGCGCGCATCTCTTTCAAGAGGCTCCGCTCGCCCTGCGTGGCGAAGGCGAGGTCAACCGCGCCGGGCGCGTTCAAAGTCGCCTCCGAGTCGGCGTCGAGCGTGCGCGCGCGGACGTTGTGGAGGGCGTGGACGTTTTCCAACTTCTGGTCAACGTTGAAATAGAAGTGCATCGAGTCGGCGAAGACCTCCGCCGAGCGACCGGGGTTGACCGAGCGGAGGTAAGAACTGCCCTTCGCCTCGATGTACTTGACGCGCTTCTGCTCGTTGAGATAACCGGAGAGCGTGTCGCCGCTCATCACGTCCGGCCCCTGCTCGGCCACGGCGCTCCCGCTGAACTCAAGATGGAGGCTCGCCTGATTGAACTTCGCCTGCGCCGACTTGAGGACTAAGGGCAGCCCGCGCAGATTCACCTTCGGGACGGCCTTCGCAGCCTCGGCCTCGGCGCTCGCCTTCGCGTCGGGCAGCACCGTAATCTCCACCGCGCCGCGCAACTCCAACAGCTTCGCCCGCGCGTTCAAGGTCGCCGCGTCGGCCCGCCCGCTGATGTTCTCGCGCTCGAAGGTGATGGGCGCGGGGACGACGCCGACCTCCTCGCGCAAGTCGTACTCCATCGTCTCAGACTTTGCGACGAGCCGGTCGCGCGTCTCGACCTGCACTTCGCCGCTGAAGGTGAAGCGCTGGTTGTCTTCGGTCGTGATGGTGCGCTGCGCGCTGATCTTGTCCGGCTGGCCGCCCTGCTCCGGATGGACTTCGAGATAGACGTTCTCCAACTCGTGATGCCCGTCGTCGAAGCGCAGGTCGCGCGAAGCCTTGAGCAGGAAGTAGAGCTTCCCGTTCTTCATCTCGCGGTGTTCGAGCCCGTTGATCTCGTGCACCACGGTCGTCGAGAGCCGCGCCGGGCCCGAACGCAGGCGGAACTCTGGCCGCCCCTTCAGACGATAATAAGAGACGACGACGGCCACGACGCCCGCCACAATCAGCAGCAGCGCCAGAACCCTCAACGCCTTCGGCGCGAAGGCCCGCAGGCCCAACACCGAGACTTTTCTTCGTCTAATCTCTTGCACCATAAAAACCGTGATAAGTGATGAGTGATAAGCGATAAGAGAAGGCAGAAGGTCTTTCCTTATCACTTATCACTCATCACTTATCACCTTCCTCATGTCCTGCACTTCCAACTGCAAACGCGTCGTGCCGTTCCACGTGTTGGACTCGACGGCGTAAGCGAGTTCGATGCTCTGGCCGGGCCGGGGCGTTGCAGAGGCTTTTTCCGCGCCGCTCCACCAGATGGCGTCGTGGACTCGCCCGTCCGGCCCGGCGACGCCGAATTTTAAGTGGCGCTCTTTGATGAGTCGCGCCTCGCCGACGACGCGCAGACGCCGCGTCCAGAAGACGGGTCGCGGCCAGCCCGCGCCGAAGGGCTCAAGCGCCGACAGCTCGCCGAAGAGTTCGAGCGAGAGCGCGTCGGAGGGCAGCTCCATGTCGACGTGCAGACATGGCTCGGCGTCCGCGTCCGCCGCGCACGGAACACGCGCGGCGTATTCGTTCAGCCGCCGCCGAAGCTCCGAGACGTTCTCGCGCCGGATGACGAGCCCGGCGGCGTGCGCGTGGCCGCCGAAGGACTCGAAGAGGTCTGAGCACGCGGTCAGAGCGTCGAGCAGGTGGAAATCTTCGGTGCTGCGCGCCGAGCCGTGGCCCGTGCCGTCTTCGTCCAGAGAGATGACGACCGCCGGGCGGTTGAGCTTCTCCACGATCTTCGACGCGGCGAGGCCGATGACTCCCCTGTGCCAGCCCTCGCCCGCGACGACGGCGATAGCGGACTCGCCGGAGCCGTCGAAGGCAAGTTCGGCCACGGCGCGCTCCGTAATCTTGCGCTGCATCTCTTGGCGCTCGCGGTTGCGCGCGTCGAGCTGCGTCGCCAGCCGCCGCGCCTGCTCTTTCGTCTTCGACTCGAACAGCTCGACGACGGCGCGGGCCGCGTCCATCCGTCCCGCCGCGTTGATGCGCGGCCCGATGCGAAAACCCAGATCGCTCGCGCGCATCTCCCGACCGTCGTCCACGCCCGCGACTTCCATCAGCGCGCGCAAGCCGGGATTTGTCGCCCGGTGCAAGTCCGCGAGCCCAAGCGAGACGATGGCGCGGTTCTCGCCGACGAGTTGCGCCACGTCGGCGACCGTGCCGATGGCGACGACCTTGAGAAAGCCGCTCACCTGACTCTCGCGCCCACGCTCGCGGAAGAGCGCGTGCGCGAGCTTGAAGGCGACGCCCACGCCCGCGAGGTTCTTGTCCGGGTAAGGACAGCCGCGCTGGTTCGGGTTCAGCACGGCGAAGGCGGGCGGCGAGCCCTCCGCGTCGTCCGGCAGGTGATGATCCGTGACGATGCAATCGAGGCCGTGCGCCTTCGCCCACTCCAGAGGCTCGAAGGCGCGGATGCCGCAATCCACGCTGATGACGAGCGTGTAGCCTTCCTCTTTCGCGCGCTCAAGCACGTCGCGCCGGATGCCGTAGCCTTCGGTGAAGCGGTGCGGGACGTGATAGCCGGTGCGCGCGCCGAGGACTTGCAGCGCGCGGCGCAGGACGACTGTTCCGGTCGTCCCGTCAACGTCGTAGTCGCCGTAAATCAGAATCCGCTCGCCCGCGTCAATCGCCCGCAGGACTCTCGCCACCGACTCCTTCATCCCCAACATCAGCGAAGGGTCGTGCAGTTGCGCGAACGAAGGACTCAAGACGGCGCGCGCCGCTTCTTCGGTCTCCGCGCCGCGCGCGACGAGCAGGCCCGCGACGACCTCCGAGACGCCGAGCGCTTGGGCGAGTGCGCGGGCGCGGCGCGGGTCGGCGGCTCGCACCGTCCAGCGCTTCTCCGCGAAGACTCTCTCGCTCTCGGTCTTCATCATCACTCGGCGAACCAGCCGTCTGGGTCGAGCAGCTTGACGCCGATGTGTTGCCGCCCGTCGCCTTCGTCCGTCCAGACGCCGTTGACTTCGGCTTCGAGCGAGCGCCCGAACGGCGGCGTGAGGCGGACGCGCGCGCCCGTCCCGACCTGAACGTCCGTGATGAGCGTGGCCCCGCCGCGACTCACGCGGACGGCCTCGGCGCTGACGTGGAAGGGCGAGCCGCCCTTGCCCTCGCCTTCCAGCTCGACGGTGAAGTTGACCGGCACGCGCGGGCTGCGCGGGCGTTGCGAGAGGGGGATATTCTCCTGTTTCGTTTCGTCACTCATGGAAACCATCGCCACTGCCTCCGACTCGAAAGGGGGATTCGCCGCACGCTTAAACGACGGGAGGAGGGGCGCGGACAAGTGTACCCGAACCCGCGCACCCACGGCGAGCCCTTGTGACGATTCTCAGGCGGGGCGGGGCTTAACGGCGAGCGGTTTCACTGACTTCGGCTCTGCCGGCGCGCGGGCTCGCCTCGCCCACGCCTTCGAGCGGCTGAATCGTGCCGAGCGCGAGCAGGCCGAGGATGAGCGCGCCGACGACGAGGCGGTAGCCGATGAAGATGTTCGTCGAGTGCGTCCGCAGGAAGCGCAGGAGGAACCAGATCGAGGCGTAGCCGACGACGCCGGAGACGACCGTCGCCACGGCGAGCGGCAACGCGCTCCCGGCGGGCAGCTTCTCGACGGCCTCCTTCATCTCCAAAAGCCCGCTCGCCGTGATGGCCGGAATCGAGAGCAGGAAGGAGAAGCGCGCGGCGGTCTCGCGCGTCTCGCCCGCGAAGAGCCCGCCCATCATCGTCGAGCCCGAACGGCTCGCGCCGGGGATGAGCGCCAAAACCTGCGCGAAGCCCACGGCCAGCGCGTCTTTTAAGCCCAACTCTTCCATTCCCCTCTGCCGCGTCCCCACCTTCTCGGCGACGAGCAGAAGCAGCGCGACGAAGATCATCATCGCCGCGATGACCCAGAGGTTCTTGGTAAAAGTCCCTTCGATCTCGTCTTTGAAGACGAGCCCGACGACGCCGATGGGCAGCGAGCCGAGGAAGATGAGCCAGCCGAGCTTCGCCTCGTGCGAGAGCCGCGACCAGAGGCCGTCACCGCTCGATGCAGGCGCGTCCTTCGCGCCGCCGACGCCGAAGAGCGCGAGATGATCGCGGACGAAGGCGAAGCAGATAGCCCAGATGTCGCGCGCGAAGTAGATGAAGACGGCGGCGAGCGTGCCCAACTGGATGACCGCGATGGTCGCCGTCATCTGCTCCGCGCTCAGGCTCTCGGAGAGCCCCGTCAGGCGGCCCGCGAAAATCAGGTGCGCCGTCGAGCTGATCGGGATGAATTCGGTCAACCCCTGCACGATGCCGAGGATGATGGCCTGAATGATGTCCATGTCTGGGCTACGAGTCGTGTCCGATTTGAAACTTCAACTTCGGGGTTTGAGATTCGAGATCGAAACTATCCCGCCGGGCGCTTCAATCCCGGAAGGAGTTTTTGGAGGCGATGCGGTCGTAGAGGACGTTGGGGGCGTGGCGGAGCAGGCGGACGATGCCCGCCAGTTGCCACGGGAAGGCGTAGGTGCGCGCGCGCCTCTCGACGGCGCGCAGGATGAGGCGCACGGCCTCTTCGACTTCGAGGAGGAAGGGCAGCTTCTTCTTCCGCCCCGCCGTCATCGGCGTGCGGATAAAGCCGGGGTGGATGATGGTCACGTCCACGCCGCTCCCCACGAGGTCAACGCGCAGGCTCTCGAAGAAGGTCGAGACCGCCGCCTTGCTCGCGCTGTAGGCCGCCGACTTCGGCAAGCCCCGGAAGGCGGCGAGGCTTGAGATGGCGACCAGATGCCCCTCGCCCCGCTCAATCATCTGCGGCAGCACCGCCGCCACGCTGTTGACCACGCCGATGACGTTAATCGTAATCACTTCGCCCGCCTCGCCCGCGTTGAGGTCAGTCCCGGCGGTCGTCGTGCTCATCCCCGCGTTAGCGACGAGCACGTCCACGTGGCCCCACTGCTCGCGCACGCGCCCGGCGGCACGCTTCACCTCTTCCGCGTCGCGCACGTCGGCCTTCAACGCCAGCGCCCGCCCGCCCGCGCGCTCGATCTCGTCCGCCAGCGCAATCAAAGCCTCTTCGCGCCGCGCCAGCAAACCGACGCGCGCCCCGCGCCGCCCCAACTCCAAGGCCAGCGCGTGCCCGATGCCCGACGAAGCCCCCGTCACGAGGACGACTTTATCCTTCCAGTCGTGCGCCATAGTTAATCAACATAGCTCCGCGACGTGCTCGCCGAGGACGCGGAGCGCGCGGGCGAGGTCGTCTTGTTTAATTAAGAGGTGGTCGCGCGAGAAGGCGGAGAGCGCGCCGACGGGGATGCCTTCAGCCGCGAGGATTGCGGTGACGCGCGCGAGGTAGCCGACCACGTCCCACTTGAGTTCGATGTCGAGCGTCAAGAGCCGCCAGCCGCCTTCGGCGCGCGCGTCCCTCGCGGCGTGGCGCATCGCGCGCCAGTCCTCTTCCTCGACCAAGAGCGTCGTCTCGTGCGCGTCGCGCAGCAGCATGAAGAGCGCGTCGGGGCGCGGGCTCAGCTCCGGGTTCTCAAGGAGCCGCGCCCAGTCCTCGTGCCGCATCCCCGCCAGCACGAACGTGCCCGGCGCGACCTCGACTCTCGTGCGACGCAGAAGCTCCGCCGTGTCCGTTTGAGACATAGAATAATACGAACGATGAAGTCGGGACGCCGGACGACGGACTGAAAAGCAAAGGGCGTTTGTCTTTCAGTTCATCGTCCGGCGTCCCGACTTCATCGTTTCTTCAGACTTGGACGACGACCGGGACGATGACGGGCTTCGAGCCGGTCTCCTTCTGGATGAAGCGTTTGAGTTCGACGCGGACGCGTTCCTTGAGGAGCGTCGGGTCGCGGCGGTCGGTCTTGGACGCGCCCTCGACCGCCGCCGTGATGACGCGCTGCATGTCGCGGATGAGGCCGTTCTGCTTGCCGTCGCCGTCGGTGCCGAGCAGGCCGCGCGCGACGACTTCGGGCTCGGTCTCCATCATGCCCGTCGCCTCGTTGATGGTGATGACGGGAGTGACCACGCCGTCGTAAGCCAGTTGCCTCCGCTCCTTCACGACGCCGCGCTCGATCTCCTCGAAGCCGGAGTCGGCGATGAAGGTGCGGCCCACGTCGCTCTTGCTGACGACGCGCGCGCTCTGGCCGTCGAGTTCGAGCACGTCGCCGTTCTCGATGAGGATGATGTTCTCTTCGGCGTAGCCGAGGTGGTTCCGGACGAACTCCTTGTGACGATAAAGCATCCGGTACTCGCCGTGGACGGGGACGACGAACTTGGGCCGCACGGCCTCGGTCATAATCCGGATGTCTTCCTGCGAGGCGTGGCCGCTGACGTGAATCAAACGTCGCTTCTCGTCAATGATGTTGCCGCCGCGCTTGTAGATTTCGCCGATGAGCTTCGAGATGGCCCGCTCGTTGCCGGGGATGATGCGCGCCGAGAGGACGACCGTGTCGCCCTCGCCGATGGAGAGCCCCTTGTAAGAGCCGGAGGCCAACTGCGCGAGCGCCGCGCGCGGCTCGCCCTGTGAGCCCGTGACGAGATAGACCACCTCGTCGTCCGGGAGCTTCTTCGCCTGTTGGAGCGAGACGAGCATCCCTTCGTGGAGGTCGAGGTAGTTGAGCCGCTCGGCGATCTCCACGTTCTTAATCATCGAGCGACCGAGCACGCAGACCTTGCGGTCGAACTGCTGCGCCACGTCAATGACGATTTGCAGGCGGTGAATCGAAGAGGCGAAGGCCGCGACGATGATGCGCCCCGGAGCCTCGCCGAAAATCTCCTCGAAGGCGGGGATGACGGCGCGCTCCGAGGGCGTGCGGCCCGGCACCGTGGCGTTCGTCGAATCCGAGGTGAGCGCGAGCACGCCCTCCTGCCCGTAGCGGCGGAGCGTGCGCAGGTCAATCGGCTCGCCGATGACGGGCGTCTCGTCCACCTTGTAGTCGCCCGTGTGGATGATCGTCCCCGTCGGCGTCGTAATCGCCAGCGCGAAACAGTCCACGAGCGAGTGTGAGACGCGGATGAACTCGACCTCGAAGGCTCCGATCTCGACGACCTCGCGCGGCTCGACGCGATGGAGCAGGACTTCTTCGAGCAGGTCGTGCTCTTCGAGCTTGCTCTCGGCGAGCCCCGCCGTGAAGTGCGAGCAATAGACGGGGACGTTGAATTTTTTGAGGATGTAGGGGAGCGCGCCGAGGTGGTCTTCGTGCCCGTGCGTGAGGACGATGGCGATGATGTTATCGCGGTACTCTTCGAGGTAATCGAAGTCGGGCACGCACACGTCCACGCCGTAGGCGCTCTCTTCGGGGAAGCCCATCCCCGCATCTACGATAATCATATCCTCGCCGTAGCGCACGGCCATGCAATTCATCCCGAACTCGCCGACGCCGCCGAGCGGGATTAACTCGATAACTTTACTCACTGTTTTAAATTACACTCCAAAGTCAGAAGGCGTGAATGCCTGTCATAAGTTTAAATACTCAAAGGGGGATGTAACGTGGCAGTATAGCACACGCCGCCGCCTTTACCTTCCGGCGCTTCGCGCGCGCGGGGGCGATTTGTTAATATTTGTCGGGGCTCCGACCGCCACGCGTCGCCGACTCCGCCCCGCCCGGCTCATATTCCCGAATCATCAGAGGCTTCATTTCTAAAGGTTCCCGCCATGCCCATGACTCACGAGGAGTTCGTCGAGAAGGTCAACCGTCTGGAAGAGTTCGCGGGGCGCGAGCCCTCGAAGTACGCCCTGCGCGTCGGGCTTCTGGCCGCGCTCGGCTACGCCTACATCGTCCTCATGCTGGCGCTCGCCGCGCTGCTCATCTACGGCCTCCTCTACCTGACCTTCGCCGGAGCCCGTTTCAACTTCTACATCCTCAAGTTCGGCTGGGTGCTTCTGATGCTGGCCTACGTCGTCGTGCGCGCGCTCTGGGTGAGCGTCCCCGCGCCGGAAGGCATCGGGCTCGACACCGAGAGCGCGCCGCGACTCAAGGCGCTGGTCGCGGAGTTGTCCGGGTCGCTGCAAGCGCCGCGCGTTCATCGAGTGCTCGTCAACGACGAGTACAACGCGGCGCTCGCGCAGGTTCCGCGTCTGGGGCCGCTCGGCTGGCACCGGAACTATCTCGTGCTCGGCCTGCCGCTGATGCAGGCGCTCTCGCCCGAACAGTTCCGTGCCGTCATCGCGCACGAACTGGGCCACCTCTCCGGCAACCACGGGCGGTTCGCGAGCTGGATTTACCGCGTGCGGCAGACTTGGTTCCAGCTCCTCTACCGGCTCGAACAGGAAGGCCGCTGGGGCGCGTTCGTCTTCTTCAAATTCTTCAACTGGTACGCGCCCTATTTCAACGCCTACTCGTTCGTCCTCGCGCGGCGGCACGAGTACGAGGCCGACTCGGCGGCGGCGCAGTTGACCGGCGCGCGCACCGCCGCCGAGGCGCTCGCCACCGTGGACGTGAAGGGCGCTTTCCTCTCCGAGAAATACTGGCCCGAAGTCTTCAAGAGCGCCGACACGCAGGCCGAGCCCGCGCGCGGCGCTTACGCGCGGATGCAGACGGTGCTGCGCGAAGCGCTCCCGCAGCAGGACGCCTCGGCGTTTCTGCTGCGCGCGCTCTCGCGCGAGACGGGCTACGACGACACGCATCCTTCGCTCGCCGCGCGCCTCGCCGCGCTCGGCTTCGAGACGAACGGCAACAACGGCGGCGGCCCGCTCGACGGACTTGAGCGCCGCCAGTTCGAGCCCTTAGCGGAGAACGCCGCCGATTTTTACTTGGGGCCGGAGCTGCACCGGAGCCTCGTCGAACGACTCGACGCCGATTGGGCCGAGGCCGTGAGGCCGCACTGGCGACAGCGCTTCGAGTACGCGCGCGAGTCGCAGCAGAAGCTCGCGGCGCTCGAAGAGAAGGCGCGCGCGGAGGAGTTGACGCTCGAAGAGGCTTGGGAGCGCGCCTACTGGACAGCCGAGTTCAAAGACCCGGAAGAGTCTCTGCCCCTTCTGCGCGAGATCGTCGCGCGCAAGGCCGACCATGCGCCCGCCAACTTCGCGCTCGGCCAGATGCTCCTCGAACGCGAAGACGAAGCGGGCGTCGCGCACGTCGAGCGGGCGATGGAGTCAGACCACGAATTCGTCGCCCCCGGTTGCGAGGCGATTTACGGCTTCCTCCGGCGGCATGGCCGCGACGAGGAGGCCGAAATCTACCGCAAGCGCCTCTTCAGCCACTACGACCTGCTCGAACGCGCCGGGCAGGAGCGCGCCGTCTTCAAGGACGGCGATGCGCTGATCCCGCACGGCCTCACGCCCGAAGAGGTCGCGGGGCTGCGCGCGCAGGTGCGCCGCTACTACCGCGACATCAAACGCGCCTACCTCGCGCGCAAGCAGACCGAACACCTCTCGGACGTGCCGCTCTACGTCCTCGGCATCGAGATCGAATTGTCTTGGTATCAGTCGAGTTCCGAGGAGTTCGACCGCGAGTTGCTGAACAAGCTCATTGCGAACCTTGAGTTTAAAGGCGAGACCTTCATCGTCATCCTCAATAACAATTTCAAGAAGACGAAGAAGGCGCTCGCCAAACTCGAAGGCGCGCTGATTTACGGCGACTGAGCGAGCGAGACTTTAAGGCCGCCGGGCGGGAGACTCTTCGAGCGCGCGCGTGATGCGCGCCCACTCTTCGAGCGTGAGGGTTTCGGCGCGGCGTTGCGGCTCGACCCGCGCGGCTTCGAGGAGCGTCGCCGCGCCGCCCGCCACTTCGACGGGTGCGCGCACGTCCTCAGGCGCGGAGCGGAGGTTGTTGAAGATGGTCTTGCGTCGCTGCGCGAACCCCGCGCTCACGACCCGCCACAGAAGCCTCTCGTCGCCCACCTCAAACGCCGGAGCGCTTCTCATTCTCAGGCGCGCGACCGTGCTCCAAACCTTCGGCACGGGGCGGAACGCGGCGGGCGGCACGTCGAAGAGCGCCTCGGCCTCGCAGAAGGCTTCGACGAAGACCGAAAGGTATCCGCGCTCTCCGCCGCCCGGCGGCGCGGTGATGCGCTCGACCACCTCGCGCTGCAACATCAAGACCATCTCCGAGACGCACGCCCTCTGCTCGATGAGCCTTTGCAGGATGGCCGTCGAGATGTTGTACGGCAGGTTCGCCACCACCCGCGCGCTCTCCGCCGGGAGGATGGCCTCGCAGAACTCGACCGAGAGCGCGTCGGCCTCAAGCACGTCGAAGCCCTCACGCCCGCCGAAGCGCGCGCGCAGCAGCGCGACCAGAGCCCGGTCGTACTCCACCGCCAGCACGCGCGCCGCCGCCCCCACCAAAAATTCCGTCAGAGCCCCTCGCCCCGGCCCGATCTCAATCACCGTCTCGCCCGCCCTCGGCCCCAAAGCCGCTACGATGCGCCGCGCGACGCCCTCGTCCGCCAAAAAATTCTGCCCCAGACTCTTCTTCGCGCGCGCAAACTTCATAAGAAAAAAAGAAGTGATGAGTGATAAGTGATAAGAAAGAACTTCTGCTCCTTCTTATCACTCATCACTCATCACTCATCACTTCTTTGACGTATCCGGTGATTTCGACATCGCGCCCGTGGCGTTCGATTTCGACGGAGTTGAGTTTCATCGCTTCTTCGACGGTGAGCGGGCCGGTGCCGCCGATTGCGCCGAGGGCGTCGCCGCCGAGGATGATGGGGGCGACGAAGAAGCTCACCTTGTTGACGAGCCCGGCGTCGAGGAACGCGCCCGCGACGCGCGCGCCGCCTTCGACCAAGACGCTCTGCATGGAATCGTCGGCCAGCGCCGCGAGCACGGCGCGGAGGTCGCGCCCGCCCGAAGCCTCTTGACGGACGCGGACGCCGCACTCTTCGAGTTCCGCGACGCGTCGCGGGTCGGCGTCCATCGAAGTGAAAACAGTGACCGGCGTTTCCCGTGCCGTCCGCGCGAGACGCGTTTCGGGCGTGAGGCACAGCCGCTCGTCGAGCACGACGCGCACGAGCGGGCGTCGGCGCGCGAGCCCGCTCCGATCCGTGAGCAGCGGGTCGTCCTTCAAGACCGTCCCGGCCCCGACCAGAATCGCGTCGAACTCCCTTCGGAGCCGGTGGACGCGCGCGCGCGCCTCCTCGCCCGTAATCCAGCGCGCGTCGCCCGTGCGCGTTGCGATGCGCCCGTCGAGCGAGGCGGCGAGCTTCAGTTGGACGAAGGGCAGGCCCGTGCGTAAGGCGTGGATGTACTTCTCGTTCTGCCGCGCGGCCTCTTCGGCGAGGACGCCCGTCTTGACCTCGACGCCCGCCGCGCGCAGGTGCTCGAAGCCGAGGCCGTTGACGAGCGGGTTCGGGTCTTCAATCGCCGCCACGACGCGCGCGATGCCCGCGTTGATGAGCGCGTCGGTACACGGCGGAGTCCTTCGCTGATGCGCGTGCGGCTCAAGCGTGACGTAAGCCGTGCCTCCGCGCGCGCGCCCGCCCGCCTGCTCAAGCGCCAGCACTTCGGCGTGCTTCAAGCCCTCGTACAGATAGAAGCCTTCGCCCAAGACCTCGCCGTTCCGACCGACGACGACGCACCCGACGAGAGGACTCGGACTCACCTGCCCCTGCCCGCGCGCGGCGAGTTCGAGGGCGCGCGCCATCATGCGCGAATCAAATTCGTCGAGTTCAAAGTTCAAAGTTCAAGGTTCAAAGCTCAAAGCTCAAAGCTCAAAGCTCAAAGTCGAAGGCTCCGGTCTTTAACTCTGAACCTTGAACTTTGAACTTTGAACCTTGAACTAATTGAAGAGTCCGTTGACGTACAGTTCCGGCTCGAACTTGACGAGGTCGTCAACCTTCTCGCCGATGCCCGCGTAGCGGATGGGAAGGCCGAGTTCTTTGGCGATGGCAACCGCGATGCCGCCTTTCGCCGTGCCGTCGAGCTTGGTCAGGACAATGCCCGTGACGCCCGCGACCTTCAAGAACTGCCGCGCCTGTTCGAGCCCGTTCTGGCCGGTCACGGCGTCCACGACGAGCAGCGTCTCGTGCGGCGCTCCCTCGACCTCGCGGGCCGCGACGCGCTTCATCTTCTCCAACTCGGCCATCAGGTTCGACTTGTTGTGAAGTCTTCCGGCGGTATCCACGATGAGCACGTCGGAGTGGCGGGCCTTCGCCGCCTTGAGCGCGTCGAAGAGCACCGCCGCCGGGTCTGTGCCGTGCTCCTGCTGGATGAGCGGGACGCCGGTGCGCTCGGCCCAGATGGCGAGTTGGTCGGAGGCGGCGGCGCGGAAGGTGTCGGCGGCGCAGATGAGCACGTCGTTGCCCTCGGCCTTGATGCGCTGCGCGAGCTTGCCGATGGTCGTCGTCTTGCCGACGCCGTTGACGCCCACGACCATGATGACGTAAGGCGTCACGTCTTCGGGCGCTTCGGTCTCATCGCCGACGCCGCCGCGCTTCGCGTCCTGAAGGATGGTCAGAAGCTCGTGCTTGATGGACGCCTTGAGAGCCTCCACGTCGTTGATCTCTTTGCGCGAGATGCCGCGCCGGACGGTTTCGAGGATGGAGAGCGTCGTCGGCACGCCGATGTCGGCGGCAATGAGTGCTTCTTCCAACTCGTCGAGCAGTTCGGCGTCAATCTGCTTGCGGCCCTGAAAGACGGTGTCAATCTTCTCCGACAGAGACTCGCGCGTCTTCTCGATGGCGCGCGAGAAACGCGCGGCGAAAGCCTGTTCGAGAGCTTCCTCTTCGGCCTTGAGTTCTTCCATCGAACGGTCGAGGCCGAGGATTGAAGTCGAGAACGAAGAGCGCGCCGGCGCGACCGGGCGCGGCGCGGGCGCAGGATGCGGAGTCGCGGCGGAGACTTCCGAACTCTTCTCGCGCGCGACCGGCTGCGTCGTCTGCGGCGGCGTCGGCTGTGACGCGGGGCGCGGGCTTTCGATGACTTCCGGCTTCGAGGCTTCGGTCAGAGATGATTCGCTCGCGGGCGGAGGCGTTGGCGGCGCTCCGGTCGGGACGGGCTCAAGCGCCGGTTGAGTGACGGATGCTTCCGTCCTCGAAGTCGCGCCGGTCGTTGTAGCGGGCGGCTCAAGCCGAGCCTCCGGCGCGGGCGCTCGCTCTTCGGTTGTCGCGGGCGCTGGCTCGTTGAGGCCGAGCGTGATGAAGCGGTCTTCTTTTTTTCTTCTCCAGAAAGCCATTTGATGGATGATTGCCTTTGTCTGTTTTTATCCCCGAATCAAAGACGAAGAGTATAAACGGAAGGGCCGCGCTGCGACAAAGCAGCGCGGCCCTTCCGACTTTTAACCGGTTCTCGGCCCGCCTTTTGGCCCGCCCCGGTCAGGAGACGGCGAGCGGCGCGGAATCTTTCGCGTCTTGCGGGGCCGCCGGCTTCGAGGCCGGGAGGCCAGCCGCCAACTCCTTCGAGCGGCGCGAGAGGCGGACGCGGCCCGCCGCGATCTGCCCCGACTCGCAAGCCTCGACCAGAGCCGCGACGACCTGCGCGTCGTAACGCGTGCCGACGAAGGTCTTGATGAGCGAGATGGCGTCTTCGAGGCTCATGCCCTTCTGGTACGGGCGGTCGGTCGTCATCGCGTCGAAGGTGTCGGCGACCGAGACGATGCGCGCCTGCATCGGTATCTCGTCGCCCTTCAAGCCCTGCGGGTAGCCCGCGCCGTTCATCATCTCGTGGTGCATGTACATGCCGGGCAGGAAGTCGCGCATGGCCGGAATCTGAGACATGATCTTGTACCCTTTTTGCGGGTGCTGCTTCATGATTTCATACTCTTCGCTGGTCAGCGCGGCGGGCTTCTTCAGGATGTTGTCGTCAATGCCGATTTTTCCTACGTCGTGCAGAAGGGCGCTGATGCGCAGCTTCTCAATCTCGTCGTCGGGGAGGCCGAGGCGTTCGGCGATGGCGAGCGAGAAGCGCGCGACGCGTTCCGAGTGGCCGCGCGTGTAAGGGTCTTTGCCGTCAATCGCGGCGGCGAGCGCCTTCACGGTTCCGAGGAAGAGTTGCCGATTCTCCTCCGCCGCGTGCCGGAGGTCTTCGATGTAGTGTTCGAGCTGGTCGGTCATGAGGTTGAAGGACTCGCCCAGCTCGCCCAGCTCGGTGCGGCTCCGCACCTCGATGCGCTTCGAGAAGTCGCCGCCCGCGATGCGGTGCGCGCCCTCGGCCAGCTCGCCGACGGGCCGCGTCAACTGCCTTGCGAAGACGTAGCCGATGAGCAGAGCGAAGGTCGCGGCCAGAAGACTGATGTAGAGCGTCTGCCTGCGCATGTCGCCGACCGATTGCAGCGCGGCGTGCTCGTCCTGAATCGCGATGACGCCGAGCAGGGCGTCCTGATCGAGACGCGCCGTAGCGTAAGCTCCCAGCATCTTGACCTCGCGCCCGTCGCGCTCGGAGGTGAAGGGCGCGAGCGCGGACTTGACCTGCCTGCCCGTCGCCATCCACTCCTGCACCACTCGCAGGTCGCTCATCGGTCGCTCGGCGAAGGCTTCGCGCGCGTCCGGGTGCGCGACGGCGCGACCGTCGCGGTTGACGACGAAGATGACGGGCAAGCCCTTTTCGAGCAGCTCGGCCTCGCTCATCGAGGTCGGCTGCTGGACGGAGGCGAAGACATCGTGGAACGAGACGATGGCGACCACCGCCGCGACCACTTCTTTGCCGTCGCCCCCGCCCATCACGGGCGCGGCGATGGTGAGTGCCATCTCCTGACTCGAACGCAGGACGTGCGGGCCTCGGATGCGGATGCCCGGCTCGGACATGTCGGCGAGCGTCGCGTTGACGCGCGCATTGACCTCCTCGCGCGAGATGGCGTCCGGCTTGTAGGCGATGTGCGGCACGCCCATCACGGGCAGGATGGCGAGCGCGTTTAAATTCTGGTCGTCCACGACCGCCTTTTGCAGCCGCCCGTCCGTCCCCTGATCGCCTAAGACGCCGACGCCGCCCGTCAGCTCGAAGGCGCGCGCGAGCCCCGTCACCACGTCGCGGTAACGCTGGCCGTAGAGTTCAATCTGCCGCGCCTTGTCCTGCACGAGCTGCGCCTGATAGCGCCCCTCAATCGAGCGCAACTCGACGGCGCTCCGCTCGGAGAGCATCCAGCCGGCCATGCCGAGCGGCACGAGGCCGACCACGAGCAGCGTTCCGAGGACGATGTAGAGCAGGCGTATGCGCCGCAGTGGTTCAAACATGAGCGGAGAATTTTGGTCTTGAAAGGGATAGAATCAAGGCGGGCCGCAAGGGACTTTCCGTCAAAACGCCCGTGCGACCTTCGAGAACGAGCGCCGCACACGACAATATAGTACGTTTCCGGGATGCGGGTGTCAACAGTTTAATCAAACTTTAACTTGTTGAGATGATTAACGAAATCCCCCATTTCTCGCCTTGCCCGCCGTTTCCCCGGCGACTTTTCCGGCGCTCTCCGGCCTCTGCGTCCGAGGGCGGCGCGCCGTCTCAATCTTTTGCAGACTAACGCGGCGGGCAGAGCGTCTAAGTTCCGTGGCGAGAGGATTAATCGCCCGCCGAAGCTGAAGGCGGCGGAGGATTTCCGAGAGGCGGTGACGGCGACGACCGACGAGCAGATCGTGGAGCAGGCGTTGGGCGGCGAACCCGAAGCGTTCGGCGAACTCGTGCGCCGTTGGGAGCGGAAGATTTTCTCGCTCTCCTACGGCATGCTCGGCAGCGCCGAGGAGGCGCGCGACGCGACGCAGGAGACTTTCATCGCCGCCTACCGGAACCTGCAAGGCTTTCGCGGCGAGTCGCGCGTCTCCTCCTGGCTCCACCGCATCGCCGTCAACCAGTGCATCTCCCGCCAGAGGCGCGCGCGCGTGCGGCCCGAAACGGGGATCGAGGAAGAGTCGGCCTCGTCGGGCGAGCGCTTCCTCTCGACGCCCGAAGACGCCTCGCCCGCGCACCGCGCGGAGCGCGAGCAGCAGAAGGAAGCGGTCAGGCGGGCCGTCGCGTCACTGCCGCCGGAGTTGCGCGAGGTGGTCGTCCTCAAGGAGTTCGAGGACTTGACCTTTCAAGAGATCGCCGACGCGCTCCGGATACCTTTGAGCACGGTCAAGAGCCGGCTTTATACGGCGCTCAGGCAGTTGCGTTTGCGGCTGGGGAAATATGAGTTGGAGGTTGCCCCAAGATGAACGAGAAGACGAAGCCCGGTGAGCTTAACGACTCGGCGACGCACGCGCGCGGCTGCGACCGCGCCGAAGAACTCGTCGCCTATCTTTATGGCGAGGCCGCGCCCGCCGAGGCGCAGGCGTTCCGGCGACACGCGGACGGTTGCGCCGTCTGCCGCGAAGAGCTTGCCGCCTTCGGGGCCGTGCGTGCCGCCGTCGGCGTGTGGCGCGCCGAAGCCCTGAGCGTCCCGCCCGCGCTCGAACTGCACGAAGCCTTCGCGCCGACGCCTCAAGCACAGGCATCCGCGCCGCGCGAACGTTCCGCGCTCGCGGCGTTGCGCGAGTTCTTCTCGCTCTCCCCTCTGTGGCTCAAAGCGGGCGCGTGCGCCGCGACGCTCGCCGTCTGCGCTCTGGCCGCTTTGACGCTCGCCCGCGCGGAAGTCCGCTTTGACGCCGACGGCCTCGCCTTCCGGACTGGCGTGCGCGCCGAGAGTCCTTCCGCGAACCCTTCCGAGACGAGAGTCGCAGCGCCCGCACCCGAAGGCTACACGCCAGAACAGTTGGAAGAGATTGTGAAGCAGCGACTCGAACTCGCGCGCGCGGAGTGGGAGTCGAAGCAAGAGCAGCCGACGTTTGAAGAGGTCAAGGAGGTCAAGGACGTTCGCCCGAAGTCTCCGCCGCAGTTGCAGGCGGAGTCCAACTCGACGCCGCCGCGCCGCAAGCGCGTCGTCCCCCGCGCTTCGCGCCGCGCCCCGCAGGATTTTGAAGACGAAGAGACTCTCCCGCGCCTCTCCGATCTCCTGAGCGACGCTTACTGAGGCCGCCATGCTTTCTTCCGAGACCAGCCACGCTCGCGGCAAATCCCTCGCGGCCTTCAAAGCCGCGTGGCTCCTCCTGCCGCTCCTGCTTCTCTTCCCCGCCGCCCGCGCGCAGGGACAAGACACGCCCGCCGTCGCCGAATCGCAGGACGCCGAAGCACAGCCGCAGAGGCCGCGCCGCGACGGAGCGAACCTCCTCATGCGGCTCAACCTGACGCCGGAGCAGCGCGCGCAACTGCGCGAGATTCGACGCGGGAGCGTGCCGCAGGAGCGGGCCTTCCAGCGCCGCCTCAACGCCGCGCGCCGCGCGCTCGACGAAGCCATCTACTCGGACGAAGCGAGCGAAGCCCTCGTCGAAGACCGCGCGCGCGAGTTGTCGCAGGCGCAGGCCGCGCTCGCGCGCCTCCGCGCCCAGACCGAGCTTCGCGTCCGCCGCGTCCTCACCGCCGAGCAGCTTCAATCCTTCCGCGACCTCCGCCAACGCGCCCGCCTCCGCCAGCGAGCGCAAAGGCGTCGCGCCCTCCGCAACCGGCAGCAACAGCAACCACTACAATCCGCCCCCGCCCAAAGCCCCTCGCTCCGCCCCCAAGCCCAACCCGCCGCGACGCCCGGACAACCACGCCCCCAACGGCCCGCACGCCGCAGACCCTAAAAGCCCTGAACCGTGACAGGTAAACCGTGACGGGAAAGAACTGTCTTTCTCCCGTCACCTCTCAAGGTTTACCGTCGACGGCTTTTCCCCGTTCCGCTTCGCGGCCTTAACTGCTTGACGCCACAGCCTTTTTTTGCGCATCATGGCACGTTCGCTGTTGCCGTCAGCAGATGCCGCCCCGGCGGCGGAGTGTGTGCGACCGTAGTTCGCGGGCGGCGGCGCTGTTGCCCCGCGCAAGCATCGTCGGGCAGCTCATTCCCTGCACGAAGGATATGTTCCCGATCCGACTCTGTTCATGAACTTTCCCCTGCGCGCCCTGCTCGAAGTACAGGAGACCACCTTGCTCGCGGCGCGCGCCGCGCGGAGACTCTTCCGCCGTCCCTCTTACATCACCGAGATGATCACGCAGATGGACGTGATCGGCGTCGGCTCTCTGACCATCATCCTCCTCACGGGATTTTTCACCGGCGGCGTGCTCGCGCTGCAAACCTACCCGACGCTAAAATATTACGGCGCGCAGGATCAGACGGGCCGACTCGTGGCGACGGCTCTGGTGCGCGAATTGGGGCCGGTCTTGACGGGCTTGATGGTGGCGGGGCGCGTGGCCTCGGCCATCGCCGCCGAGTTGGGCTCGATGGTCGTCTCGCAGCAGATAGACGCCATGCGCGCGCTCGGCACAGATCCGGTGCGCAAGCTCGTCGCGCCGCGCCTCATCGCGCTTCTCGTGACGCTGCCGCTGCTCACTCTGATCGCCGACTCGGTCGGCATCGGCGGCGGGTGGGTGGTCTCGACGCAGTTCTTCGACATTGCGACCGGCTCCTTCATGGCCGCCGTCTGGGAGGGTTTGACGACCGACGACATCGTCGGCGGCTTCGTCAAGTCCACGGCCTTCGCGCTCATCATCGGCACGGTCGCGTGCCGGCAGGGGCTCAAGACCGAGGGCGGCACGGTCGGCGTCGGGCGCTCGACGACGACGGCGGTCGTCACCTCCTCGATCCTGATAATCGTCGCCGACTACTTTATTACGCGCGGGCTTCAGATTATTCTAGGGCTACCGACCTAGAGGAGGAGTACGGCGACGAAAAATCTAATGGCCCCCACCGACGTTGAGGAGCAAGGCCACGACCCTTCGGGGGGCGTGGACGGACAGGTGAGCGAGGCGGCAGCCGAGTCCACCTTCGCGGAGGTGGACGACCGCGAGCGCTCCGTCCCAGCCATCGAGTTCAAGGACGTACACCTCTCGTTCGACGACCGCAAAGTCCTCGACGGTTTGAGCTTCACGGTGCGCCGCGGCGAGACCAAAATCATCCTCGGCGGTTCGGGCGGCGGCAAGTCCACGACCATCAAGCTCCTGCTCGGCCTGCTCAAGCCCGACTCAGGCCGCATCTTCGTGGACGGCGAGGACATCACCGACCACACCGAGGCCGAGATGATGTCGGTGCGCAAGAAGATGGGGATGATCTTTCAGGAGGGCGCGCTCTTCGACTCGCTCTCGGTCTATGACAACGTCGCCTACCGTCTGCACGAGCAGGGCGTCCCCGAAGAAGAGGTCGAGCAGGAGGTGCGAAGGATGCTCAGCTTCGTTGACCTCGAAGACGCGATTGACAAGATGCCGATTGAGCTTTCGGGCGGCATGCGCCGCCGCGTCGGCATCGCGCGCGCCCTCGTCGGCGGCCCGAAGATCGTCATGTTCGATGAGCCGACCGCCGGGCTCGACCCGCCGACGGCGCGCACCATCTGCGAGCTGGCTATCAAGCTGCGCGACCTCGAAGACGTGTCCTCGATCTTCGTCACGCACGAGATGAACAACGTCCACTACATCACTTCGGAATACGCCGTCGTCAACGACGCCGGTGAGATCGTCTTCGAGGAAGAGGGCGAGCGCCTCTGCCTGATTAACACCAAAGTCCTCATGCTGCGCAACGGCAACATCATCTTCGAGGGCACGGACGAGGCGCTCCGCCGGTCGGAAGACCCGTACATCTCGCGGTTCATCCGCGGACACTGAAGAAAGGAGAACGCTGAAGCCGGGACGCCGCGCGTCGAACTGAAAGACAGAACCCGTTTGCTTTCAGTCCCGCGTCCCGCGTTCATCGTTTGATTCTATGCCTCCAGCGAAAAAGAGTGTCGGGTTGAGAGAAGTGCGCGTCGGCCTTTTGGTCGTCGTGGCAATCGGCGTCCTGATTTTCCTCATCCTCAACGCGTCGGGCGACATCTCGCCCTTCTCGAAGAAGATCAACCTGCGCGCGCGCTTCGCCAACGCCGACGGCCTCCGCCGCGGCTCCGAGGTGCGGCTCGCCGGAGTCCGCATCGGCAAGGTGGACGACGTGCGCCTGCTCCCGCCCTCGGACGACCCGCTGGCGAAGGTCGAGGCCGCCTTCTCCATTGACAGCGAGATTGACGGGCGACCGGCCACCGACCTCATCCGCAACGACTCGACCGCGCGGCTCGGCTCGCCCGGCATCCTCGGCAACGAGAAGATCATCAGCCTCACGCCGGGGACGGCGGTCGGCAAGCCCGTCCGCGACGGCGACCTGCTCCTGCCCGGCACCGAGCCCGGCACGATGGAAGCCCTCACCACTTCCGGCAACGAACTCGTCCAGCAACTCAACAAGCTCTCCGTGCAGTTCACCGACATCGCCCGGAAGGTCAACGAGGGACAGGGCACGCTCGGTCGCTTCGTCAACGACGAGGCGTTCTACAACAACCTCAACGCCACCATCCGCGACACCAACGACGTGATCCGCCAGATCGAGTCGGGGCAGGGCTCCGCCGGTCGCTTCATCAACGACCCGGCCCTCTACAACAACGTCACCGAAGTCAGCGCCCAACTCCAGGCCATCGCCGAAGACCTCCGCCGAGGTCGCGGCACGGCGGGCCGCCTCCTCACCGACGAGGCGCTCTACAACGACGCGCGCTCGACCATCGCCCGCTTCAACCGCTCGGTGGACGAAGTCAACCTCATCGTCGCCGACCTCCGCGCCGGTCGCGGCACCGCCGGACGACTCCTCACCGACGAGACGCTCTACAACGACACCCGCGCCGCGGTCGCCCGCTTCAACACCGCCGCCGAACGCATTGACAACGTCGTCGCCGCCGTCCAACGCGGCGAAGGCACCGCCGGCAAACTCCTCACCGACGACCAACTCTACTCCAACGTCAATCAACTCTCCGCCGAAACCGTCAAACTCATCTATGACTTCCGCCAAAATCCCAAGAAATACCTAACCATCAAATTCTCAATTTTCTAAGCCACGGAGGTTGTTGTGATAGCGTAAATTAGTTGCGTACTGTGTAAATCAAATGCGTACTGTGTAAACAAGTTGCGTACTGCTTTCTCAGCACTCGTACGCAGAGTGTTAAACATTACCGCCCTATTTATTGGTGATTGCTGCTGTGGATGGATAACTAAGTTGTTCACTAGCGAAATTAAGTTGGTCGCTGACGAAATTAAGTTCTTCACTGGACGTTGATTTCGGCTCATCCGGCATTGCAACCCACTTGCCGCTCTTCATGCTGGTCGATAAGCTCACTTAGGAGCAGGCGAGTCTACATGCTCAATTCAGCAGGTATCTGATATTACTCATGAACTGGCGGCCGAAGGGATCATGAGGTGACAGGTATACGAGAGCGGAGGTAAGCTGGCAGCAAGTGGCAAACTTAGCCACCACAACGAACGCTCGGGTGTTTGAGGAACGGTTTTTCATCAAGTGGTTCAGGCAACATGGCCGCGACTTTCCTTGGCGTCGCGACAAACTCGACCCCTACAAAAGCCTAGTGACAGAGATGCTGCTCCGGCAGACCCGCGCCGAAGGGGTGGCGAAGCTCTGGGATGAGTTCTTCGATAGGTACCCTGACGTAGAGACGCTGGCGAGTGCCGAAAGGGGCGAGCTCCAGAGGTTCGTCGCCATTCTCGGTTTCGGAAGCCAGAGAGCAGAAGCGTTGATCCACGCCGCCAAACACCTTACCGAGCGCCACAACGGGAAGGTCCCGAAAAGCCTGGACGCACTGCTGGCCGTGCCTCACATTGGGCACTACGCCGCCCGCGCCGTCCTGTGTTTCGCCTTCGGCCGCCCGGTCGAGATCGTTGACGTCAACGTCCTGCGTTTCTTCGCGCGGTACTTCGGGATCGAGGTCAAGGCGGACATCCGGCGCAGCCCGGCCGCCTGGGAGCTGGCCGCCCGCCTCCTGCCTAAGGGCCCAAAGAGAGCGCAGCATCATAATTACGGCCTGCTCGATTTCACGGCGCAGGTCTGCAAGGCCGGGAGGCCCCGTTGTGAGATCTGCCCTTTGGCATCTACCTGTGTCTACAGGCTGACCGCAGATGGTTCCGCCAACAGGACTTCCGATTCAGCGTCTTCTCATAAAGGTCTATGCGGCCGGTGCACGCCCTCCCATGATGCACCTTCTGCTGCTGTCATTTTTGGGCGTCACGGCGGAGCAGGTTTTCACCTCTTTCGAGGCACATAGGCCCTTCGGCTACGGTCCTTGGCCGTGTCTCAACAGCGCCTGCAATAATTTCAAGCAGCCCGTCATTACTGACTGCAAGGTGACTGGCGTGCAATGTGGGAGCGGGAAGCACAGACCTCACGGCACTTTCAGCTGCGAATGCGGCTTCACTTACACTAGGCGGGGCCCCGATAACGCAGACGAAGACAAATTCCGGAAAGACTATGTGCTGTATTACGGACCTGTGTGGGAAAGGAAATTTAAAAGGCTTTGGCGTTCCCCCGCATTAATAAAAGAGGTCGCGCGAGAACTAGGCCTCAGCTCATCCTCAGCCGCTGAACGTGCAAAGATTATGGGCCTACCCGCTAAAGGTAAGTCCCGAGCGCCTAAACACTCTGGGGATGGTCCATCACAACATCACGTAGTAACACACCGGACGCGTCAGGCCGATCTGGCGGCCTACAGGCGAGGCTGGTTAGCACATCTGAAAGAAAATCCCAACGCGAGCCGCTCACAACTCACTAGGAAAGCAGCTGGCCTCAGTGAGTGGTTACGTCTGAATGACGAGAAGTGGTATGAGGCTCACCTCCCACCTAACCGCACTCCTCATCCACCCCGTAGACGCCTAGATCGAGAGAGTAATGATATCAAGCTATCCACAGAGATCAGAGACGCAGTCGCGCGGCTCAAAAGCAGCCCCGGTCTCCCCGTCCGCATCACCATCACCGAAATAATCAAAGAGGTAGGAAGGATGGGCTGGATTTACAGGCGGCGGAAAGACTTTCCACTCACGACCCGAACCATCGCAGAGTG
>DASTQX010000068.1:0-4394 GCA_035761505.1 Pyrinomonadaceae bacterium
CACTCTCTTATGAATAGTATTGCGGTCATGGGCGCGGGCGGTTGGGGGACGGCGCTGAGCATCGCGGCGGCGCGCGCGGGGCGAGAGGTGCGCGTCTGGTCGCGGAACGCGAAGGTCGTGGAAGAGATTAACCGCGCGCACACGAATGTTACTTACCTCGCGCCGCATGAGATACCGTCGGGCGTGCGCGCGAGCGGCGACGTGGGCGAGGTGGTCGGCGGGGCGGAGATCGTCATCCTCGCCGCGCCGTCGCACGCGACGCGGGAACTGCTCGCCAGAGTAAGCGCGGCGGTCGGGCCGGAGACGGTCTTCGTCAGCGCGACGAAGGGCGTCGAGGTCGAGACGGGCAAGCGCATCTCGGAAATCGTCTCGGACGTGCTGGGCGAGCATCCGTCGGCGCGTCGGTTCGTCTGCCTTTCCGGGCCTTCGTTCGCGCAGGAGGTCGCGGCGGGCCATCCGACGGCGGTCGTCGCCGCGAGCGCGGACGAGAGCTTGAGCCGACTCGTCCAGAGGGCTTTGAGCGCGCGGAATTTTCGCGTCTATACCAACAACGATGTCGTCGGGACGGAGTTGGGCGGCGCTTCCAAGAACGTGATGGCGCTCGCGGCGGGGATGGTCGCCGGGCTCGGCTTCGGGACGAACAGCGTGGCGGCGCTCGTCACGCGCGGCTTGGCCGAGATGACGCGGCTCGCGCTCGCCGAAGGCGCACGCGTCGAGACTCTAATGGGACTGGCCGGGCTCGGAGACTTGGTTCTGACCTGCACGGGGAGCCTTTCGCGCAACCGCTACGTCGGGCAGGAGTTGGGACGCGGGCGCACGCTCGAAGACGTGCTCGCCGGGATGAGCGAAGTCGCCGAGGGCGTCCGCACCGCTCGCGCCGTCCGCCTGCTCGCCGGTCGCGCGGGCGTCGAGATGCCGATTACGAACGAGGTCTGCGCCGTGCTCTACGAAGGCAAGGACGCGCGGGCGGCGGTTGAGAGTCTGATGTCGAGGCCGCCGAAGGACGAGTTTGAAGGCTACACCTTGTAGGCGAAAGGGACGCGCCGGAGGTCGAGCGCGGGGGTTCGTGTGATGGCTGAAGACGAGAAAATAATCGTGACGAACCGCGCCGCGTTCCACGAGTATCACATTCTGGATAAGTTCGAGGCGGGCGTCGTCCTCACCGGGACGGAGGTCAAGAGCCTGCGCGCCGGGCACGTCCAGTTGAAGGAGTCTTACGTCGCCGTGCGCGACGGCGAGGCGTGGCTCTTCAACGCGCACATCTCGCACTACGCGCACGGCAACCGCGAGAACCACGACCCCACGCGGACGCGCAAGCTCCTGCTCCACCGGCGCGAGATCGAGCGCCTCGCCAACGAATCCACCGTCAAGGGGATGACGCTCGTCGTGACCCGCGTCTATTTGAAGAAGGGGCGCGTCAAATTTGAAATAGGCGTCGCCCGTGGTAAAAAACTGTACGACAAGCGAGAGACCGAGATGCGCCGCACCGTGGAGCGCGAGACCCGCGCCCAGTTGAAAGAGCGCGCGAAGGATAATTGAGGAGGGAAAGGGATTTTATGGAGATTCAAACCAGCAACGGTCGTTACGCCGAGACTGACGTGCAGGCTCTGGCCGTCGCCGTCTTCAAGGACGAGAAGGCGGACGAGGGGTTTCTAAAGGAGCTTGATGCGGCGACCGGCGGCCTCGTCCGCTCGATTCTTGAGGCGGAGGAGCTGAAGGGCAAGGAGGGCGAGACGGCTTACGTTCACCTCCCCGCGCCGGGCGGCGGCCTGAAGGCGAAGCGGCTTTTGCTCGTCGGCGCGGGCGAGCGCGACGACTACAAACTCGCGCAGGTCTCGCAACTGGCTGGTGCGGCGGTGCGGCATCTGCGGGCGCGGAGCGTCAAGTCCATCGGCTTCGTCGCGCGGCTCGAAGGCGCGGACGCTGGCCGCGTCGCCTCGGCGGCGGTCGAGGGCGCGCTCATCGGCCTCTTCGAGCCGGACAAGTACCGCACGGTTGATAAAGAAGAGCGCACGGTTGACCGCTTCGTCGTCGTCGGCGAGGGCGCGGACGCCGAAGCCCTCCGGCGCGGAGCCGAGCGCGGGCGCGTCGTCGGCGAGTCGGTCAACTTCGCGCGCGACCTCGCCAACGAGCCCGGCGCGTACATGACACCGACCATCATGGCCGAGCGCGCGCAGCAGATCGCCAACGAGTTCGGACTTGAGATAGACGTGCTCGACCAAGCGCGGATGGAAGAGGAAGGCATGGGCGCTCTCCTCAGCGTCGCGCGCGGCTCCGACCAGCCGCCGAAGATGATGATCTTGAAGTACATGCCCGAAGGTAAAACCTCCGTGGCCGACGGCGAAGACTACCTCGCGCTCGTCGGCAAGGGCATCACCTTCGACACGGGCGGCATCTCGCTCAAGCCGGGCGAGAACATGGAGCTGATGAAGTACGACATGACGGGCGGCGCGACCGTCCTCGGCGTGATGCGCGCCATCGCGCAACTCAAGCCGACAGTTCCCGTCCTCGGCGTCGTCCCCGCCACTGAGAACATGCCTTCGGGCAAGGCGACGAAGCCCGGCGACGTGGTGCGCGCCATGTCCGGCAAGACCATCGAAGTCATCAACACCGACGCCGAAGGCCGCCTTATCCTCGCCGACGGCGTGAGCTACGCCAAAAAACTCGGCGCGACGCGCGTCATTGATATGGCGACTTTGACCGGCGCGGTCTCCATCGCGCTCGGCGACGTGAACACCGGCATCATGGGCACCGACCAGCAACTCATCAACGAAGTCATCGAGGCGGGCCGCGAGGTCGGGGAAAAATTCTGGCAACTGCCGCTCGACAAGGAGTACACGAAGCAGATTAAGTCGGACATCGCGGACATCAAGAACGTCGGCGGGCGCAAGGCCGGGACGATCACCGCCGCGGCCTTCATCAAGGAGTTCGCCGACGGCCTCTCCTGGGCGCACCTCGACATCGCGGGCACGGCTTGGGGCGACGAGGCGAAGCCCTTCCGCTCGAAAGGCCCGACGGGCGTCGCCGTCCGCACGCTCCTCAACTACGTCGAGCGCGCGGCGCGTGCCGCCTCGGACGGTGACGACGGCGGCGGGCAAAATTAACGGAGCTTCGTCGGAGTACGGAGGCGAGTTCGAGACGCGGGCGTCCATTTTTGTGGACGCCCGCGTCCTCTTTTGTACACAGTGCGCGGGGGATTATGTGTCGGCGTGTGACATTTTCTTGGCTTTTTCATAACAGGGAAGTTGGCATCAGTGTTGCATGTATTTTGGCTAATTGAGTCGGAGGGCGCGGTTGCCGCAAAACAAAATGTCCTCGCCCCCCTCGGTGGCCGCCCGAGGTTTAGGCACCGCCCCCCGACTCTTCTTTCATCCCCCGCCTTCTACTTTTCCCCCGAACTCAGCCCCGCAGAGCCCTCCAACGGCCTCCCTCCTCGATTTCCGCCGGGACGAACGCCTCGGAAATGTTGTATCATTGCGCACCGGGCACCCTCCCGGCCCGCAAGCGGCTCGGCCAGAGTGTCTCCTTCAGGCCGCCCGCCGCAGGCCCTAGAGCTGATTCAAGGTAAACCGAGGTGGTGGACTACTACAAAGTTCTGGGCGTCAAGCGCACGGCTTCGGCAGCCGAGGTGAAGTCGGCTTACCGCAAGCTCGCGCGCCAGCGCCACCCGGATGTGAACGGCGGCTCGGACAAGGCGGCCAAAGAGTTCGCGCTCATCTCGCTGGCCTACCGCACGCTGAGCGACCCGCACGAGCGCGCCTACTACGACACGCAGCTCAAGCGCGCCAACAGCGCCGAGTTCGGCGGCTCGGTCTTCCACTCCGACAACCCGCACGCGCAGCGCATCCGCCGGATGGCCGTGCAGGCGCGCTTCGACCGCGTGGTGGATCGCATCGTCGAGGCCGAGCGGCGCGAGACCTTCGTCATGCAGCAGGCGGTCTTCACGACCGTCACGCTCTTCCTCTCGACCTTCCTCGTGGCCGTCATCAAGCCGCCCTTCTGGCTCATGCTCAGCATCTTCGGGCGGGCCGTGATGGTGACGCTCGCCGCCATCGGGCTGTGGCACCTCGCCGTGCGGATGAAGGCGTGCTTCGACCACTACACCTACAAGCCGAAGTCCATCCACGACTCCATCATCAACTCCGAGGAGGAGGGCAAGGGCGAGAAGCCGTTCACGCGTTTCGCCGCCTCGACTTTCCTCATCCTCGGCTACGCGGCGAGCCTCTCGGCGGGCGTCCTGATCGGCTCGCACGCGCACAACGTCTCGCTCTTCAACGACCTGCCGCACCTCTTCGGGCAGGGCTTCCGCCTCGACCTCTTCTTCTATCCGCCCATCGCCGTCCTCATCGTAGATACGATGCACACCGTCGCCTCCAAGATAGACTAAGCCCCTC
>DASTQX010000069.1:0-16684 GCA_035761505.1 Pyrinomonadaceae bacterium
CGAAGAGCCCCTTGACCTCACCCTTGTACATGTAGTCGAACAGCTCCGTCCAAGAGTACTTCCGGTCAATCTTCGGCAGGTAGTGGTAGTTGAAGTCGTTCTCCTTCTTCGCCGAGTCGCCGTAGAGCGCCTTGAGGAAAGAGACCATGAACTTCGGCGTGTTCGACCAGTAGTTGAACGAGTCCCACGCGTCGGGCTTCGAGACGGTCGGCGTCGTGCGCTTGAGGAAGGTGGCGAGGTCGGTGTCGGTCGGCGCGGGGATTTTGAGGTAGCCGGGGAAGATGTCGAAGACGCCGCCCATGTCGGTCGCGCCTTGAATGTTGGAGTGGCCGCGCAGGGCGTTGACGCCGCCGCCCGCGCGCCCGACGTTGCCGAGCAGCAGTTGGAGGATGGCCGCCGTGCGGATGATCTGCGTCCCGAAGGTGTGCTGCGTCCAGCCGACGGCGTAGATGATCGTCGCGGCTTTCTTCATGTCGCCGTCCTTGCGGACGGAGGTGAAGAGGTCTGCCGCCTTCAGGAATTGCTCCTTCGGGATGCCCGTGATGCGCTCGACCATCTCCGGCGTGTAGCGCGCGAACTGTTTTCTGAGTAGTTGGAAGACGCAGCGCTCGTGTTGGAGCGAAAGGTCGTAGGCGACGTTGGGCGGGAGCGGCGGCGGCGGCTTCGGCCCTCCCTGCGCCGCCGCTCCGGGGCCGCCCGCGGCCTGATGCCCGCCGCCCGTCTGGCTGCTCATCACGCCCCCGGTGTCCGACTGTCCTCTATCGGGAGGCGTCGAGGGCTGCGAGGCCACCGGCGGCGACTGTCTCTCGAAGCTGCGTGCAGGCTCCCGCCCGGCCTCCTGCTGCTCGCCGGTCGTCTCGCTCGAAGTTTTTCCGTCCGCAGGAGCGGCAGCGTCGTCAGTGCTTCCGACCTTCGGGCCGACGTTGCCACCCGCCTCATAGTTCCAAGTCTCGGTGTCGTAGGTCGTGCCTTGCGCGTCGAAGCCGGAGAAGAGGCCGTCTTCCGGCAGCTTGAAACCTTCTTTGACGACGAACGCCGCGTTGGTGAAGTTGATGAGATAGTCGCGGGCAAGACGGTTGTTCTCTATCGCGTAGTTGATGAGGCCGCCGAGGAAGGCGATGTCCGCGCCCGCGCGTATCTGGAGGAAGAGGTCGGCGACCGCCGCCGTGCGCGTGAAGCGCGGGTCGACGACGATCATTTTAGCGTTGCGCGTCTTCTTGGCTTCGACCGGCCACTTGAAACCGCAGGGGTGATTCTCGGCAGGGTTCCCCCCCATGATCAACATCATGTCGGTGTTCTTGATGTCGACCCAGCCGTTGGTCATCGCACCGCGTCCGAATGTGGGCCCCAAACTTGAGACCGTGGGCCCGTGTCAAACACGGGCCTGCGTCTCGTAGTAGCAGACCCCCATTCCGCGCATGACTTTGACCGCCAGATAATTCAGCTCGTTCGTGTCGGTGCAGCCGCCCGTCCAGCCGATACCTTCGCAACGGTTGACCGTGAGCCCGCTCCCGTCCTTCTCGACGAAGGTGGCGTCGCGCGTCGTCTTCACCTTCCGCGCGATCTCGTCGAGCGCCTGCTCCCAAGAGATGTCTTCCCAGTGGTCGGAGCCGGGGCGACGCACCTGCGGCTTCGTCAGGCGGCGCTCGTTGAGGATTTCCTGTTCGAGCGAAGCGCCCTTCGGGCAGAGCGTGCCACGGTTGATCGGGTGGTCGGGGTCGCCCTCGACGTGCACGACCTGCGGCGTGGCATTCTTCGACTTGTCGCCGAGCGTGTGGATGATGACGCCGCAGCTCACCGAGCAGTACGGGCAGGTCGAGCGCGTCTCACTCGTGCGTGCGATCTTGAGTCCCTCGGTCTGCGCGCGGACGGGCGCGAGGTCGAAGCCGAAGGCCGAGACGGCTCCGCCACCGGCTATCGTCGCCTTGAAGAAAGTTCTTCTGTCCATACCGTTTTTCTCCTTGCAGAGAGAAGGGGGCATGAATGTGTGCGCGCGGGGGAGCGCCGGGTAAAGCAGGCGAGCCGACAACTGCGTTGGGGTTTAAAATATCTCTCAGGGACTATGTTTGAGGTAGAAAATATTCCTGACGGGGACGGATGTCAACTGCTTTTAGGGCATCTCCTAAAACTATCCGACGGTGGCCTCCGTATGGGTCACAAAATTTGCGCTTTCTTCGGAGACTTGACGCGTCTCCTGCCGGGCTCTCCCGCAGGCATTTTTCAGCTTCCACGGAATCTCCGGCTTGAACTTACCGCGTCGTCAAAGACCTACGAGGTTTAACTCGACCTTCGCGTAGCCTTGCTCGCGCGCCCACACGTCGAGCGCCGCCGCCGCGACTTCATCCACCACGGGGACGGCGAGGCCGAGCCGCGTCAGGTCAATTCCCTTGATGTAATGCCGGCAGGTGTCGCAGACTTCGACACGGATGTGCTCGTACTCCGGCGACTGAAAATATCCGAGTTTCGCCGGTCGCTCCTCGCCGCAGTTCGCGCAGACGACGCGCCGGAAAGGCCAAGCGGTGAGGCACGCCGAACAGACGAGGCCGCGCCCGCCGCTCTCCGCCCCCGGCTCTGGTGTCTGAAGAAAACTGACCTGCGGCCTGCCCCCGCAGAACGGGCAGAGATTTTCCCGCCTCTCCCAATCTCTGCCGATTGGCCGCGCGCCCGACTCCGCGAGCCAGCAGGCGTAGGGCTGCAAGAAAGCCTTCTCAAAGAACCTCACGTCCGACGGCGCGCGCCACTGTTCGAGCAGCAGCACGTCAATCTCGTCTCGGCCCGCGCGCAGGGTGAGGCGCGCCTCTTCGGCCAGCGCCGGAGGCCCGTCCGACTCGACCGCGCGCAGAAGGTCGGGCAACGCCGCACGGGCCACGTCCAAATCCTCTTCGAGGAGGCCGGACGGGAGCCACCCACGGCGGCTGTGGAGGTATTCATAAACTCGCTTTTGTGCGCGCAACAGTTTTCCGTAAAACGCGAGCAGTTCTCTCGTCGCTTCGCCCGCGTCGGCGAGTCGTTCGGCCCTCTGTATGCGAGCATCCCACGATTCTTTCAACATGTTCCCTGAAAGTGGATTATAGGCTCACAGGCATTTCTTACAACAGTGTCCGTGGAAGGCAAGCCCACAATAGATAGCCATGGGCTCCTCCATCTCGGACTCACGCACAAGATGAGTTTATCGCAGTTCAGACGTGAGCCGGAGGTGCTTACTTCATCACATCACAGTCGGCTAGCCGCCTGATTGACGGCTGCGCCTGCCGCGTGTTATTCATCTTCCGTTCACGAGTCCTGTCTCCCCGGTCAACTCACAACTCATGTAAGCAGTACGATCAACCTTCGCGCCGTGACCCGTCTGTCCGCAAGCTGTTACGCCGCGCCGGCCCTCGCCGTGCGCCCGGCTCTTGCCCTCTTCACGAGCAAGCAGGTTTCCCCGTCGGGATAACCACCCCATAAGGTTTAGCAATCTGGAGAACGAACATGAAGAGACTTCTCACGCTGATCATCTTAGCCTCAGTCTGCGCCCTCATCCTGACGCCGCTCGTCGGCCCGACCAGAGCCCAACGGGTCGGCGGCCTGAAAATCAACAAACTACGTAAGGCCGCAAGGCCGATCGGGGATCAGTACATCGTCGTGCTGCGCGAGGGTGTGGGCAACGCCGAGGTCGGCACGCTTGGGCGTGAACTCGCGCGTGCCCACGGGGCCGTCGTCGAGCAGGAGTTCAGCCCCGCCGTGCTGAAAGGGTTCGCGGCGCGGATGTCGGAGCAGGCCGCCACCGCCCTCAGCGAAGACCCGCGCGTCGAGTACGTCGAGGAGGACGGCTACGCCTCCTTCAGCGGGCTACAGTTGAACGCGCCGGCGGGGCTCGACCGCATTGACCAGCAAGACCTCCCGCTCAACAACACCTTCGGCTACAACATCAACGCCACCGGCGCGGGCGTCCACGCCTACGTCATTGACAGCGGCATTGATACCTCGCACCCGGAGTTCGGTGGCCGCGCCTTCTTCAGCTTCGGCGCGAGCGGCCTCGGCCCCGGCGACTGTATCGGGCACGGGACGGCGGTCGCCAGCATCCTCGGCGGTGTGACGGCTGGCGTCGCCAAAAACGTCATCCTCCACTCAGTCCGCATCGCGGGCTGTGGCGCTCCGTCCACGAGCACCCTCATCTCAGGCGTCAACTGGGTGACGAACAATCGCCAACTCCCTGCGGTAGCTAACATCAGCTTCGACATCAGTACCTCGGACTCGCTCGACACGGCGGTCAGGAACTCCATCAACTCCGGCGTCACCTACAGCATCGCTGCTGGCAATCAGGGAGGCAGCGCCAGCAACCGCTCCCCGGCCCGCGTCACCCAAGCCATCATCGTCGGCTCGACCAACCCGTTCAACGACTTCCGCACCTCGGACTCGAACTTCGGCGGCGGCGTCGACCTCTTCGCGCCGGGCGAGAGCACGCTGGCCGCAGCGCCGGGCGGGCAGTACGGCTTCACGCCGACGACGGGGACGACTTCCTACGCCGCCCCGCTCGTCGCCGGGGTAGCCGCCCAGTACCTCGAAGCCAACCCCTTCGCCTCGCCCGTCACCGTCCAGAGCGTGATTGTCGGCAACGCCACGCTCAACCGCCTCGGCAACATCCCCTTCGGGACGCCCAACCGGCTCCTGTTCTCGAACTTCCTGCCCAACCCCATTGACGATTCGCGGTTCTTCGTCCGCTACCACTACAAGGACTTCCTCAATCGCGAGCCGGACGCCCCGGACGACGGCGGGTGGGACTTCTGGACGAACGAGATCGAGCAGTGTAACGACCCCAACTTCCGCGGCCCCGGCGAGTCGGTCGCCATCTGCAAGGCCCGCAAGCGCAGGGACGTGTCGCACGCCTTCTGGCTGGCGGGCGACTTCCTCGCGCAACAGCCGACGCTCGCCGGCCTCACGCCGGGCACGACCGCCTACAACGAGGAGTTTGTCCGCCTCTGCTACGTCATCTACTTGCGGCGTAACCCGAACGACCCGCCCGATAATGACTTTAGCGGCTACAACTTCTGGCTCGGCGAGCTTAACAGCAACAACGACTACCACAACCTCATCAACGCCTTCATCACCTCGCAGGAGTACCGCCGTCGCTTCGGCTCGAACTGAGGCCGACGCGCTCGCACGACTGTCAGGACGGGAAGCGCCCGGTGGCCCTCAGCGGCTGCCGGGCGCTTTCGCTTCGGCAGTGATGTGATTGAAGCTCTCCGAAAAAGATTCGCCCCCCGCGCGTAAGACTCGCCGAAGCGAAGCGTCTCTTCAGTATTGGGAGAGGTGGGCGGGCTCTGTGCAGGAATTACCCTCCGGCTCTAAGTAGCTCGCCGGTTCATCCACCGCAAAACCGAAATCACACACGTGATGCAGCATAGGTCTCCGTTCGAGTGGGGCATTTCGAGCCGTCGGTTATCCTCCTGTGCCGCTCAGTCAATAGTTGCAACACAACCGGGCTTTTAAAGAAGCTCTGCCCGCCGTGATGTCTTCACCCGATTCTCAGAATCCGTTCGTCACACACAAAAGGAGATTCCCTCGATGAGAAGTAGTCGGCGCAAAAAGTTCTCTCTGCTGTTGGCCTTCGCCCTCGTGCTGCCCGCGCTCGCGCTGCCCGCCGGTTCCGGTGGCGCGTCGGCGCAAGGGGGCGGCGCAGGGAGGCAAAAGCAAAAGTCTTTCGGCTATAAGCCTGAGACCGTCTCGGTCAGAGCGCCGGGCGCGGCCCGCCACCTGACCGGCCCCAACTCCGGCAAGCCTTTCGACATCGCCCTCGGACACCTCAAGCAGAGCCGTCACAAGCTCGGTGTGGACGAGGCCGACCTCGAAGAGTTGAAGGTGACGGACGAATATAAGAGCGGCCACAACGGCGTCACGCACATCTACCTGCGCCAGCAGCTCGGCGGCATCGAGGTGGTCGGCGCTGAGGCCAGCACCAACGTCGCGCGCGACGGGAGCGTCATCAACCTCCACAGCAGCTTCGTCAAAGGCTTGCGCGGGGCGGCCAACCGCCGCGCGCCCGCGCTCTCGCCAATCGAGGCGGTCGAGGCCGCCGCGCGTCATCTCGAACTGACCCTCACCGAACCGCTCAACGTCCTCGAAGCCGAGGGCGGCCCCGCCCGTCGTACAGCGTTCAGCAGGGGCGGCATCTCGCTCGACCCGATAGGCGTCAGGCTCGTCTTCCAGCCGGTCGGCGAAAGCAGCGTGCGGCTGGCGTGGAGCGTCGAGATTCACCAGACGGACGGCCAGCACGCGTGGGACATCAGGGTTGACGCCGAGAACGGCGACGTGCTCGCGGGCGACGACCTCGTTGACCACGACAACTGGGGCGAGGGCTTCGCCCCGGACGCGGCCCGCAATCGTAACCTCGCGGTCTTGGCCGCCGCCGCGCGTCCCGCGCCGGTCGCCTCGACCGCGCTGCCGACCGCGGGCGACGGGTCGGCCTATAACGTCTCCGCCTACCCGTTTGAGAGCCCAAGCGACGGCGGGCGCACGCTCGTCACCAACCCGGCTGACGTGCTCGCCTCGCCTTTCGGCTGGCACGACGCGAACGGCGCGGCTGGCCCTGAGTTCACGCGCACGCGCGGCAACAACGTCCACGCCTACACCGACCTCAACGGCGACAACATCGCCGACGCGGGCAGCGACCCCGACGGCGGCCCGGCGCTCCAGTTCGACTTCCCCTTCAACCAGAGCGACGGCCCCGCGTCCTACCGCCCGGCTGCCGTGACGAATCTCTTCTACTGGAACAACCTCGTCCATGACGTGTTCTACCGCTACGGCTTCGACGAGATGTCGGGCAACTTCCAACTCAACAACTACGGTCGCGGCCCGGTGGTCGCGCCGCTCGGCGACAACGACGACGTGCGCGCCGAGGCGCAGGACGGAGCGGGCACGAACAACGCCAACTTCTTCACGCCGGTTGACGGCCAACGCCCGCGCATGCAGATGTTCGTCTGGACGAACCCGCTCCCGAACCTCGCCGCCGTCAACGTCCACACGCCCTCGCCGATTGCGGGCGAGTACCGCGCCTCGCACGCCACCTTCGGCCCGTTGTTGACGGGCGCGGGCATCACCGCGCCGGTCGTCGTCGCGCTCGACTCCGACATAGGCATCGGCCCCTCGCCGAACGACGCCTGCACCTTAATCACGAACGCGACGGAGGTGAGCGGCAAGATCGCGCTCGTCGAGCGCGGCTCGTGCGCCTTCGCGCAGAAGGTCAGCAACTTGGAGGTGGCGGGCGCGGTCGCCGTCATCGTGACGAACAACGTCGCCGGCGACACCGCGGTGATGGGCAACACCGTCCCCATCACCTTCAACATCCCGTCCGTCATGGTTACCCTCGAACACGGCAACCTGCTCCGGGCCAACCTGCCGCTCACCGCCACGCTCAGCGCCGACCAGCATCTCATCAACCGCGACAGCGACTTCGACGCGGGCGTCATCGCGCACGAGTACGGCCACGGCATCTCGAACCGCCTGACGGGCGGGCGCAACGTCGTCACCTGCCTCAACAACGCCGAGCAGATGGGCGAGGGCTGGAGCGACTTCTTCGGCCTCGTCCTGACCACCGACCCGACCGACACGCCGACGACCCCGCGCGGCGTCGGCACTTACGTCCACTTCGAGCCGCCCGACGGCCCCGGCAGCCGCCCGACGCGCTACACGACCGACTTTAATGTCAACCACTCGACCTACCTCTCCCTCACGGACACGGCCAACATCTCGCAGCCGCACGGCGTCGGCTACGTCTGGGCGACGATGCTGTGGGAGATGTACTGGAACCTCGTCGAAGAGCACGGCTACAACCCGAACGTCTACGATTCGTGGCAGACGGGCGGCAACAACCTCGCCATCCAGCTCGTCATGGACGGCATGAAGCTCCAGCCCTGTCGCCCCGGCTTCGTGGACGCCCGCAACGCCATCCTCCAAGCCGACGTGCAGCTCACGGGCGGCGAGAACGAGTGCCTGATCTGGGATGCGTTTGCCAGGCGCGGCCTCGGCTTCAGCGCCAGTCAGGGCAGCAACCTCAGCCGCGTGGACGGCACGGCGGCGTTTGATCTGCCGCCAGCTTGCCGGGCGACCTTCAACCTCGCCCCGCCGAGCCTCGCGCAGTCGCTCACACCGAACGCACAGGCCGCGCAGACGTTGACCATCTCGAACGGCAACAAGCAGCACGGCGAAGACCTTTTCTGGGGATTCCTTGAGGCCCCGAACGACTGCGAGTCGCCCGCGTCCATCTCGGACGTGCCGTGGCTCTCGGTCTCGCCCGCGACGGGCACGACCGAGGGGGGCGGTTTGAGCAGCGTCAACGTCGCCTTCGACTCGACCGGCCTCGGCGTCGGCGTCTACACCGCGAAGCTCTGTATCAGCAGCAACGGTCACGGCTCGCCCTCCACCACGGTGCCGGTCACGCTCGACGTGAACTACGACTTCGGCGGCTTCCACAGCCCGGTCGCCAACGCGCCCGCGCTCAACACCGTCGAGGCGGGCCAGACCGTCCCGCTCCACTTCAGCCTCAACGGCTCGTTCGGCCTCGACATCCTCGCCGCGGGCTCCCCGGCCTCAAGGCAGGTGGACTGCATGACGCTCGCCCCGCTCGGCGCGTTCGAGCTGGCCGAGACGCCCGGCGGAAGCGGCCTCTCCGCTTCCGCCGACCGCTACAATTACCCTTGGAAGACTGGCAAGCCGTGGGGCGGCACCTGCCGCGAACTCGTCGTTCGCACCAACGACAACACCGATCACAACGCCTTCTTCAGCTTCCGCTAGAAGATCGCGCCGGACTCAGTCCTGACGAAAGGCTCCGCCGCCTCGGTGAAGGCGGCGGAGCCTTACTTCATCCGTGAGCACATCCAGCCTTCGCACGGCCCTGAGTATTATTTGCGACACAACCCCGCCGTTGACGGCGCGCGCGGGCCGGGCTGGAGCCCTCACGAAAAGATTCGCAGCCCGCGCGTAAGACTCTCCGGTGCGAAGCGTCTCTTCAGTATGAGGAGAGGTGCGCGTGTATTCGTCTGGGCGTCAGTTGGTGAGTTGGGTTAATTTACACCGAGGGAGTTGGCCGTAAGCCCGGCGACCTCGCAGACATCATCATTCGCTACGGCACCGACTCGACGCAGCCATGAGAGACTTGACTCCGCGCTGCGGGCCTCGTCAGCCCCGTGCCGATTCCGGCGGGGACGAAGCGCTCCGCCGCCCCAAGGGTGCTTTATGAAGAGATTTCCCCTCCTGCTTCTCCTTATCGCCTCGGCCTCCACGTTAGCCTTCCTCTTCTATGCCGCCAACGCGAGCGCGCAATCGCCGACGGGGCCGAGGCGGCTCTTCGACCCCGTGGGCGCGGAGAAGTCTGTGGCGGCGGCGAGCGCCGACCGCGCGCAGGCCCAAACTGCCGTGGTGCGCGAGCAGGAGATCAGGGTCAACTTCGGCACCCCCGACGATTTCGCGGGAGCGCGAGAGCTGAGCCTGCCGCTCTTCGGCCTTTCGTACACGGCCATCCGGAGCGAGTCGGAAGGGTTCGTCGCGTTGCCCGGCGGCGGGCTCGTCTGGCGCGGTAAGATTTACGGCCCCGGCGAGTGGAGCGGCGATGTGACGCTGAGCGTCAAGGGGCGCGCGCTCTCCGGCCTCATCTACTCGCCCGAAGCCGTCTACGAGATCATCCCGCAGAAGGACTTCGGCCACCTTCTCGTCCAGCTCGACCAGAGCCTTTTCCCCCCGTGCGGTGGGGCGCTCCCCGCGAGCGCGGCGACCGACGCCGCGCCCACGTCAGCGGAGGCGAAATCATCGGGCGTCAACGCCGCGCCTGCCGCAGCCGACGACGGGAGCCTGATTGACGTGCTGGTCGTCTACACGGCCACAATGCGCTCGGCGCTCGGCGGCACGACGCAGGCCGAAGCCTTCGCGCAGCAGGCCATCAGTGCGACGAACACGGCCTACATCAACAGCGACATCCACACGCGCCTCCGGCTGGCCGGCACGCTCGAAGTCAACTTCGCCGAGACCAACGACCTGCCGGCGGCCCTCAACTGGGCAATCGGCAACGCGACGGTCAACGCCGCGCGCAACAGCACGAGGGCCGATCTGGTGGCCTTCCTCGTCGAGACCACAAGCGGCAACTGCGGCGTCGCCAAGCTCATGTCCCGCACCGGCCTCGGCCCCGGCTTCTCTGTTAGCTCCTACTCCGTCACGTCGCGCAGGTGCGCGGTCGGCAATCTCACCTTCGCGCACGAGCTGGGGCACAATCAGGGCTGCCAGCACAACCCGGAGAACGGCGGGCCGCCCGAACACTCGTCGTATCCTTATTCCTACGGGCACTACGTCGACGGCTCGTTCCGCACGGTCATGTCCTACTCCGACCACTGCACGCCGCCGAACTTCTGCCCCCGCGTCGCGTACTTCTCCAACCCCTCAATTAACTTCAACGGCGTGCCGACCGGCGTCGCCGACCAGCGCGACAACAGCCGCGTCATCAACAACACCGCGGCCATCGTCGCGCAGTTCCGCGAGAGCGTCGTCGGCGACCCGCCCCCCAACGACAACTTTGCCAACGCGGCGGCGCTCGGCGGCGCTGCGGGCATCTTCACGGGCACGAACAACGGCGCGACGAAGGAGCCGGGCGAGCCGGACTACGGGTTCTTCAGGACGGGAGGCGTCTCTGTCTGGTTCAACTGGCAGGCTCCCTCGAACGGCTCGACGACGGTGACGACGTTCGGGAGCACCTTCAATACGGTGCTCACGGTCTACACCGGAAGCGGCTTTGGCGGACTGACGTTCGTCGGCCAAAACCACGCCGTTGACCTCGCCGCCGGCACGAGCAGCGTCACCTTCAACGCCATTGCGGGCACAAACTATCGCATCTCCGTCGACGGCAACAGCGGTGCGACCGGGCGACTCACGCTCAACTGGTCGCAAGGCGGGGCCGCCCCGCCGTCCGTCCAACTCTCCGCGCCCGCGTTCGGCGTCAACGAGTCGGAGCGCAAGGTTCTTATTACCGTGATGCGGACGGGGGCCGCGTCCGCCGCCGCCTCGCTCGATTACGCGACCGCGGACGGGACGGCGAGCGGGCGCGGCGACTACATGCAGGCGCTCGGCACGCTCAACTTCGCCCCCGGAGAGACCTCGAAGACCGTCACGGTCTTCATTACGGACGACGTTTATCAGGAGGGGCCGGAGAACTTCACGTTCACGCTCTCGAACGCCGCCGGGGCGACGCTCGGCTCGCCCGCCTCAGCCGTCGTGACGGTCGCCAGCGACGATAACGCTCCGACGCCGATTCCCAACCCGGTCGGCGAGGCAGGCTTCGACGCGGGCTTCTTCGTCCGCCAGCATTACGTTGACTTCCTCAACCGCGAGCCCGACGCGCAGGGGCTCGCCTTCTGGACAGGTGAGGTCGCGTCGTGCGGCGCGGACGCTCAGTGCGCCGGGGACAAGCGCGTCAACGTCTCTGCCGCCTTCTTCCTTTCGATTGAATTTCAGGAGACCGGCTTCCTCGCTTACCGCGCGCACAAGGCGGGCTTCGGCGACCTGCCGGGCAAGCCGGTGCCGATCACGCTCCGCAGCTTCCTCGCCGACCAGCGGCGGCTCGCGGATAACATCATCGTCGGCACGCCGCGCTGGCCCGAACAGCTCGAAGCGAACAAGACGGCCTACTTCGTCGAGTTCGTTCAGCGCCCCGCGTTCATCGCGGTCAACCCGCTCGCGCTGTCGGCTGAACAGTACGTGGACGGGCTGTTCAATCGCGCGGGCGTCGTCCCGGCGCAGGACGAGCGCGGCCTCGCCATCGCCGTCTTCGGCGGCGGCGGAACGCCGGGGCGCGCGGCGGCGCTCCGCTCGGTCGCCGAGGCGCGGAGCGTGAAGCAGGCGGAGACGAATCGCGCCTTCGTGCTGATGCAGTACTTCGGCTACCTGCGGCGCGACCCCGACGACACGGACTCCCGGGGCCACCCCGACCCGCAGTTCCTCGGCTATAACTTCTGGCTGACGAAGCTTAACCAGTTCGACGGCAACTTCGTGGGCGCGGAGATGGTGAAAGCCTTCATCCAATCCATTGAGTACGCCGAACGGTTCGGGCAGTAATTAAAATCCGATGCGAAAACGACTGGCCGCGCGGAAGTCGCGCGCACTCCTAGAACTCCAACCTCACGACGAGTTGGGCGGCGCGCGGGCCGCCGAACTGGTAGACCGGAGACAGCCCGCCGTTGACTCCGCCTGAGCCGAGGCTCGCGCCGAGCATCTGCACCGACTGGCCGAAGAGACCGCTCCCCAAATCCGCGACCGGGTCGCCGAAATTCGGATGGTTAAAGACGTTGAAGATGTCTACCCGCAGTTGTAGTTTGACGCGTCCGGCCACGGTCAGGCGTCGGCGCAACGACACGTCCGCCTGCCACATGGCGAAGCCCCGCAGAGAGTTGCGTTCCAACGGCATGCCGCCCTGCACGTTCAAGGGCTCGAACGCTTCACGGTTAATGCGCCGCCCGCCGGGCGCGGCGCGGTCTTCCACCACGAGCGGAACGCCTTGCCGGATGAACGGGCTCGACAGCTCAATCAACTCCCCGTTGAGGAGCGTCCGCCCGACAAAGACGTTAACGGGCGCGGCGGTTCGCGCACGGAAGATCGAGTCGAGAGACCAGCCGCGAGAGAGGGCGCGGCTCAGGGACGAGAAGTTGAGCGCGGGCAGGTCGTAACTGAGCGCCGCGCTGGCGGCGTGCCGCACGTCGAAGTCGGAGGCGCTGCGCTGCGGCGGCAGTTCGGAGCGGGCGAAGCTGGCCGCGATTTCCGAGTCCGCCGAGGCGTCGTCGACGGAGCGCGCCCAAGTGTATGAGGAGAACGCATGCAGACGGCCCGGTAGCCGACGCTGGAAGCGAACCTGAAGCGAATGGTAATCAGACTTCGCCGAGTTCGTCGTCAGGCGCACTTCGCGGAAGGTTTCGCTTGGGGGCAGCAGCGTCTGGCGGAAGAGCCGTCGGCCAGCGGCCCCGACGTAGGCCACCCCGACCACGTGCCGAGTGCCGACCGGCTGCTCGACGGAGACGTTCCACTGGACTGAATACGGTATCCGCAAACCGTAGTCGAAGGCGTAGGTGGTGTCGAACGGCGTGTCGGCGGGCAGCCCTTCGGGGGAGGCATCCGCCGGGTCGAGCGGAAATAAGACACCGTTGAGCCGCCTGACGGAGGTGTAGGGCGGGACGCTGCCGAAGACCTGCGCGGCCTGCCCGCCGCCCGCGTCGTAGTAGATTCCGACACCGCCGCGCAGCACCGTGGCCGCGCCGGGCCGCAATTGATAAGCGACGCCGAGGCGCGGCGCAAAGTTCGTGTAGGTGGTCGCCCAGAGTCTCGTCCCCGCCGGCGCGAGCGTCGGCCCCGCCGCCGCGTCGGCGCGGACAGTAATGTTCAAGGGGGGAGAACCCGTCCTCTCGCGCGGCGGCGGGCTCAATTCCCAGCGCACCCCGTAAGTCAGGGTCAGCCTCTCTCCCGCGCGCCAAGTGTCCTGCGCGAACGCGGAGAAGTTGGTGAAGAGGGGGAGGCGGGGGCTCCCGCCTGCCGCGATCAAGACCTCGGAGGCGCGGACGTTGTCGGGGTCTTCGCTATTGCCGAGCGGGAGGGCTGACGGAAAGATGACGCGCTGAAAATAACCGGCAGGATCATAGATGGGCGAAAGCAGGCGGTAATCCGCACCGACCTTGAGCTGGTGCGCGCCCCCGGTGAGGGTCAGGTGGTCGACTATGTTGAATTGCCGTTGCGCGTTGTCTGCGTTGCGTCCGAGCGCGAAGTTTGCGTTGAGTCCGCCGCGCAGGCGGAAGAGGAATTCCGAGTCGGCGCTTGCGCCGGAGGGCAGTAACTCGGCGAGGTCGAACGGCTGCGATGCGCCGAAGTTGTCCATCGTGAAAGATGTCCCTCCGCGAGCCCGGCTCCAGTTGACGCGCACGTCGTTACTCACGCGCGCGGAGACAGGCCACGTCGCCCCGGCGGTCAAAGTCTCAGTCCCGACCGAGGTGTGGCCGATTGTGTTCAGGCTCAGCCCACTCGTCCCTGAGACGAAGCCGCGCCCGCGCTGGCGGTCTTCGGAGTCCATCCGGCTGTAGCGGCCAAACACGTACATGCGCCCGCCGACATACGCGTCGAGGCGCAGCGAGAAAGCGTCGAACAGCGAGTCATCGGAGTAGGCGGCGGAGGACTCTCCCAGGGCGGCAGTGAACGGCGGGCCGGTCTGTCCGGGGAAGGCGTCGAGGAATGGGCGGAGCGATGCGGGAGCCAATTGCCGCGCCTCGACCGATGGGACTTCCGTGATGGCGACCCTCGGCTGCCGTAATCGCAGGCTCTCGTAGGAGGCAAAGAAGAAAGCCCGGTCGCGCGAGACGGGGCCGCCGAGCGTGGCACCGAATTGATGCTGCCGGAGGGGCGGCTTTTTGAGCGTGCGGCTGTTGGCAAACCAATCGTTAGCGCCGAGCATGTCGTGGCGGAAGTACTCGAAAGCCGTGCCGTGAAACTCGTTCGTCCCCGCGCGCGTGACGAGCGAGATTTGCGCCCCCGGCGCGCGGCCCCATTCCGGCGCGTAAGAGGAGGACTGGACGCGCATCTCTTGCAGGGCGTCGGCAGAGACTAAACTGTTCGTCCCGCCGTGTGCCGTCAGAGCGGGCAGGCTCCCGGCGGCGGCCTGCCCCGGTGCCGTGCCGGCGCTGACGCCGAAGTTGGCCGAGACGCCGTCCACCGTGAAGTAGTTGGCGTTGGCGCGCTGCCCGTTGACGGAGAACTGTCCCTGCTCGCCGAAGCTCGCGCGCGTGGTGACCGATCCGGGGACGAGTTCCAGCAGCGGCTGAAGGGTGCGGCCCGCGAGCGGCAGGCTCTCGACGAGGCGCTGCTCGATGACGGTCGCCACCGCGCCGCCGCCGTTGAGCAGCGATTGATCCTCTACCTGAACCGACTCGCTGAAACCCACAACCTTTAGCAGGACACGGTAAGCGCGGTGGTCGCCCGCGCCGAGTGCCGCGCCGCGAATCTCGACGGGGGCGAAGCCCGCCCGCTCGACCCGCACGTTGTAGCGTGCCGGCGGCAGGAGCGGGAAACTGAAGTAGCCCTCCTCGTCCGTCAAGAGGCGGCGCTGCAAGCCGGTCGCCGGGTTCGTGATGATGATCTCGGTGCCGGGGATGACCGCGCCTGTTTCGTCGGCGACCGTCCCGCTCAACGTCGCCGACGCCTGCGCGCGCGTCGCCCACAACGACGCGAGGCAACACGCCGTCGCTGCGGCGGCGAGGACGAACGCGGACGCCCGCGCCGCGCGAGTGTATGAGTGTGTTCTCATGAGCCTTGACTTGCTCCCGTTCCCTGCTTGCTCTTCCGTGGGCTGAGCTGTTACTGCGGCGGCGACTCCCGGCCTGTCTGGCCCGTGCGCGGAGACTGTGGCGCGAGCGCGTGCGTCGCGCGCTCGATCTGGGCCGCGAGCGCCTCGACGCCCGCGAGCGCACGCCAGAACTCCCGCGACTTGATTTGAGATGGAGGGGCCGGACGCGCCGAGACTGAGAAGGCGGCGCGCACGGCTGGATCAACCGCCGAGCAGAGTTCGAGCAGCCGGGCGGCGCGCGCGCTCAAGTCCGCCTCGTCAGCGATAGCGCCTGCGGACGGCGGCGACTCCGGGGCGGGCGCGAAGACGGGTCGCAACTCCTGATGCAGCGATGCGCCCTCGCGCCTGACGGCTGAGGCGTGCTCGCGCATCATCCGGAGCCACTTCTGCTTCGCCGCCGCGTCCAACGCGCGCAACTCCTGCGGCGAGAAACGCTCGGCCAGCCGCTTCAAGGCCCACGCGTGCTGGAGTGCCCGGCGCGAGCGTGACGAGACGCGCGAGGCGAAGCGCGCGATCTCGGCGTCGGCGTCGGCCTCGCCTGCGAGGTGGCGACGCAGTTCCGCGTCCGCAGGGAGACGCGCCTCCGCCGCCTCGACCTGCTCGACGACCGTTGGCGCTGGCGTCCCGCCCGACCGCGCCGCCTCCTTCGCCGTCTTAACGTCAATCCTCACCGATGGGTTATCAAGCACCGGCGCGAGCGCGCGCAGTATCTCCGCCTTGCGCTGCTCGGTCTCGACGATGGCCTCGACCCGCAAGACCCGCCCGACCCGCGCGGCTGTGATCTGTTCGCCGAGGTCGCCTCCGGCCTGACTGAGCAGCCTGAGCACCTCGACCTCCAACGCGGCTGAGGCGGGGCCGTCGCCGTCCTCGGCACCGATTGACGAGGGCTCAACGCCGCCTACCGGCGACGTACTCGGCGCGGGCCGCGTCTCAAGTCGTGTCGCGCCGGATGCGAAGAACTCCTCGTCCGGCGCGAAGACGGCGGGCGCAACGGCTGCCTTCGGCAGCCGCGCGTAGCTCGCCTCGGTCAGCCGCAGCTCGCGCGCCGCCCCGCCGCCGGTGAAGGTGAAGGATTGCACGATGGCGCGCAGATCGTCGCGGTGAATGACGAGCGTCGCCGCCGACAGTGACGCCTCGACGCCGGGGACGCGCGCCGCCTTGTCCGTCGCCTCGTAGCTAACGACGTAATTATCGCCGCGCTCTTCGACGTGCGCGTTCGCGGCATCACCAACACGCGCGGCAAACTCCTTAGCCGAAAGCTCCCACCGCCAGGCCGTGTCCGCGTCCCACTCAGCGCCCCCCGTGGCCGCGCCGCCCGCGCGCGCGGGCGACTCCTTCGCCGCCGTG
>DASTQX010000070.1:0-17068 GCA_035761505.1 Pyrinomonadaceae bacterium
ACGAGGCGACCGACAAGTGGGGCGTCAAGGTGACGCGCGTGGACGTTAAAAACATCAACCCGCCCGAAGACGTGCGCCTCACGATGGAGAAGCAGATGACCGCCGAGCGCAACCGCCGCGCGCTCGTCCTCCAAGCCGAGGGCGACAAGCAGGCCGCCATCACGCGTGCCGAGGGCGAGAAGACCGCCGCCGTCACCCGCGCCGAGGGCGAGAAGCAGGCCGCCATCCTCGCCGCCGAGGGCGCGGCGCAGGCGCGGTTGCGTAACGCCGAGGCCGAAAGTGAAGCCATCGCGCAGGTCGCGCGCGTCATGCTCGACCACGGCAACCCCGCGCAGTACCTCATCACGGCCCGCTACATCGAGAGTCTCAAAGAGATGACGCGCGGCCAAAACTCGAAGGTCATCTTCATGCCGGTGGAGACCTCCGGCATGCTGGGCAGCGTCGGCGCGATCAAAGAGATGTTCGCCGAGACGGGCGAGAAGCGCGAGGGCGAGCAGCAGCGCCAGCCGCAGCAACCCCCTCGCCCGCGCCAGTTGCCGAACGGTTAAGGCTCGGAATTAGCCGACGAGTTGATGGCGGCTGATGGGCGTGTGACGCGCGCCGCCCGGCAGCAGTTCACTGCGGACGACGACGAGTTCGGAGACCTCGAAGGTTTGCGGCTCGAACCGTGATTCGCGGTGAAGCGCGGCGAGTCGTTCAGCGCCTTCGCGTGAGCGGAGGCGGGCGAGCGTGAGGTGCGGGCGAAAAGGCTTCGACTCGCGCGGGAAACCTTCGCGCGCACATTCTTCTTCGAGACGCACGTGGAGCCGCGCCAGAAGGCCCGAAGCATCTTCGACGCCGAGCCAGAGGACGCGCGGTGCGCCTCGCGGCGGAAAAGAACCCGTCCCGGCGACGGACAGCTCGAAACGTCTCAAGCCCTCCGCCGCGCGTCCAGCCGCGCGCGTCAACGCCTCGACGCGCGGCAACTCAATCTCTCCCAAAAACTTGAGCGTGAGGTGCAGTTTTCCGGGTTGCTCCCAAGACGCGCGGACGTGCGGGGCGGCGGCGCGGAGGTGGCCTTGATGCTCAGCCGCGCGGGCCTTGAGTTCGCCGGGCAGGTTGACCGCGCAGAAGAGCCGCCACGAAGATTTTTGTTCGGGCGTCATGCTCCCTCAGTGTCGCGGGTCAATGACGATGAGGCGCGGCTCGGTCATCTCTTCCATCGCGTAGCGGACGCCCTCGCGGCCCGCGCCCGATTGCTTGATGCCGCCGTAAGGCATGTTGTCCACGCGGAAGGCGGGCGCGTCGTTAATCATCACGCCGCCGACTTCGAGACGGCGGAAGGCGCGCAGGGCGTGGCTCATGTCGCGCGTGAAGACTCCGGCCTGAAGGCCGTAGCGCGTGTTGTTGGCTTCGTCGAGCGCGCCCTCGAAATCCCCGAAGGTCTGGATGGTGGCGACGGGCGCGAAGACCTCCTCGGCGCAAATCCTCATCTCGCTGTGGACGTTCGTGAGCACCGTTGCTTTGAGCAGAGAGCCCTGACGCCCTCCGCCCGTGAGCAGGCGCGCGCCCGCGCCGACGGCTTCGTTGATCCAGCTTTCGGCGCGCTTCGCCGCCGCCTCGTCAATCATGTTGGAGAGTTCGGTCGCCTCTTCGAGCGGGTCGCCCGCGCGCAAGTTCTTGGCGCGCTCGACGAAGGCGTCCGTAAAACTCCCGGCGACGCTTTCGTGGACGAGGACGCGTTGCGCGGAGATGCAGACTTGGCCCGCGTAGGCGAAGGCCGCGAGCGCCGTCCGCTCGACGGCGAAGGGCACGTCCGCCGTCTCGTCCACGATGACGGGCGCGTTGCCTCCGAGTTCGAGCGTCACGGCCTTGCGCGCGGCGCGCTCGCGCAGACGCCAGCCGACCTCCGCGCTCCCCGTGAAAGAGATCATCGCCACGCGCTCGTCTCTAAGTACGAAGTCAATAGATTCAATCTCCATCGGCACGACTTGGAGCGCGGACTTGTGAAGGCCCGCGTCGAGGAAGACTTCGCCGAGTAGCAAACTCGTGAGCGGAGTGCGCGGGCTCGGCTTGACGATAATCGCGTTGCGCGAGGCGAGCGCGGGCGCGACTTTGTGCGCCACGAGGTTGAGGGGGAAGTTGAAGGGCGTGATGCCGAAGACGACGCCGCGCGGGATGCGCTCAGTCCAACCGATGCGGCCCGCGCCCGTAGCCTGCCCGTCGAGCGGGACTGTCTCGCCGCCGAAGCGCCGCGCCTCTTCCGAGGCGTAGATGAAGGTCGAGACGGCGCGCTCGACCTCGGCGCGCGAACTCTTGATGGGCTTCCCGGCTTCGAGCGCAATCGTCCGCGCGAACTCTTCGGCGCGCGCCCGGATGCCTTCCGCGATGCGCCGCAAAGACTCGGCCAGTTCGTAGCGCGGAACCTCTCGCAACTCGGCGGCAGCCGTCGCCGCCGCCGCGATTGCCTCTTCGACCTCCGCGTCCGACGCGACGGAAAAATGCGCCAGTTCCTCGCCGTTGAAAGGCGAGCGCAGCAAAAGCGACTTCGCCGTCGCGCGCCACTCGCCGCCGATGAGTAAGGGTTTCTGTGGTGTCATCGTCGCCCGCAATTCTAGCAGAGGCGGGCGAAGCCGACGCCGAAAATCAGGCCGGAGGTGAAAAACGCGGAAGTGAAAATGGCCACCTCGCCGGGGCCGGAGAAGAACCGCCCGGCCTGCGCGAGCGCGAGCATGAGCAGGAAGAGAGGGAGGTTGAGCAGGAGGGCCGAGAAGAGCGGGAAGAGGTACGCCGGGCGACAGCCTCCGAGCCGTCGCTTGAGGCGGCGCAGCACGGGCGCGTAGAGCAGCGCGCAGAGCAGCAGCGCGGGGAAGAAGGTGAGCGGCACGAAGCCCAGAAGGTCTGGCGCGCTCAAGGGCTCGCCGCCCGCGAAGAGGACGGCGAGCGCGACGACGCTGCCCGCGAGTGCCGAAACGATGGCGACTGTTATCAACTTCAAGGCGTTGTCCTCCCGCGCGTCACTTACTCGCCGACGCTTACTCGTCGTTGCTCACTCGCCATAGATTGACCTCAAGGCCGAATTGCTCATCGCGTCTTCGCGCGCCGTGAGCCGCGCGCTCTCGGCGCGTGCCCAGTCGCAGAGCATCTTTACCTCTTCGCCGGAGAGGCGCGCGTCGCGGTGCAAAAGCGTGTAGGAAGGCATCGGCATCGTGCCGCCCTGCGCCTCCTTGCAGATAGCCTTGAGCATCCCCCCGGCCTCTTCGCGGTCATAGCGCGCCCACTCGGAAAAGTTGAGGTGGCTGCGCCCGTGGTTGACGTGATCCACGACGAGCCAGGAGGCGGGCGCGACGTGGCTGTACCACGGCCACTCCGTCCGGTTCGAGTGACAGTCCATGCAGGAGCGACGCAAGACCGACTCGACTTCCGGCGTCAGGCGGGCGTGCGCTTCGATGCCCCGGCCCGCGACTTCGGGCGGGTTCGAGCGCGCCGGTCGGACGAACTGCACGCCCGCGAAGACGAGCGCGAGCAGGATGACGAAAACTTTCAGAATCTTCAACACGGCTTTTCTCCTCCTTCAGTTGCCGAGCAGCACGGTCAGGTCGCCGCCCTCGGCGTTCGCCGTCACGAGGTCTTGCTTGCCGTCGCGGTTGAGGTCGCCGACGGCGAGACTGTACGCGCCGCAGTGAAGCGTGAAAAGAAGCTGTGTGCAGAGAGCGAAGGCGAAAGTTAATCTGCTCATCGAATCACCTCAGGCGAAAGATCAAAACAAGTCGGGACAAGTCGGGCGAAAGACCGGACGATTTTTGACAAGACTTCTCCCTCACGCCTCAGAGAGACGTTCTCGCGTCCGGACGTGCGGGAGAAGGTCGAAGCCTAAGCCTTAAGGCTTCAAGTGTCTTTGAGGCGGATGTCGTGCTCGCAACGGATTAGTCCGTCCGCGCCGCGCCGGGAGACCATGAGGGGCGTGAATTTGCCGAGGGCGGCGAACCGCGCGTGTTCGCTTGCCGGGACGAGCGGGTCGTCGGCGAAGATGAAACTGTCGAGCCACTGCTCCGCGCGGCCCGCGCCGTAAGTCTTGGCGTGGATGTGGCGGCGGTTGGTCGTGCCGGGATACGGCGTCGGCTTGATGGTGCGGAACTCGTAGCGCCCGTCGCGGTCGGTCTTCATCCAGCCTTTGAGGCGCGGGTTCGGCTCGCGCCCGTTGCCGTCCTCTTCGGAGTAGAGGCCGCGCGCGTCCGTGTGATAGACGTAAAGCGTCAAGCCCTCGACGGGCGTCCGTCCGTCGGGCGCGAAGATTCGGCCCGTGACGAGAAGCGGCTCGCCGGGCTCTTCTTTCCGCGTGATGACGGTCTGCCAGAAGAGCCTCTCCGGCTCGTCGCCCGCGGGAGCGAGCGAGGTGAGCGCGTTGCCCTTCGTGCCGCAGCCCGTGACCATTCCCGCGCCGAGGTTCAAGACCGTGACGCCGCCGAGCGCCGCCAGCGAGCGACCGAGAAAGTTCCGCCGGTTGATGTCCGGCAACAAGCTGTTAATCATCCGAAGCCTCCTCTCCCAAACGTCACACTTCATTTCCAGAGTTTCCGCCAAGCCTTCCGCACGGAACGCAAATCCTCGTTCACCCACTGGTCTTCGAGCCGGTCTTTCCAGGTCTCAAGCATCGCGGAGTCGAGCCTCAAAATGCCTTCGCGCGTCACGCCTTCGGGCGGCGCGTCGAGCGCGGCGAGCCGTTCGTAGATGCGCTCGCGCCACTCGCCTTCCGACCGCGCGAGCAGGTGCCAGAGCGTCAGAGTGTCGCGCGGGCGCGCGCTCTCGATGACTACGCGCAGCGCCTCCGGGCCACCGCCTTCAAAGTCGAAACGCGTGAGCGCCCCGGCCAACTCTTCGGACGCGTCCTCGAAGAAGGGCGTCCCCGGCCCTACGCCCGGCTGCGTCAGACAGGCCGCGCCCGCCGGGACGATTGACTCGCGCGCGCCCCGTTCGAGCGCCACGAAACCCGACGTGACGCGCAAGAGGCTGCGGCCCGCGTCGTCAACTTCGAGCGTGTAGGCGCAGCCCAAGTCCGCCGCCACCGCCGACGGCGTATCCACGAAGAAGAGGCGCGGCGGAGCCCAGATGCGCGCGTGCAGCGTGCCGCGCGCCAACTCCATGCGATGCTCGGTGAGCCCCGTCTCGACGATGCGGACGCGCGTGTTCGGCGCGACCTCGACCTGCCCGATGTTCGCCACGTCAATCTGCACGCGCGACTGTTCGTCAGTCTCCAACCACTTGCCGACGCCGAGCCGCCCCGTCTCGCCGAAGCTCCGGGCGTCAATCGAAGGCGCACCGGCCAGACGCTCGACCTCCCACGCGGGACGCGTCGAGCGGTAGTAGAGCCAGCCGCCGAGCGCCAAGAGGGCGAAGCACGCGAACGCGCCCGCCGTCGCGGCCCGCGGCCAGTTGAACGAGAGCCGGGAACTCACGCGGGGGAAGGAAGCCGCGCGCCGCCGCCGTTTCTCTTCCGCGCCCTGCCGGGCGAGCGACGACTCGATGCCTTCCCAGAGCGAGTCGGGGGCCGAGGCCGACGGGAGACATTCGGCGAGACGGATGCCGAGCTTGACCTCTTCAAACTCTTCGCGGCAGCGCGCGCACGTTTCGAGGTGCGCGGCGACGCGCTCCGACTCGACCGCCGTCAGTTCGCCGTGCGCGTAGGCGGAAAAGTATTTGTTGACGTGATTGCCGAACATCCTCACCACTACTCCGTGCGAACTAAAGACCCGCGCAGGTGTCCGAGCTTGCCCGCGAGAATCTTGTGGCCGCGATTGAGACGAGAGGCCACCGTGCCCTTCGAGCAGCCGACCACCGCCGCGATCTCTTCGTAAGACAGCTCCTCGAAATATTTCAACAGCAGGACGACGCGCAGCTTCGGGCGGAGCGTGCCGACGGCGCGCTTCACCGAGTCGGCGACTTCGCGGCTCGCCAGCGCTTGCTCCTGCGACTTTTTAACCACCGGCTCCTTCATCTCCGTCGCGTCTCCGAAGGGCAGCCAGCGCCGACGCTTCCGCGCTTCATCCACGCAGGCGTTCGTCGTCAGACGATATAGCCAAGTGGTGAACTCGGCGTCGCCCTGAAACTGCCCGATACAGTTGAAGAGCTTGAGAAAGACCTGCTGCGTGATGTCGCCCGCGGTCGCCTCGTCGCCGCCGAAGAAGTAGAGCGCGACGGAGAAGACCTTATCCTTGTAATTCTCGAAGAGGAGACGGAAGGCGTCGCGCTCGCCCCTCTGGCAGGCTTCGATCACCGCCTCGTGCGTCTGGCGTTCGCCCATCGCGGCGCAATGCTCCATCTTCTCCCTCACACCTTCAAACTACACCCATTCGACGCGCGGGCCGCCGGAAATCTTCCAAAAAATTCAGGCCGAGCCCTCCGATTCTCGCGGCAAGGGGATGAGGATGTTGCGCTCCGGCGAATTGAACATTACAATTCGCGCGTCTTTATTCGAGTGAAACCCGGTCAGGAACTCGTCACACATGACATCTCGTCTCTCATTGCTCATGCGCGCGCTGTTTGCCTTCGCCGTCGTGCTCGCCGTTCAGACGGTCGCGGGCGCGCAGCAGCGCCCCTTAATCACGGAGGACGTGGACATCATCCCGCCGGGCTCGATGCGCGTCGAGGCGGGGATAGACTTCCTGCAAGACGCGAAGTTCCCGGCCTCCGGGCTGACGGGCGACCTGTCGCGCATCGGCGTCATCGGCATCCACGTCGGGCTCTCGCCGAACGTCGAGTTTCAACTCGAAGGCGTGGCGCAGAATTTCCTGAGCATCAACTCGGCCTCGCCGAACCCGGCCATCCCGCGCAACTTCGCGCCGGGCGCGAACTCCACCAACGGCACGGGCGACTTCACCATCGCCACCAAGATTAAGCTCCGCAACGAGACGCGGCGCGCGCCCTCGCTCGGCTTCCGCTTCGGCGTGGAGTTGCCGAACTCAAGCGAGGGGCGGGGCATCGGCATCAACCAGACGAACGCCTTCGGGACGATTCTCGTGGGCAAGAAGTTCGGGCGCGACGGGCGGCTCAACACCTTCGGCAATCTCGGCATGGGCATCTTCACCGCGCCTACGCAACTCTTCACGCAGAACGACATGCTGCTCTACGGCGTTGCCGGGATTTACCGCCTGACCGATAACGTCAACCTCGCCGCCGAGATCAACGGTCGCGCCAACACGCGTCGCGGTCGCGCGCCGCTCGGAACCGAGCCGCTCTCCGAAGCCCGCCTCGGCCTCCAAGTCAGGACTTCCGGCCTGCGCTTCGACGTGGGCGGCATCGCCGGGCTCACCGAATTCAGCCCCCGCTCCGGCATCACCTTCGGCGTCACCTACGACACCCCGACCGTCTTCGCGCCGGTCAAATAAAAGCCGTCAACGGTCAATGGTCAATGGTCAATAGATAAGAGCTGTCCTTCACTATTCATCATTTACCATTTACCATTTACCACCTATGTTTGATTGGCTGGCCGGGGTCGTCAAATGGCTTCATGACTTCATCAGTGACGTGCCGATCTACGTCGCCGGGCCGGCGATGGTTCTGATCGGGGCGCTCGACTCTTCGCTCCTCTCGCTCCCGGAAATCAACGACTATCTCGTCGTCGCGCGCTGCTACAGCGACCCGAAGTCGGTCTTCTATTTCCCGCTCTTCGCCTCCGCCGGTTCGGTCTTGGGGTGTCTGCTGCTCTACAGCATCATGCGGCGCGGCGGGCAGGCCGTGATGCGCCGACGCTTCAGCGCCGAGAGCATCGCGCGCGTGGAGAAGGCTTACGCGCGGTTCGGGTTTCTGGCGCTCGCCATCCCGGCGCTCTTGCCGCCGCCGATGCCGTTCAAGATTTTCGTGGCGACGGCGGGCGCGCTCGAATACCCGCGCTGGCGGTTCGTGCTAACGATCATGCTGGCGCGCAGCGTCCGCTACTACGTCGAGGGCGCGCTCGCGGTCTTCTACGGCGAGCAGGTCGTGGACTTCCTGCGCCACAACGGGATGGTTATTTTGAGCGTCGCGGCGGCGCTCGTGCTGCTGGGCATCGTCTGCTATCTCTTCTGGACGCGCCTCAAGACGAAGCGCGCCGTGGCGAAGGCGCGGGCGGAGATGAAAACCGAAAGTGAGACGGGAACGACTTGAAGTGGCTGCTGCGGAAGATTACGAACGGGCTCAGTCACGTCTCGAACTACTTGGTGGCGTTCGGGCCTGCGGGACTGTTCGCCATCGCTCTGCTCGACTCGGCGCTCATCCCTCTGCCGGGCGGGCCGGACGCGGTGATGCTCCTGCTCTCGACGCAGCGCCCCGCGTGGATGCCTTTCTACGCGCTGGCGGCGACCGCCGGTTCGGTCATCGGCTGCGTGATTCTCTACTACATCTCGCGGCGCGCCGGAAGGAGCGCGCTCGAACGCTTTCCGCCGGAGAAGCAGGCGCGCGTCAAGGAGTTGGTTGACCGCTACGACGTGCTCTCGGTGCTCGTCGCTTCGGTGCTGCCGCCGCCGTTCCCGTTCAAGTTGTTCGTCATCACCGCCGGAGTTTTCCGCCTCAGCGTGTTGCGCTTTGCGGCGGCGGTCGCGGCGGGCCGCGCCTTCCGCTTCTTCCTCGAAGGCTTCATCGCCGTCCGCTACGGCGACCGCGCGAAAGAAGTGCTCGCCGAGAACTATCCGACCGTCGGCCTCGGCGTCGCGGCGCTCCTCGTCGCCATCTTTGTCCTCCGCGCGTTGTGGAAGAGAAGAAAGACGAAGCAAGTGAAGGATGAAGAATAAACGATGAGTGATGAAGTAAGACCGAGCTGAAATCTCGAATCTCGAATCTCAAACTTGAAATTTCAAATCTGAAATCTCAAACAGCCGCTCCTTCATCAATCATCCTTCAACACTCTTCAAGCCCTTGAGTCGGCGGCGGCTGCCGACCATTGTTTGCGGAAGCGGCGCGCACCGGCGAGGTCTCGGACGCCGTGGCGGTGGAGGGATTCGAGGAGGAGGAGGAAGACTTCGGCGGTGGCGCGCGCGTCGTCTCCGGCGCGATGGCGGCTGCGGTGCGGGACGGAGAAGTGTTCGGCGAGGGCCGTCAGGCGGAAGCTCGAAAGCTCCGGCATCACGCGCCGCGCCAGCGAGACGGTGCAGAGGTGCGGGTTCGCCATCCTCTGGCCGGGGAAGAGCAGGGAAAGCTCGTGGTTGATGAAGCGCACGTCGAAGGGCGCGTTGTGCGCGACGAGCACGGCGTCCTGAGCGAAGTTGAGCCAGTCTTCGGCCACCTCGTCGAAGGTCGGGGCCGTCGAGACCATCGAGTCGCTGATGCCCGTCAGCCCGGCGATGAAGGGCGGAATCGGCATCAAGGGATTGATGAGCGTCTGGAACTCGGCGACAATGCGGCCCCGGCTGACGCGAATCGCGCCCAACTCCATGACGCGGCACGGAGGCGTCTTCGGCCCCGTCGTCTCAAGGTCGAAGACGACGAAGTCGGCCTCGCCCAGTTGGCGACACTCGTCGTCCTCGCAGAGCATCTCGACCTCGCACGTCTCCTCGGCGACGCGCAGACGCCAGTCGCCCTCGCCCTCGATGAAGTCCGAGAGGACGAGCGCCGCCAGCGAAGGGTCGAGGCCGGGGAGTTGGAGCACCGCTTCGGCGATATCCACGCACGGCGCGCGCCCGCCGTTCGAGCGCAGCAACTCGATGACCTCTTGCACCGGCGCGGAATCGGGGACGAGGTTGCGGAACTTTTCATTCATCGGGAGCACATTTTAACACGCGGCTTGAGAAAGGAAAGTATTTGATGAGCGACGAGGAAGTGCTCGAAAGATTCCGGCGCACGGGCGCGCTGCTCGGAGGCCACTTCGCCCTCACGAGCGGGCTGCACAGCACGAGCTACTTGCAATGCGCGCTCGTGCTCCAACACCCCGCGGAGGCCGAAGCGCTCGCGCGCGCCCTCGCGGAAAAATTCGCCGGGCGGAACGTCGAGACGGTCGTCGCTCCGGCCATCGGCGGCATCATCATCGGTTGGGAGGTCGCGCGCGCGCTCGGCGTCCGCTCCGTCTGGACTGAGCGCGAGGGCGGGAGGATGACCTTGCGCCGGGGCTTCACCGTCCGCCCCGGCGAGCGCGTCCTCGTCGTCGAGGATGTCATCACGACGGGCGGCTCGACGCGCGAGACGGTCGAGGCGCTGCGCGAGGTGGGCGCGGAAGTCGTCGGCGCGGCCTCCGTCATAGACCGTTCGGGCGGACGCGCCGAGGTCGGAGTCCCACGCGTCGCCCTCGCCACGCTCGACGTGCCCGCCGTCTCGCCCGCCGATTGTCCCCTCTGCGCCGACGGCGTGCCGCTCGTCAAACCGGGAAGCAGGACGGAGTGATGAGTGATGAGAGATAAGTGATAAGAGAAGACAGCTTCTTTCTTATCACTTATCACTTATCACTTATCTCTCATCACCTCTTTATGAATCATCGCCTGACCATCCAGTATGACGGGACGGAGTTTCACGGCTGGCAGATGCAGGCCGAGGGGCGGCGGTCGGTGCAGGGCGAGTTGACGCGCGCGCTGTCTTTGATTGAGGGGAGCGAGGTCGTCGTCCACGGCGCGGGGCGCACGGACGCGGGCGTCCACGCCGAGGCGCAGGTGGCTTGCGTGCAACTGTCGAAGGGGTTAGCGCCGGACAAACTGCGCGACGCCATCAACGGGAACGTCGGGCGCGACGTGCGGGTCATCAAGGTTGAGCGCGCGCCGGAAGATTTTCACGCGCGGTTTTCGGCGCGGGGGAAGACTTACTGTTACCGCGTCTTCAACGAGCGCGTCGGGTCGCCTTTCTGGGCGCGCTACGCGCATCACGAGGCGCGGCCCTTAGACCTCGAAGCGATGCGCGCGGCGGCCCGTCTCTTCCCCGGCGAGCACGACTGGACGGCCTTCTCTTCCGCGCAGGCCGACGTGCGGACGCGCGTGCGCCACGTCACGGAGCTTTCGGTCTCGGAGCGCATCAGCGCGCGCGGTCGCGGGCGGCTTGTCGAGATTCGCGCGAGCGCCGACGGCTTCCTCCGTTACATGGTGCGCTCGGTGGCGGGCGCGCTCCTCGCCGCCGGGCGCGGCGAGATTGACGCACCGGCAATCGCCCACGCCATCGAGAGCGGCGAGCGCCTCCTCCACGCCGCCACCGCGCCCGCGCACGGCCTCACGCTCGTCGAAGTGCATTACTGAAGAGTTCAAAGCTCAAGGTTCAAAGTCGAAGACGAGTTCTTAACTTTGAACCTCGAACTTTGAACTTTGAACTTATAGAGATTAAGATGCCGCAGCGGTTGAAGAGAGATTCGGGCCGCGATTCGAGGGGAAGAGCACGGATGCTCGCCAATTTTGCCGAGGTCGTCGAGAGGGGGACGCGCGACGAGGCTTTGCTCGCGCACGTTGACTGGACGCGCCTGCCGCGCCACGTCGCCATCATCATGGACGGCAACGGGCGGTGGGCCGCGCAGCGCGGGCAGCAGCGCATCGCCGGACACCGCGCGGGAGTCGAGGCCGTCCGCGCGGCGGTGGACACGGGCGCGCGCCTCGGCCTCGGCGCGCTGACGCTCTACGCCTTCTCGACCGAGAACTGGAAGCGGCCCCGCCTCGAAGTGGACGCCTTGATGCGGATGCTCAAGCGGTATCTGCGGCTCGAACTCGATTCGATTGACCGGCAGAACATCCGCTTTCAGTCCATCGGTCGGACGAAGATGCTGCCTGAAAGCGTCCAGAGGGAACTCCGGCGGGCGGTGGAGCGGACGGGCGCGAATACGGGGATGGTCTTGAGCGTGGCGCTCAACTACGGCGGGCGCGCGGAGATTGTGGACTCGGTGCGCGAGGCGGTTCGGCGGCTCGTCGCCGAGGGACGACCACCCGAAGAGATTTCGGAGGAGGACATCGCGCGCCACCTCTACACGCGAGACTTGCCGGAACTCGACCTCCTTGTGCGGACGAGCGGCGAGATGCGCATCTCGAACTTCCTTCTATGGCAGGCGGCCTACAGCGAAATCTACGTCACCGAAACGCTCTGGCCCGACTTCCGCCGCACGCACCTCCTCGAAGCCGTCGTGGACTTTCAGGGGCGCGACCGACGCTTCGGCGGGCTCCAACTCGTCGCCAAGGCGAAATAGGGCAGGAGTCAGGAGTCGGAGGTCAGAGGGCTCCGCACGACACTCGCTGACGACAACAAGCCGACGGTTCGACGGCAAAGGTTTTTCTCCTGACTCCTGACTTCTGACTCCTGACTTCTGAGTTCTGACTCCTGCATGAAGACTCGCCTCATCACCGCCGCCGTCGCGCTCCCGATACTCATCGCCTCAATCGTGTACCCGCCTCTGTGGCCGCTCTTCGTGTTGCTGGCGGTCGGGGCGATTCTCGTGGCGCTCTACGAGTTCTGGTTTCTGGCGAAGCGCGTGGGCGCGAAGCCGGATGTGGTGGTCGGTTACGCGAGCACGGCGGCGCTGCTGGTCGCGTTCTTCTACAACGCGCCGGACTTGATTATCGTCATCGTGCCCGCGCTGGTCATCGCGGCGCTGGCGGCGGAGATGCTGCGGGGCGGGCCGTTCGAGAAGATGATTCTGTCGGTCGGCTCGACCGTGCTCGGCGTGCTCTACGTGGCGATGCTGGGAGGGTTTCTGATTGCCGTCCGGACGGGATTCGGGACGCCCGCGCCCGGCTACACGACGAGCTATTCCATCTCGACGCATCTGCTCTCGTTCTTCTTCCTCGTGCTGATGAGCTCGGACTCGGGCGCGTACTTCGCGGGGCGCGCGTTCGGCAAGCACAAGCTCGCGCCGAAGATCAGTCCGGGGAAGACCTGGGAGGGCGCGGTCGGCGGGATGGCGGCGAGCCTTCTGATGGCGACGCTCGCGCACTACTGGTTTTTCCCGGAGCTGAGTTTGCGGGCCGCGCTGCCTCTGGCGGCGGTCTTGAACGTGCTCGGCGTGGTCGGCGATTTGACGGAGAGCGCCTTGAAGCGCGGGGCGAACGCGAAGGACGCGGCCAACATCCTGCCGGGCCACGGCGGCTTCCTCGACCGGCTCGATAGCTTGCTGTTCAACGCGCCCGTCCTCTACTATTTCGCTCTTAACTACTGGCACTGAAAAGATGAGTTCACAGGGCATCGCAATCCTCGGCTCGACCGGCTCCATCGGCGGCAACACCTTGAGTGTGGTCGAGACCTTCGGCGACGAGCGCTTCCGCATCGTGGCGCTCGCCGCCGGGGCGAACGTCGCGCGCCTCGCCGCGCAGGTCGAGCGTCACCGGCCCGAACTCGTCTCGGTCGAGAACGAGGGCCGGGCGGAAGAACTGCTCGCGGAGTTGAGACGGCGAGGCGTCGAGCCGCCGCGCGTCGAGACGGGCGAGGCGGGCCTCGTCGCCGTGGCGACGCACGAAGGAGCGGACACGGTGATGAGCGCGACCGTCGGCGCGGTCGGCTTCGTGCCGACTCTGCGCGCGCTCGAAGCGGGGAAGCGCGTGGCGCTGGCGAACAAGGAGACGCTCGTCATCGCCGGGGAGTTGATGACGAAGGCCGCCGCCGAGTCGGGCGCGGAAATCCTGCCCGTTGATTCCGAGCATAACGCCCTTCATCAATGCCTGCGCGGCGAGCGGCGCGAAGAAGTACGGCGGTTGATTCTGACGGCCTCCGGCGGCCCGTTCCGCGCGAAGCCTTTGAGCGCGATGGAGTCGGCCTCGGTCGCCGAGGCGATGCGCCACCCGACTTGGAGCATGGGCTCGAAGATCACGATTGATTGCGCGACGCTGATGAACAAGGGGCTCGAAGTCATCGAGGCGCGCTGGCTCTTCGGCTTCGGCCCCGAAGAGATTGACGTGATCGTCCACCCCGAATCGGTCGTCCACTCTCTGGTCGAGCTGGTGGACGGCTCGGTCATCGCGCAGCTCGGCGTCACCGACATGCGCCACGCCATCCAGTACGCTTTGACTTACCCCGAACGACACCCTTGCAGCTCGCTCCCGCGACTCGACCTGGCGAAGCTCGCCACGCTCCACTTTGAAGCGCCCGACCTTGAGCGCTTCCCCTGTCTCTCTCTGGCCTACCGTGCGCTCCGCGCGGGCGGGACGCTCCCGGCGGCCTTGAACGCCGCGAACGAAGAGGCGGTCGGCGCGTTCCTCGGCGGGCGGATACGCCTCACGGACATCCCGCTCGTCATCGAAAAAGTGATGGACGCGCACACGGTCGGCGAGGTGCGCGACCTCGGCGTGGTGCTCGCCGTTGACCGCGCTTCGAGGGCACAGGCGCAAGCCGAGATTGCGCGGCTCGCGGAAGTCCACGGCGCGGTGGCCTAAAACCGCCGGTTTGACGCGCGGTGCGCGGGCGCGTAAACTTTCTCGGCAACCGAGGGCGGCGCTCGCGCCTCTAAGTGATTTGCGGTCTTAAACTTATTCTCAAGAGAAGCTTTACTATATGAGTCTCGTCGGCATCCTTGCTTTCATCTTCATCCTCGGCGCGGCGGTCGTCATCCACGAGTTCGGCCACTTCATCGTCGCCAAAATGCTCGGCATCCGCGTCGAGACCTTCTCGGTCGGATTCGGCAAGCGGCTGTGGGGACGGCGCTGGGGGACGACCGATTACCGCCTGAGCCTGATTCCGCTCGGCGGCTACGTCAAGCTCGGCGGCGACGAGTCGAACGCCGGGCTCGAAGAGGGCGGCGGCGAGGAGATTCCGGCGCGCGAGCGTTTCGACCTCCGCCCGCGCTGGCAGAAAGTCGCCGTCGGCGTCGCCGGGCCGGTGATGAACATCCTGACGGCCATCGCCGTCCCGCTCGTGCTGGCGATGATGATCGGCGTCCCCGTCACGCCCGCGCCCGTCGTCAAGAGCGTCAGGCCGGGGAGCGCCGCCGAGGCCGCGGGCATCCGCCCCGGCGACCGCATCGCCTCCTTCAACGGGCGCGAGAACCGCGAGTGGGAGAAGATCAGTAACGACGCGATGCTCTCGCCCGAAAAGGCTCTGCCGCTCGAAGTCGAGCGCGGGGGCCAGCGCATCCCGCTCACCATCACCCCGTCCAAAGAGTTCATCGAGGGCGAGGCCATCGGCAGGCTCGGCATCCTCCCCGATTACGGCGACGTGCCCGTCATCGTCGCGGCGGTCAACGAGAACTCGCCCGCCGCCGAGGGCGGACTCAAGCCCGGCGACCAGATTCTGACCGTCGGCGGCGAGCCCGTGACGAGCAGCGAGCAGGTCGCGCGCTACATTGACGAGCACAAAGAGGGGGCCGTCAGCTTCACGCTCAAGCGCAATGGCGAGACGCTCAGCGTCGCGGCGGGCGAGCGCCGCTTGCCGAACGGCAAGCTCGGCTTCAGCCCCGCCGAGTTGTACCCGATAGAGCGCGTCGGCGTGTCGGACGCGCTCTCATACTCGGTCTCGCACAACATCGAGATGCTGCGGCTGACGTGGATGGCGCTCGGTCAGGTCTTCAGTGGCGAGCGCTCCGTGCGCAACACCTTCTCCGGCCCCATCGGCATCGCCGAGGCGTCGAACCGCGCGGTCGAGGACGGCGGCGTCGAAGGCGGCTTGCGGATTTTCGGCTTCCTGAGTCTCAACCTCGGTATCTTCAACCTGCTGCCGATTCCCGTGCTCGACGGCGGGATGATCTTCATGGTCTTGCTCGAAGGTATGCTCGCGTGGGTCGGCCTCAAGCTCTCGATGACGGTGCGCGAGCGCATCCAGCAGGTTGGCTTCGTCTTCCTCCTGCTCCTGATGGGCTTCGTCATCATCAACGACGTGACCAAACTCGCCTCCCGCATCACGGGCTCGAACGACCCGCCCGCGGCGACGCAGCAGAAATGAGAAGAGGGTAAATGGTGAATGGTAAATGGTAAATGGAAACTGCTTTTCACCATTCACCATTCACCATTTACCATTCACCATTTACCCGTTAGCAACTTTGGGAATTGAACTTTCGTAGAGATTGGCATGAGGCAAACGAGGGCGGTAAAGGTTAAGGACGTGCAGATTGGCGGGGGAGCGCCCGTCGTCGTCCAGTCAATGACGAAGACCGACACGTCGGACGTGGGCGGGACTGTCGCTCAGATTGAAGAGATGGTGCGGGCGGGCTGCGAGGTCGTGCGTCTGGCCGTCCCCGACAAGGAAGCCGCCGTCGCGCTCAAAGAGATTCGCCGTCGTGTCCCCGAAGTGCCGCTCGTCGCCGACATTCACTTCCACTACAAGCTGGCCCTGATGGCGCTCGAAGCGGGCGTGGATAAGCTGCGCCTGAATCCCGGCAACATCGGCGCGCACGAGCGCGTGCGCGAGGTCGTGCGCGCCGCCGCCGCGCAGCGCGTGCCGATTCGCATCGGCGTCAACGGCGGCTCGCTGGAGAAGGATTTACTCAAGCGTTACGGCACGGCGACGCCGGAAGCGATGGTCGAATCGGCGCTCAGGCACATCAAGATTCTCGAAGACCTCGACTTCCGAGACATCATCGTCTCCCTCAAAGCCTCGGACGTGCGCCGGACGGTCGCCGCTTATCGCCTGCTCTCCGCGCAGGTTGATTACCCTCTGCACCTCGGCGTGACGGAGGCGGGGACGGCCTTCGGCGGCACGATTAAATCGGCCATCGGCCTCGGCACGCTGCTGCACGAAGGCATCGGCGACACCATCCGCGTCTCGCTCGCCGCCGAGCCGCACGAGGAGGTGCGCGTCGCGTGGGAGATTCTGAAGTCGCTCGAACTCAGGCAGCGCGGCGTGACGGTCGTCGCGTGCCCGACGTGCGGGCGGCTCGACGTGGATAACTTCGTCGAGATCGTCACCGAGATCGAGCGCCGCCTCGCGCACATCGAAGAGCCTCTGCACCTCTCCATCATGGGCTGCGCCGTCAACGGGCCGGGCGAGGCGCACGACTCGCAACTCGGCGTCACCTTCGGGCGCGGCGTCGGCATGATCTTCAAGGACGGCAAGCCCCTGCGCAAAGTCGCGGGCGCGGACATCGTCGAAGCCTTCGTCGCCGAGACCGAAAAGCTCGTCGCCGAAGGCGCGTCCGCTAAGCCGGAGTTCGTGCCGGAGTTGGTGACGATTAAGTAAGAGAAGCCTTTAAGCCGTAAACCGCGACGGGTGACAGGAGGAAGACTGTTTCTTCTCCTGTCAC
>DASTQX010000071.1:0-6784 GCA_035761505.1 Pyrinomonadaceae bacterium
AATCTTAAACGCAACGTCCTCGTCCGTCCGGCGAGCGACACGTCCTTTAAGCCCAAAGTTGAATCAAAGTCCCTAAGTTGAAAATGAAAAATCGCTCGTTCCTCCTTCTGACATTCGCGGCCCTCGTGTTCGCGCCGTCCGTCGTCGTGCGCGCGCAGGCCGAGTCGCCCGCGCCGACCGTCCACACTCGTCCACGCACCGTCGGCGCGGCACAGCAGCAACAGCCTTCGGCCCCGTCGCTCGCCGCGCCCGCCGCGCAGCAGACGCCCGCGCCGAAGCCGAGCGCGCCGCCCGCGAATGCCGACGCGCAGCCACAGTCGAGGCCCGCCGCGACGGCGACGACGCAGCCGCAGACGCAAGCACAGTCTCCCGCGACGCAGATGCAGCCGCCCGCGACCGCCGCGCCTTCGTCCGCGAGCGTGCCTTCGCTCGCGCCCTCGGCGCAGCCGACGACGCCCGCGCCTTCTTACGTTCCCTTGCAGCCCGTGCAGCCGCTCTCGGTGAGCAAGTTCCGCGCGCGCGTCGCCGAGGCGCAGAGGCTCTTGAAGTCGCGCCTGTCTCTGACGGCGATGACGCCTTCGCTCTCTTTCGTCACCATCGCGGCGCTCGATCAGGACTCGTCGAAGATTCATCAAATCAGCGTCTTGAAGCAGACCTTCCTGAAGCGCGGCGCGGAAGTCGTCCTCACTTCTTCGGAGGGGATGAGCCTGCGCTTGCAGATCGTCCGTCCGAACTACGTCAACACGGCGCTCGTCGTCTCAGACCTCGCGGGGCGGCAACTGACGCCGCTCGTCGTCGCCTACCCGATTGAGAAGTTCGGCAGCTTCCGCGAGATGGCCTACTACACGTCGGCGCACCCGGCGCTCGTCTCGCCGGAGCTGGTGAGGCAAGGCCAGTCCTACGTCCGCACGATGCTCGACCTCGCGGCGCGGCGGCTTAAGGAGAAGGGCAAGAACATCTCGCCCGAACTCGTGGACATCGCCGAGCGGCTCTGCGTCGTCGAGCACGTTGACCACGGTCGCTTCCGCAACGAAGACCGCGGGCGGCTCTACAACGAAGTCTTCGCGCTCTTCGCCTTGAACGAGTTGGACACGTACCGCTACTCGGTCAGCTCGGCGGGCGCGGGCGGCATGGTGCAGATGATTCCTTCGACCTATCAGATGGTCAGGCGCATGCACCCCGGCGTCGGGCTCAACCCGGACTTCGTCGCCGGGATGAGGAATCACGGCAACGCGCTCGAAGCGATGCTGCTCTACATGCAGGACACTTGGAACGGGCTCGCCTTGAACCAGCAGGTGCTCGACGCGATGGCGGGCAGCTACGCGACGCAGCCGGAACTGGTCGCCGCCGGTTACAACTCGAACCCCGCGCGCCTCCCGCTCTACATCCGCCGGGGCGGCGAAGGCTGGCGCACGCTCATCCCGCGCGAGACGCAGATGTACTTGCAGATTTACAAGTCGGTGGAGAGCCTCGTGAAGTTCAAGGATCGCGGCAAGGACATTGATTAGAGACGCGCGCGTCTTGAAACGAGAAGGGCACGGAGAAGTGATTTCTCCGTGCCCTTCTCGTTTGCGGCGACTGAAAAACTCCGGCGGCTATCTTCTCGCCACCGGCTTGCCTTCCACGTCGAGGATAATCACGTCGCCGAGATTGAGGCCGCGCACTCCGGCCTCAATCTTGGAGAGGTCGCCGACGAGCAGGAGCGTCGAGCCCGCGGGCGCGGCGTACTTCTGCGCGGCGGTGTTGACGGCGGCCAGCGTGGCGCGTTCAAGCTCCGTGGGCTCGCGCTGCAACTCGGTCATCGGCAGCCCGGCGGCCCACAGGCCCGCGACCTGATCGGCGATGCGTCCGACCGACTCGAACTGCTGCGCGTAGCCGCGAATACGCGCGTGCTTCGCCGTCTGAAGCTCCTCCGCCGTGATGGGCTTCGTGCCCGCGAGCGACTTCAACTCGTTGACGAACTCGACGACCGACTCCTTCGTCTTGTCCGACTGGACGCCGCCCGCCGCGACCCACATCCCCGCCTTCGAGTAGAGCGCCGGGAACGAGAAGACGCCGTAGGAGTAGCCCTTGTTCTCGCGCAGGTTCATGTTGAGGCGCGTGCCGAAGCCGCCGCCCCAGACCGCGTCGGCGAGGTTGAAGGCGTAGTAGTCCTCGGTCTTGCGCGGCGGCCCCGGAAGGATTTGGCGGACGACCGTCTGCGCCGCGTCCTGCCGGTCAACGAGGAAGACCTTGCCCGCGCCCACCGGCCTCGGCGCGGGGACGTTGACGGAGGGCGCGGCCCCGCCCGCCCAGTCGCCGAACGCCTGCCGCGCCAGCGCCGTCGCCTCGGCGAGCGTCACGTCGCCGACGAAGACGAGCGCGGAGCTGCCGGGCTTCCAGTTCGCTTCGTGGAAGCGCGCGAGGTCTTCGCGCGTGATGTTCTGGACGGTCGAGGGCAAGCCGCGCACGGGACGACCGTAAGGATGGTCAGCGCCGAAGGCGAGCATCTGCGCGACGCGCGTGGCGACGGCGTTCGGGTCTTGCGCCTCCTGCGAGAGCGCGTCGAGCCGCTGTTTCTTCTCGCGGTCAATCTCGCTGGCGGGGAAGGCGGGGTTGCGCGCCACGTCGGCGAAGATGTCGAGCGCGGGCGTGAGGTTGCGCTTGAGGACTTCCATGCCGAGCCGCGAGCTTTCGTAGCCGGAGAAGCCGCCGACGCCCGTGCCGAGGTCGCCGAGCGCGTCCTCGATCTCAAGCGCTTGCCGCGTCTTCGTCCCGCGCCGGATGGTCTGGACGGTCAAATCGGCCAAGCCCTCTTTGCCCGCCGGGTCTTGCACGCCGCCCGCGCGCGTCGCAAGCGTGACGGCCACCTTCGGCAAGTCGCGGCGCTCGACGACGAGGACTTCCAAGCCGTTTTCGAGCTTCGCCGACTTCACCTCCGGCGCGTTGAAGGGCTTGTCGCCGCCGAGCGGCGGCTCCTTCGAGCGTTCGACCGCGACCTGCGATTCGCGCCCCGACTTCTCAGGACGGAAGCGCACGAGCAGGCGGTCGCGCGTGTTGAGCCAGCGCGCCACGGTCGCGCGCACGCTCTCTGCGGTGGCGTTGCGGTAGCGCATGAAGTCCTCCTCGAACTTGTCGGGCTCGCCGAGGAAGGTGTTGTACTGATTGAGGCGGTCGGCCTTGCCGCCGAAGCCGCCGATGCGCTCCAATCCGGTGACAAAGCCAAACTCCCATTTCGTCTTCGCGCGGTTCAGCTCCGCCGCAGTCGGCCCGTCCTTGGCGAGCCGCGCGATCTCATCCGTGACGATCTGTTCGACCTGTTGGAGCGAAGCGCCGGGCCGCGCCGTCGCCCAGACGATGAACGTGCCCGTCAACTGCCGCGACCACTGGAAGGAGGTCACGTCCGAGGCGAGCTGCTTGTCATAGACGAGCGTCTTGTTGAGGCGGGCCGAAAGGCCGTCGGTCAGAATCGAGGAGGCGAGGTCGAGTTCCGCGTCACCCGCGTCGAAGAAGGCGGGCGTGTGCCAGGCGAAGTAGGTGCGCTCCTGCGGCACGCGGTCGCTGACCTCGACGACCTTCTCGCCGTCCATCTTCGGCACGCCTTTGGCCGGGCGGTCGAGCGCGGGGCCGGCGGGAATCGTGCCGAAATATTTTTCGACGAGCCGCTTGGCTTCCGCCGGGTCGAAGTCTCCGGCGATGACGAGCGAGAGGTTGTTGGGCGTGTAGTAGGTCTTGAAGAAGTCGCGCACGTCGTCGAGCGAGGCGGCGGTGAGGTCTTCGTGGACGCCGATTACGTCGTTGGCGTAAGGGTGGCGCGAAGGGTACGAGTTCTCCATCACGAGCTTGAACCAGCGACCGTAGGGCACGTTCTCAAGCCCCTGCCGCCGCTCGTTCTTCACCACGTCGCGCTGGTTGTCGAGCTTCTCTTTGGTCAGCGCGTCGGGCAGCGTGGCGAGCCGGTCGGACTCGACCCACAGGAGATTTTCGAGGTTGCCCGAAGGGACGGTCGCGAAGTAGTTGGTGCGGTCTTGGCTCGTCGTCCCGTTGACGCCGCCCTCGAAGAGGTTCGCGCCCGCGGCCTCGACGTACTGGAAATACTCCTTGCTCGCGTTCTTCGAGCCCTGAAACATCATGTGCTCGAAGAGGTGCGCGAAGCCGCTGCGGCCCGCGCGCTCGTTCTTCGAGCCGACGTGAAACCACTGGTTGACGTGGACGACCGGCAATTTGCGGTCAACGTGGAGGATGACCTGAAGGCCGTTCGGGAGCGTGTACTTCTCGAACTGAATCTGCGGCACGGAGCCCGACGCGGCAGCGCCCGTCTGCGCCGACGCGGGCAGCGCGTTCGAGAGCAGCAGGAGCGCGAGGCCCAGCGATAAAATTTCTTTCCTGAGTATTCTCACGGGTATCAAAACTCCTTTCGAGGTTGTCGGGATGGGTTGGAGTGAGAGACTTGTACGCGACGCGAGCGCCTTTTGTTTCCGGGCGCGCGCGGCGAAACACGTGGGCCGCTCGTCGCCCATAAATCCTTCAAGTGTCGGCGGGCCGGAAGCCCTTCAGCGGATGACGCGGATGTCGCGCTCGCTGAAAATCTTCCAGCCCGACGCGGTGCGTTGCCACCTGAGTTCCTGCACGACCGCGCCGCGTCGGCTGCGCGGGCCGTCCTCGATTCGGTAACGCTTGCGGAAGCGCATGACGGCGGTGCGCCCTCCGTCCTGAAAGATGATTTCGGGCTCTTCGGCGCGGATGTCAATCGTCTCAGCCGTCGTGAAGACGCGCGCCTTCTCGGCGCGGACGAAGGCGCGCGAGACGTTGCGCGCGAGATAGAAGGCGCGCACGCGCGCGGCGTAGAAGTCCATCTGCGCTTCGATGTCGCGCCCGTTGGTCGCCGCCAGCCAGCGTTCGAGCGACGCGCGGAGCGAGGCGGCCTCTCCGCCCCCGGCGGTCGCCGAGGCGTGGCGGCGCTCCGGCTCGACCGTCCCGGCCTCGGCGTTGACTTCGGCGCGCGCCTCCCGCGCCTCGCGCGCGGCCTGCGCCTCGCCGTAGATGTCCCAGCGCGCGACATCGGCGATCTTGTTGTAGATGGTCTGGATGATGACGGGCTCGTTGAGTTGGTCGGCGCTGATACGGCGCGTGACGCGCAAGCGCCTGCCTTCGTCGAAGGGCGCGAAGACGACGCTGAAGTCGTCCTCCGTCCTGCCGTTTGAAGTGAAGACGAGCTTCGAGCCTTCGAGCGAGGCGCGCGCGCGGACGAGGTGTCCGTCCGCCGAGCGCTCCGTCTTGACGACGCCGTCGGCGAGGAGCGTGACGCGCGGCGCGCGCGAAGAGCCGATGGTGACGCGGCGGCCCGCGCGCTCGATGGCGAGCAGGTCGGGCGGCGTCAGGCGGACGGCGAGGTCTATGAAGAAGCGCTGCTGCTCGCCGAAAGGGAGGTTACTCGAAGCGCCCGCGACGACCGTGTAGAGCTTGTCGCTGTCCCCGATGTCAATGCGATAGACGCCGTTCAGCGGCGAGGCCGCGTCCGCGCGCTCAGCCGCCGTGCGCGGTCGGCCCCGACTCTGCGCGCGCGCGTCTTCGCTTGAAGTCAGGAGCAGAGCCAAAAGCATTGTCAGGAATGTGAGCGCGCCGCCGCCGAGCTTCTTCATCTTTCTCCCCGCCCCCGGTTCATAAAGGAATTGCTGTCTCGCCTCAGTCTCGAACTCGCGGCGTCAGAGCACAATCTGAATCAACGTGCCGACGGCAATCAGCGCGAAGAAGACGCCCATCAAAACTTTCACCAGCTTCTTGTTGCGCCTGCCGGAGCGCGCCTGCGAGATGCCCGCCGCCGTGCAGGTCAAACCGAAGGCGATGACGAGCGCGAAGATGCCGAAGATTAAAGCCATCTCTTTCGGCCCGCCGTCGAACCTCCGGGTCGAGCCGGGTGCGCCGGTCTGCGCGATGATGCCCGCCACCAGAATCGTAATCCCGCCCATGAAGAGGACGAGGAACATGCCGAGCACGATGAGCACCCAGCCGAGCGCCTTCACCTTGCCCGCCGTCATCAGCTTGTGGCCGCAGCGCGGGCACTTCTCCAACTCTCTCCCGGTCTCGAAGTCGCACTTGTAGCAGACGCGCGCCTCGCCGCCCGCCGCCGCGAACTCCGACGGCGGAGACGAGCCCGCCGCGTCCGCATCCGTTTTGTTGAACCACCCTTGCCCGCACGCGGGGCAGCCCGACAACGGTTGGGGAGACTGGTAACGACAGTGCGAGCAGACGTAAACAGTCGCCAAAGGCTCTTGCTCCTTAATCGGCTTTCGGACGCGCGACGGCGGCGGCCCGAAGATACTACAACACCGGCCCCGCGCCGTCACAAAAAACGGTGCATCACGAAGGCGTCCACGAGCCCTTGCTCGCGCGTTGTCCCTCGTCGAAGGCGAACGCGTCGCCGCCCGCCACGACCCGCCGGAAGATTTCCCGGAGCGCGTCGAAGTCGGACTCCTCAGCCCTTCTGATAGTGAGCATACTTGAAAGCCTGCGACCTTCAGCCTTGAGACTCTTTACGGCCTCAACTTCATCCTCATCAAAGGATGACCGCCCCGCACTTCCACCGTCTCGAAGCCCAAACGCTCGTACAGACGCCGCGCCGGGTTCCGAGGCGAGACGCTGAGCGACACGGCGGCGAAGAGGCCGGACGCCTCACTCAGCAGCCTCTCCATCAACGCCGTCCCGACGCCCCTCCCGCGATGCTCAGGCGAGACCGCGACGGCCAACTCCGGCGTCTCGTCGTCGAGGTAAGCGAAGCCCTTGTCGCCGACACCCGGCAGACGGC
>DASTQX010000072.1:0-25460 GCA_035761505.1 Pyrinomonadaceae bacterium
TGAAGGAGGCGCACCGTGCCTCCGGGGCCGAGATGGTGACGGTCGCGGTGCGCCGCGTCCCGCTCGACCGGAGCGCCGAATCCTTCCTCGACCACCTCGACCCACGGCTCACTATCCTGCCGAACACCGCCGGGTGCTACACGGCGCAGGAGGCCATCCGCACGGCGAGGCTCGCGCGCGAAGCGCTTCAGACGGAACTCGTCAAGCTCGAAGTCATCGGCGATCAGGTCACGCTCTTCCCCGACAACGAGCAGACGCTCGAAGCCGCGCGCGTGCTGGTGAAGGAGGGCTTCACCGTCCTCCCTTATTTCACCGACGACCTCATCATGGCGAAGAAGCTCTTGGACGCGGGCTGCGCGGCGGTGATGCCTCTGGCCGCGCCCATCGGCTCCGGGCTCGGCGTCCAGAACCCGGCGAACCTCGCCATCATGCGCGAGCAGTTGCCGGACGCGACGATCATCGTTGACGCGGGAGTCGGGACGGCCAGCGACGCGGCCATCGCGATGGAGTTGGGAGCCGACGCCGTGTTGATGAATACGGCCATCGCCGAGGCTCGGAACCCCGGCCAGATGGCTACGGCCATGCGCCTCGGCATCGAGGCCGGACGCCTCGCTTACCTCGCCGGGCGGATGCCCAAACGTCTCTACGCGAGCGCGTCGAGCCCGCCCGCAGGAGTCGTCCGCTAAAAGCCTCGACGCTCAAACCCTCAAACAACCTGACCGCGAAATGCGCGGGCGGCAGTTCTTTCGTCGGGAGCGGCCACGCGCTCCGCAGAGCTTGCGCCGACGCGTTCGACGCGCACGCAGCCGAAGGAGATTGACTGTTGCGAGGCGCGGGCGTTCCCGCCGCGAAGTCCGACGCGTTGTCGTCCGTGTCGGCGCAGCCGCCCGCTCCTCTTAAAATCGCGGTCGTGTTGCTCGGCGCGGGCGCGCTCGCCGAGCCCTCGAAGCAGTTCGCGCCGCTTCCGTAGCCCAACAGACCGACAATCCCTTCATCACTCGGACACGCGCCGCTCAGGGTCTTGTCGTGCTTGACGAGCAAGACCTTTCCCGCCGTGGCGCTCATATTGATGCTGCCCGTCGCGTCGGGCGCGGGCAGCGATTGCGCCTGTGCGGAACCGGCCCCCTGCTGCACGAGGTAATAACGGCCCGGCGCGATTGAGCCGGAGAGCGTCGTCTTCGCCCAACTCGTCCCGCCCGCGCTCGCGTACTGCACAGACCATCCTTCGAGGTCAACGGTCGTCCCGCCACGATTGAACAATTCCACATAGTCATTCCTGAACGGTGCGCCGCTGTTGCCCCCGCCGCCGAAGATTTGACTGATGACGACTCCACCCGGCGACTCCGGCGAAGGCGCGGGCGTCGGTGTGACACTCGGAGTGGGTGAGGGCGTCGGCGTCGCCGATGGAGTGGGCGTCGGAGTCGGAGCAGGTATCGGCGTCGCTGTTGGCGTCGGCGAAGGCTGCGGAGTCGGCGAAGGTGTCAGAGACGGCGTTGGAGATGACGAGGGAGTCGGTGCGGGAGTTGGGGTAGGTGAAGGTGTTGGCGATGGTGTCGGTGTCGGCGGCGGTGTCGGTGTCGGGCTCGCGGCGCAAGAGCGGAATGAGGTGTGCGAGTTGCGCGGGGAGGCGGGCGAGGATTCAAAGTCGGCGGCGTTGTCGTCGGAGTCTTGACAGCCTTCGCTCTTCCTCTTCGCGGCGTTGGAGGCGTTCGGCGCGGGGGCAGCGCCCGTGCCCTCGGAGCAGGCGGCGGAGGTGCCGTAGCCGACGAAATCCATGAGGGCGGATGTGGAGGGACAAGAGCCTTCGAGTTTGGTCGTCGTGTTGACGAGCGCGACTTTTCCGGTTGAGGCGCTCAGAGGGATAGAGCCCGCGACATCAGGCGGCGGGAGGTCGAGGCCGCAGGGGTTGCCGCCGCAACCGGTCGCGCCGTCCTCGGCAATCAAGAAGTATTGACCGGGCGCGATGGAAACGTCCGGCAACCCTGTGACCTGCCACGTCGTCCCCGTGGCGGAGGCGTACTGCACAGACCAGCCTCCGAGCCTGACGGGTCTGCTGTCACGATTGAAAAGCTCGATGAAGTCATTCTTAAACGAAGCCCCCGCGTTGCCGCCCGCGCCGTAAATCTGGCTGATGACGACGAGCCCGGCGTCAGGCGTCGGTGAAGGAGTGGGCGTCGGCGTCGCCGAAGGCGTGGGACTCGGAGAAGGCGTCGGCGTGGCGACAGGCGTCGGCGTGGGGAGCGGCGTCGGGACGGGTGTCGCTGTCGGCGTCGGCGTCGGAGTCGGAGTTGATGAAGGAGTGGGAGAAGGTGTCGGCGTCGCCGTAGGCGTCGGCGTGGATGAAGGAGTCGGAAGCGGAGTTGGTATCGGCGTTGGAGTTGGAGTCGGGGTCGGAGTTGGAGTCGGTGCGTTGACGACGAGAGTCACGGGCGGGCTGGTCAAGGTCTGTGTGTGGTCGGAGGCGGTGGCGGTGAGTTGGGAGGTTCCTGCGGCGTGTCCTTTGACGGCGGCGCGTGTGATGCCGGTGCTTTGGTCGGGCGTGAGTAATTCGAGGATGGCGACTTCGGGGTTGCTGGAATTGATGTTGACGGTGACTCCTGCGAGCAGTGTGCGTCCGAACTGGTCGAAGGCGCGGGCGTCGAAGGTCGCGGTCTGTCCGGCGAAGATGGTTTGTGAAAGCGGCTCAAGGGTGATGCGTGTGAGTCGGCCCGCGCGCTCGACGAAGAAGGTGCCGTCGGCCTTCGTGCCGGGCGAGAATCTTGAGCCGTGCGGCGACGCGTCGGCGTGGCGCACGAAGGAGCCTTCGGCTTCGGGCGAGCGGGTGATGGATTGGTTGAGAGAGTCACCTGAAGGGTTATCCGTGCCCGCGCCGTAAGAGACGCGCGTGTGGAGATTGCCCGACGCGTCGCGGACGAGGAGCGTGAGAGCGGCGTTGGTTAAGGAGAGCGCGCCGGTCGAGGCTTTGAAGACCTGCGAGCCGCCGAAGAAAGGCGCGTCGGGGTCGAAACTGCCGCCGCCGAAGATGACGAGGGTGTCGCCGTTGAGGAGTTCGGTTCCGGGCGGGAAGGGGTGGCGAATGGTCTCGGTCGTGCCGTTGAGTGGCCGCGTGCTGAGAGTCCAGCCGTCGAGTTTGAGGGGCGAGCCGGAGGCGTTGACGAGTTCGACGAATTCGTCTTCCGAGCCGTTGCGTGTGCCGTCCCGGTTCGCGTCGCCCGCGAGGCCGTCGGGCGGGTCGGCGAGCACTTCGTTGACGACGAGGCCGCGCTCCATGACTTGCAGAGTAGCGATGGCGGAGGCGTCGCCGGACGCGGCTTTGATGATGGTCGAGCCTGCGGCGTGAGCGACGGCGAGGCCGGTCGGGTCAATCGTCGCGACGGATGGGTTGTCGGAAGAGAAGATGACGGCGGGCGTCTGAATCTCTTCGCCGATTGAGTCGAACGCTGGCGCGAGGTAGCGGACTTCGCCGCCGACGGGAACTTGGGCGAAGGCGGGCGAGAGCGTGAGGCGCGCGGGTTTGGGCGGTGCGCCTCCGTCGCCGATGTTGAGGGTCGCGCGGTTGCTGTCGAAGCCGTCGGCGCGGACGAGGAGAGGGACTGTCCCCGCCCCTCTCAAACGAGACGAGAGGGCGAGGTGAAGTTGATCGAGGCCCGGCAGGCCGGGCGAGGGGACGACGGCTTCGACTGTGGCGGGACGCCCGCCGACGGTGGCCGAAACCTCCGTCGCGTGGCGGAGGCCGGTGCAGAAGACGATGAGGCGGCGCGGGCCTCCTTCGTCGTCGGTGGCGTCGAAGGGGCCGGGGCGGAGCGTCCGCGCGTCGAGGGCAATCGCGCGGCCCGTGCCGCCGCCTCCTTCGGTGAAGACGCCGGGCGCGGCGAGGCTGATGTTGACCGTGCCGCGCGTCTCGAAGCCGTCGTGGTTGCGGACTGTGACCTCGGCGGGGCCGCTTGTGACGCCGCGCGGGACGAGGAAGTTGAGTTGCGTGGGCGAGGCGTAAAAAATCTCCGCCGGGATTCCGTTGACCGAGACGGTCGTGTTCAGCAGTTGCGAAGGCAGCGAGCCGTGGACGGGCGGCGGCGCTTGCGTCGCCGCGAGTGCGAGGTTGAGCCCGACGGCGTGGGCCATCGAGTCCGGCGCGACGAGGCCGTGGACGGAGGGCGTCTTGTCGCGGGCGGCGGCGTTGGAGGTCTCAAGCCCCGGCGCGAAGGGCGGGCGCGGCGAAACGTCGGCGACGTAAATCTCCGGATTGTTGGCGAAGGCTTCGGGCGTGGAGGGGTCGGAGAGGACGCGGGGGAAGTTGAAGGCGACGAGCGAGCCGTCGTCGTTCAAGGAGGCGACGACTTCTCTCGTCGCCGTGGCGGGCGCGTCGGTGAGACGCTCGAAGGTGTCGGTAGGAATGTCGTAGAGGTAGAGTTCGACGCTGGCGTCGGAGTTGCCGCCGCCCAAGTTGCGGCGCGTGGCGAAGGCGACGCGGTGGCCGTCGCCGCTGATGGTCGGGTGGAGCGGAACGTCCGTGGCGCGCGTGCCGAGGCGCGTCAGTTGGCGGACGCGATGGTTCCTGCCGTCGAAGAGGAAGACCTGGCTGCTGTTGTTCGAGGTCTCGGCGGAATAGACGACGCGTTGGCCGTCGTCGCTGACGGCGCGTCCGTAAGGGAAGGCGAGAGCGGGGACGGCGGAGGCGACGATGAAAGTGCTGCTGGTTGCCCTCTCATGGACGACGAGGTCGGAGAGTTGTGAGTTGTCGGAGGCGTGCGTGCGGATGAAGGCGAGGCGGGAGCCGTCGCCGCTGAGCTTGGGGTCGGTCGAGCCGGTCGCGTGCGGAGTGTCGGTGAGTTGGGTGAGCTTTTGTGTGCGGGTGTCGAAGAGAAATATCTCGGAGTTGCGTTCGGGGTTCGTGCCCGCCGGGTCGAGGTTCGAGGCGAAGGCGACAAGCGAGCCGTCGTCGGAGATTGAGGGTTGGAACGAGCCTTGAAGCGCGCGTTGCGCGGGGTCGTCGGCGCGCGTGTCGGTGAGTTGCCTGAGCCCTTCGGGGTCGCGGAAGAAGATTTCGGAGTTGCCGTCGCGGTTGCGTCCCGTGGGGTCTTCTTTGGCGGCGAAGGCGGCGCGCGTGCCGTCTTGCGAGAGCGCGGGCGCGGGCGCGCGGGAGGCGGCAAGGCGTTCAAACGAAGGGGCCGGTGTGTTTGTGTTGACGCCGAAGAGTTGGAAGGCGTTCGCGGCTTGCGCGCCCGTGAGCGAGGCGTTGGACTCGAAGGCGAGGCGGCGTCCGTCGCCGCTGATCGAGGGGTTGAGGTTTAAAGTCTCGGCGGGCGTGTGGGTGACGCGGCGGAGCATCGCTGGTTCGGCGCGCGGGCTTCCGGCGAGAGGGCCGAGGGCCAGAGAGAGGACGAGGGAGGCGACGGCGAAAGGGGCAATGCGTGAGGGCAAGGCGTGACTCCACTTCCGGCTCGCGGCGTCGAGACGGCGAGCCTTTGAAGTCGTCTTGCCGGGGTGCGACAGGCGACGGCGTTAGAAGTTTTTGAGGGTGGTTCGGGTGCCGGTCGGCGGTGCGGCGGGACGGCTCGCGTTCGGGAGGCGGGTAAAGGAGTCCGTCCGGGCGGGCGTCATTCTACAACTTCGAGTTTAAAAGGCAAGCGAAAGTTCTCCGCCGGGCGCGTCTCAACCGGCGGGAGATTGGGTGCTGCCGTGGCGGACGGCGAGCGCGTTTTCGTAGAGGCGGAGGAGGAAGTGCTGGCCGGGCGCGGAGGGCGCTTCAAGGCGGAGGCCGAAGAGGTTTTCGCGCTTGAGGTGGACGAGCGTGGCGCGCAGAGGGATGATGCCTTCGTCGGCGATGAGCGTCACCCAGAGCTTGTCGCCGAGCGCGGCCACGGGGTCTCCGGCCACGCCGCGCAGCGCCAGTCCGAGGCCGCTGAAGTCGGCGACTTCGGCCATGCCGAGCATCTCGTTGCGCGTCGTGTTCTCGACGGCGGCCCACATCTTCGAGACGGGCGCGACCCGCGCGAGCGAGCGCCGGTCGAGGCTGCTGTAATCGGGGATGCTGAAAAAGTCGTCCACTGCCGTCACCACCTCGCCTCTTCTGCTCTTCCAGATTCATCTCTAGGAGATGAACAATGAGGGCGAAATTCCGATTTGAGGGACGCCGGTTCAGACGTCCGGCGCGCGCGACGGGGGAGTTTTCCGAGCACTTTCGGGGTTAAGCCGAAAGCGTTTCGGTCTTATTGACGCGCGAAAATTCCGGCAGCGCCTCGAAGACTTCGAGCGCGTAGCGGACGTTGTTGAAGGGAGCGGAGACCTGCACGCCTTGAATCAGTTCGCGCACTTCGAGCAGGGATTCGCGGGCGATTTTGAGTCCCTCGTCGCGCCCGAACTCTTTGCCCCGTTCGGAGGCCGCGCGCATCCGCTCCATGATGGCGGGCGTGACGCGCACGCCCGGCACTTCGTTGTGGAGGAACTCGGCGTTGCGGTAGGAGACGAGCGGCCAGATGCCCGCGACGACCGGGATGCGGACGCGCTCGATGCGCTTGAGGAAGTGGCGCAACTGCTCCACGTCGAAGACGGGCTGCGTGATGGCGAACTCGGCCCCGGCCTCGACTTTGTACTCGAAGCGCTTGATCTCCTCTTCCAGATTTATCGCGCCGGGGTTGACGCCGACGCCGATGCAGAAAGAGGTCGGGCAGCCGACCGGGTTGTTGCCGAGGTCGAGCCCGTGGTTGAGCTTGTTGACCATGTTGGTGAGGCCGATGGAATCAATGTCGAAGACGGCGGTGGCGTCCGGGTACGGCCCCATCTTCGGCGGGTCGCCGGTGATGAGCAGGAGATTCCGAAGACCGAGCGCCGCCGCGCCGAGCAGGTCGGAGACCATGCCGAGCAGATTCCGGTCGCGGCAGCAATAGTGCAGGACGGTTTCGAGCCCGATCTCGCGTTCGACTAAGACGGCGGTGGCCTGCGCGCTCATGCGCGTCTGCGCGCGCGGCCCGTCGGGGATGTTGACGGCGTTGACGCCCGCCTCCTTCAGAAGTCTGATCTGTTCGAGCGTCTTCGACGCGTCGCAGCCTTTCGGCGGGAGCACTTCGACCGTGGTGACGAACTCGCCCTGCACGAGACGGCGCGACCAGTTCGAGCGCTCTTCGGGCGGGACGACTTTGATGTCCGAAGGCTTCAGCTCTTCGACGGTCACGGGAACCGCCGTCCCCAAAGGGCTCGTCTGGCGCTGGCGCGGCGAGACGGCGCGCACCGCGTTCGAGATGAGCTTGATGTGCGCGGGCGTCGTCCCGCAGCACCCGCCGACGAATTTGACGCCCGCGTTGATGAGTCGCTTGGCGTACTTCGCCATGTACTCCGGCGAGCACATGTAGAACTGCCGGCCCTGCACGTCGCGCGGGAGCCCGGCGTTCGGCTGCGCGGAGAGCTTGCGGCGCGTGACGGCGCGCATCTTCTCGATGGCGGGCAGGAGCACCGCCGGGCCGACGCCGCAGTTGAGGCCGATTACGTCCGCGCCCCACTCGTCGAGCCGCGAGGTGAAGACTTCGGGCGTCGTCCCGAAGATGGTGTTGCCGTCCATCTGGATGGTCATCTGCGCGACGACGGGGAGGTCTGAGAGTTCGCGCACCGCCGCGAGCGCCTGCCGGATTTCCGAGATGTCGGAGAAGGTTTCGAGGACGAAGAGATCAACGCCGCCTTCGAGGAGCGCCGAGACCTGCGCCTTGAACATCTCTTTGGCCTCGGCGAATGAGGTCGGGCCGTAGGGCTCGATGCGTAGACCCAACGGCCCGACCGCCCCCGCCACATAGCATCCCCCAGCGACGGCTTCGCGCGCGATGCGAGCGGCGGCGATGTTGATCTCGCGCAACTGCCCCTCCAACCCGTACTGCTGAAGGTGGTGGGCGGTCGCGCCGAAAGTGTTCGTCTCGACGACCTCGGCCCCGGCGCGCGCGTACTCCTCGTGGACGGAGCGCACAAGCTCAGGCGCGGTCAGGTTCAGCTCGTCGTAAGAGCGGTTGATGTAAACGCCTTTGGCGTAGAGCATCGTCCCCACGGCCCCGTCGAAGACCGTGATGTGGTCGCTCTCCAGAATGTCTCGGAAGTTGTCCATCGCTCTCTACTAAAAAAATTCCCGCGCCAAACAACGCGGGACTTCAGAGAGACTCGGAAGTGGCGGCACTCGAAGCGCCGAGCTGTTTAGCGGTTTGTTTTACGTGGCCGCAAGTCGCCTTAACTCACCACGTCTTTTCTCAACCCGGCTTATACGCCTCCGCGCGGGCCTCTGTCAAGCGTGCCGGTTCGTCGCGCGCCGACTTCAGCGACGCTGGCAGCGCGGGCAGAAGTAGGTCGAGCGGCCCGCCTGCGTGACGCGGCGGATACGCGCGCGGCACTTGACGCACGGCTCGCCCTCGCGGTCATAGACGCGCCAGCGCCCTTCGTATGCGCCGCCGTAATAACTCCCGTCAATGTCTTCGGGGTCAACGTTCATCGTCGAGCCGTGCGCGATGGACTCGTCGAGGACTTCGAGGATGGCGCGGCGCAGGTCGGGCACGCGGCGACGCGAGAAGTCCGAGGCCACCGAGAGCGGGTTAGCGCGCGCGAGGAAGAGGACTTCCGCCGCGTAGATGTTGCCGAGCCCGGTCACTTTCTTCTGGTCGAGCAGAGTCTCTTTCATCGTGCGCCGCGAGCGCGCGAGGACTGTGCGGAGATAGTCGTCCGTAAAAGATTCGGAGAAGGGTTCGGGCGCGAGCGAGCGTAGTTCTTTCGTCTGTTGAAGGGTGTCGGCGTTCGCCAGTTTCATCAACCCGAAGTGGCGCTGGTCGGCGAAGGCGAGGCGGCGCGCGTCTTCGAGATGAAAGACGGCGTGCGTGTGTTTCGGCAACTCACGCTCTTCCGGCAGCAGCAGGAAGCGGCCCGTCATCCGCAGGTGGACGAGCAGCACTTGAGAGCCTTCAAAGTTTATCAGGATGTGCTTGCCCCGCCGCGTGACGCTCTCGACGCGCGCGCCGCGCAGAGCGCCCGCGAACTCTTCCGGCGTCGAGTCGGGCGCGAGCCTCGGTCGCAGCAACTCAGCCGCGAGGATGCGCCGCCCACGGACGAGCCTGTCCAGAGAGCGCGCGACGAGTTCGACTTCAGGCAGTTCAGGCATAACGATGTGGACTGAAGAGTTGACGAAAGAAGAGTTGACGAAAGAGGTCAGGCTTCGTGCGCCAACCGGCAACCGTGTTCGAGCAAGCCTTCCATCTTCGCGGTCGAAGTCGCTTCCGCGTAGATGCGGAGGACGGGCTCGGTGCCGGACTGGCGGAAGAGGAGCCACGACTCGTCTTGAAAGGAGAGCTTCGTGCCGTCCAAAGTCTCGACGCCCGCGACGGCGTGGCCGTCAATCTCGCCCGGCGGTTGCGCGGCGAGGGCGGCGACGAGTTCCTGCCCGCGCGCGACTTCGGCGTGGAGGTCGCGCCGCCCGAAGTAGAACTCGCCGAACTCGCGGTGCATCTCGCGCACCAACTCGGTCGGCTGGCGGCCCGCCGCGACGACCGCTTCGAGGAGGAGCAGAGAGTTGAGGATGCCGTCACGCTCCGGCAAGTGCCCGCGCACGCCGATGCCGCCCGACTCTTCCGCGCCGACGAGGATGTCTTCGCTGAGCATCAGGTCGGCGACGTACTTGAAGCCGATGGGCGTCTCGTAGAGCTTGAGCCCGTGCGCGGCGGCGATGCGTTTGAGCAGAACCGACTGTGAGAAGGTGCGGACGACGCCGCCCGTCATCTTCCTCCGTCGTGCGAGATGAAGGAGGATGAGCGGCACGACTTCGTGCATCGTCAGCGTCGCACCGCCATCGCCCACCGCGCCGAGCCGGTCGGCGTCGCCGTCGGTCGCAAGGCCCAACAGCGCGCCCGTTTCGAGGACGCGGCTCTTGAGGGGATTGAGATTTCGGTCAATCGGCTCCGGCGCGACGCCTCCGAAGAGCGCGTCGCGCTCGGCGCGAATCGTCTCGACCTCAAGCACGCCGCCCGCAAGAAAACTTTCAACCCAACGCCCGCCCGTCCCGTGCATCGGGTCAACGACCACGCGCGCCCGCGCCGCGCGGAGGCGTTCGAGGTCAACGTAAGCGGCGACCTGCTCGCGGTAAGTCTGAACGTAAGAGTCGAGCCCCGAATCCGTGTCCGCAGGCAACTGCCCGCGACGCGGCGGGCTCGCGTCGACGAGTGCTTCGACGGCGGCGGTCGTCCCCTCCGTCGCGCTCCCGCCCCACGGCGCTTTAATCTTGAAGCCGTTGAAGAGCGGCGGGTTGTGCGAAGCGGTGATGACGACGCCGCCCGCCGCGCCGCTCTCGCGCACGGCCCAAGAGACGAGCGGCGTGGGAACGTCGCCATCGAAGGCTGCGACCTCGACGCCGTTACCGGCGAGCACTTCGGAGGCGCGACGCGCGAAGCCTTCGGAGAGAAAACGACGGTCGTAGCCGACCACGACGCGCGGCTTTGAAGGCGAAGCCGTCGAGTCGTGCGCGGCGTTCGTGCCGGTCGCCGCCGAGTTGAGAGGACGTTGAAGGTTGACGTGTTCGGCGTAAGCCTGCGTGACGCGCTCGACGTTGGCGAAGGTGAAGTCGTCGGCGATGAGCGCGCGCCAGCCGTCGGTGCCGAACTTGATGGGCGAGAGTCCGGCGCGGCTGCTCGTCACGACGCGCCCCCGGTCTGCGTGTAGTCGGTGAGGGAAGTCTTGTCGCCGAGGACGCTTCCCGCGCCGACCTGCGCCGAGCGCCCGACGTGGCAGCCGCGACCGATAATCGCGCCTGAGACGCTCGCGCCCGCGCCGATGCGCGTGTGCGCCCAGACGACCGAGTTTTCGACGCGCGCCTTCTCTTCGACGTGGCAGCCTTCGCCGAGCACGGAGTTGATAATCTGCGCGCCGGGCTTGATGACGCAGCCGTTGGCGATCATCGAGAGCGAGTCAATCTCGGCGGCGGTCGCGCTGTCGAAGTCACCGAGGCGACGGCCCGTCTCGATGTTGCGCACGCGACCGGCGAGCAGGTCTTGATGGACTTGCAGGTAGCGCGCGGGCGTGCCGATGTCTATCCAGTAGGTGTCCGAGGGAACGTGCGCGTAAAACTTCTCTTCGCGGCGCAGGAGTTCCGGGAAGAGGCCGTACTCGAAAGAGTAGTTTTCGCCCGCCGGAATGTAGTCGAGGACGTGCGGGTCGAGGACGTAAGTCCCGGCGTTGATGGTGTTGACCTTGATCTCCTCGGCCTTCGGCTTTTCGAGGAAGCGGCGGACGCGCCCGTCCTCTTCAATCTCGACGAGCCCGTAGGCGCTCGGATTCTCGACGGGCGCGAGGACGATGGTTGCTGCCGCCTGCCGCTCGTTGTGCTCGCGGATGACGGCTTCGAGGTCAAGGTCGGTGACGATGTCGCCGTTGAAGACGACCGTCGGCTCGCGGATCAAATCCTCGGCGAACTTGTAGGCTCCTGCCGTCCCCATCGGCTGCTGCTCGACGGTGTAGCTCAGGCGGACGCCGAAGTCCGAGCCGTCGCCGAGTTGCTGCTCGATCTTCGACGGCTGGTACGAGAGCGAGAGCGTGATGTCTGTGATCCCCGCGCGCCGCAGCGTGTCTATCTGGCAGAGGAGGAAGGGGCGGTTGCAGACCGGGACGATGGGCTTCGGCGTATAGACCGTCAGCGGGCGCAAACGCGTCCCCTTACCGCCCGCGAGAATGAGTGCTTGCATAAGAGATTGAAACGGAACGAACCGGAAGCGAGGCCGCTTAAACTGTTAATGACTACGAAAGCGAATCGAGTCTAGCACCTCCGCGTTTTGCTTTTCAACGCACCGCCACGGCGGGCCGGAGCGCTTGCTTGACACCCCCCCGTGCCAACGTATAATCAGACCGTCAATCGTTAAGCATGAAGAGATAAAGCCGTCAATCGTGAATCGTGAAGAGAAAGAACTGATTTAAACGATTCACGATTCACGATTGATTTTTTTTAAGAGGAGCGAAATCATGCCGGACAGAACAGAGGCCGTCATCATCAGCGCCGCGCGGACGCCGACGGGTAAATTTCAGGGCTCTCTGAAGGGCTTCACGGCGACGCAGCTCGGCGCGCTGGTCGTGCGCGAGAGCGTGCGCCGCGCGGGCGTCAATCCCGAAGACGTGGACGAGGTCATCATGGGCTGCGTCATTCAGGCGGGCTTGGGCCAGAACCCGGCGCGGCAGGCGGCCTTGAACGGCGGCATCCCGTTCGGCGTCTCCGCCGTGACCATCAACAAGGTCTGCGGCTCCGGCCTCAAGTCCGTGATGATGGCGGCGCAGGGCATCCAGCTCGGCGACTCGGAGCTGGTCGTCGCGGGCGGGATGGAGTCCATGTCGAACGCGCCGTACCTTCTGCCGAAGGCGCGCGAAGGTTATCGAATGGGCAACGGGACGCTCGTGGACTCGATGATTAACGACGGCCTCTGGTGCGCCTTCGAGAATTACCACATGGGCAACACGGGCGAGGTCGTCGCCGAGCGCTACGGCGTGACGCGCGAGGAGCAGGACGAGTACGCGCTGAACTCGCACCGCAAGGCGGCGGCGGCAATGAAGGCCGGGAAGTTCAAGGACGAAATCCTGCCCGTCGAGATTCCGCAGAAGAAGGGCGACCCGGTCGTCTTCGACTTCGACGAGTCGGTGCGCGAGGACTCGACGCTTGAGGCGCTCGGCAAACTGCGGCCCGCGTTCAAGAAGGAGGGCGGGACGGTCACGGCGGGCAACGCGCCGGGCGTCAACGACGGAGCCTCGGCGCTCGTCGTCACCTCGCTCGAACGCGCCCGCTCGCTGGGCGTCGAGCCGATGGCGCGCATCGCCGCGCAGGCCACCTCCGGCATCCAGCCGGAGTTGGTCATGATGGCCCCGGTCGAGGCCATCCGGAAGGTCATCAAGAAGGCCGGTTGGTCGCTCAACGAAGTTGACCTCATCGAACTCAACGAAGCCTTCTCGGTGCAGGCCATCGCCATCATGCGCGAACTGGAACTCGACCCGCAGAAGGTGAATGTCAACGGCGGCGCGGTGGCGCTCGGCCACGCCATCGGCCAGTCGGGCTCAAGGCTTCTGACGACGATGCTCTACGAGATGAAGCGGCGGGACGCGCGGCGCGGTCTGGCGGCGCTCTGCCTCGGCGGCGGCAACGCCGTCGCGCTGGCGGTCGAGAGGTAAGGAGCAAATGGTGATAAGAGATGAGTGATAAGTGATAAGAAAGAGCAGGAAGGAGCCGCTGCGCCTTCTCTTTCTTATCACTCATCACTCATCTCTTATCACTCTTCAAAATAATGACCCCGCAGGATCACAACAAGACCATCGGCATCATGCATCTCGTGTACGGCGGGTTCCACGCGCTGACGCTGGGGGCGGTGGCGCTCGTCTTCATCCTCTTGGGGCTCGGCGCGGGCAGCAGCAACCCCGGAGACGCCGGTGACATCGCGCTCGGCTTCGGCATCATCGTGACGATAGTGTTGATCGCTTTCGCCGTCTTCGGGCTGTTGCCGCTCCTCGCGGGGCTCGGACTTCTGAGGCGGAAGAGTTGGGCGCGCACGGTCGGGATCGTCTCTTCGATATTGATGATGCTCAACATGCCCTTCGGCATGGCGCTCGGCATCTACACGCTCTGGTTCCTCATGAGCGAGGGGAAAGTGTTCCACGAGTCGCGGCCCGCGCGCGAGGACTGGCGCGGGGCTCTGCCCAACGCTTCGACGTTCGGCTGGGACGCGCAGAGCGCTTCGCGGACGCGACCGCCGTATGAGTACGTGCCTCCGCCGCAGCCGCCGAACTGGCGCGACGAGTCTTAAGAATTTTCGACACGGAGAAGAGGGAAGTGGCTGAAATCATCGGCGTGGTCGGCGCGGGGACGATGGGCAACGGCATCGCGCAAGTCGCGGCGCGCGCGGGCTTCGAGGTCGTCATGCGCGACGTGCAGGAAGACTTCCTCGCGCGCGGCATGCAGGCGATTGACCGCAGCCTTCAGCGCGACGTGGATAAGGAGCGCTTGAAGGAAGAGGAGAAGCGCGCCGTCGTCGCGCGCATCCGGACGACGACCGAGTTGGGAGACTTGAAGGACGCGAGCTTCGTCGTCGAAGCCATCACCGAGAACTTAACGGTCAAGCAGGAAGTCTTCCGCGAACTCGACCGCGTTGTCCGTCCCGAAGGCATCCTCGCCTCGAACACTTCCTCAATCTCCATCACGAAGCTCGGCGCGGCGACCGCGCGGCCCGACAAGGTCATCGGGATGCATTTTATGAATCCCGTGCCCGTGATGAAGCTCGTCGAAGTGATTCGGGGCATCGCAACCTCCGACGAGACTTACGAGCGGACGCGCGCGCTCACCGAGCAGATGGGGAAGACGGCGCTCGAATGTAACGACTCGCCGGGCTTCGTCTCGAACCGCGTTCTGATGCCGATGATTAACGAGGCCATCTTCGCGCTCTACGAGTCGGTCGCGACGCGCGAATCAATAGACGGCATCATGAAACTCGGCATGAATCATCCGATGGGGCCGCTCACGCTCGCGGACTTCATCGGCCTCGACGTGTGCCTCGCAATCTTGAACGTGCTCCACGAAGAACTCGGCGACCCGAAATACCGCCCGTGCCCTCTGCTCAAGAAGTACGTAGATGCGGGCTGGCTGGGGCGCAAGAGCGGGCGCGGGTTCTACGAGTATTAAACGCCGCGCTTCGCCGGAAGCGCGGCGCGGGCCTTCTTGAGAATCCGGCTTTGCAGGGCCGCGAAGGTTTGAAGGCGACGGAGGTCGGCGGTGCAGCACAGACTGGGAAGAATCTACTGCCAGCGTTGTCTGGTCGCCAACTCCGTCGAGCAGGAGACGTGCACGCGCTGCGGCACGCGCCTGATGCTCGTCGTCGAGCCTTCGACGCTGCGCTTCGAGGAGGACTCGGCGACCAGCGTGGACTACGAAGAGCACCTCTTGGAGCGCGTCTCGGTGCTCGAAAATCAACTCGCGCGGCTCGCCGAAAAGTTGGAGCAGAGCGTCGAACTGCTGCTGCGCCAGACACGTTCCAGTTACACGGATCACACGTTGCTCGCGTCGCTCGTCGAGACGCTCGGCGAGGCCGGGGCGGTCAACCTGCGCCTGCTCCAATCGCGCTGGCGCGAGCGGCGCGAGATGGACACGTCGAAGACCGAGGAGAAGTCGCGGCGCAAGGGCTTGCTCGACGAAATCCTCTCGCGCTTCGAGGGGCCGGAGCGCGAACTCTTCGCGCGACTCGTCGGCGACGGGCTCGAACTCTTCGAGCGGGGCAAGGCGACGCAAGGGGCGCGGGCGCTCGAACGCGCGGCGGCGCTCTCGCGCACGAACGGGCCGCTTAACCTCTTCCTCGGCGAACATTTCTTCCGCGGCGGTCGCAATGCGCTCGCGCGCGACTATCTCTCTCTGGCCCACGCCGCCGACCCCGAAGACGTGCGCGTCCAACTGCTGCTCGGCATCGCCTGCGGCGAAGAGGGCGAGGCCGCGCGCGCGCGCGAGTTGCTGGTCGAGACTTTGAGGCGCGCGGGGTCGTCGTTCGCGGCGCACTTCTCGCTCGGACGGCTGTCGGCGGCGGAGTCGGACTGGAAGACGGCGCTCGCGGAGTTCAAACGCTCGCTCGCCGCGCGCCCCTGCCCGGAGGCGCATTACATGCTCGGCCTCGCCAATTTTCAGCTCGAACGCAACCGCCTCGCGCTCCGGCATCTGACGAAGGCCGTCGAGGCAGACCCGCGCTACGGCGAGGCGTTCTACTTGCTCGGCCTCGTCTATCGCCGGCTCGGCGAGAGGAAACGCTCCGGCGCGGCCTTCGCGTTGGCGAGAGAGTTGGAGGCCGGGGAGTTTGCGCCGGTCGCGGCGGGGAAGAAAACGGCGCGCGCCGGGCGGCCAGAACGGACGCCGGGGGCCGCCGCCGTGGGGCGCGACAAGCGCCGCCTGATTACGGGCGGCGACGCGCGTCTGGCCGCCGCGCTCCGCGAAGACGCGCTGAGAGGCGGCCCGCCGCGTTGACACTTTCGTTAAGTCCATTATAATTGCACCTTTTGTGCTCAAGGCGATTTTGGGCGCGGGGGCTGACCGGGGGGAGCAATGCGGATCGAAGTTGACAGATTGGCGGAAACGGGCGAGTCTTTCGCGCACACCTACGCCCCCGGCGAGCTTTCACTCGAAGACGAGAACGTGCGCCTGATCGGCGAGGCGAGCGTCGAGGGCCGCGCCAGCCGCAAGCGCGACGAGGTGAAAGTGAAGGGGATTATCCGGGGCGCGGTCGAGGTCGCCTGTGACCGCTGCCTGAAGCCGGTCGCCGGTGCGCTCGAAGTCGAGTTCGACGCCGCCTTCATCCCGAAGGAGCGGGCCGCCTCCGCCTCCGAAAACGTCGAGTTGCAGGAAGAAGACCTCGCCGTCTCCTTTTACGAGGGCGAGGCCGTGAACATTGACGAACTGGTGCGCGAGCAAATCCTGCTCGCGCTCCCCACGCGCCAACTCTGCCGCGAAGAATGTCTCGGCCTCTGCCCCACGTGCGGCAAGGATTTGAACGCCGAACAGTGCTCTTGTCAGCAAGGCGAAACCGACCCCCGCTGGGCCGCGCTCGCCGATTTGAAGAACAACGGAAATTAGTCAATGGTCAATCGTCAACGGTGAATAGCTAAAACCGGACTCAGACCATTTACCATTGACCATTCACCATTTACCTTTATTGGAGTATTCATCATGCCTAATCCGAAACGTCGTCACTCGAAATCGCGCACGCGCCAGCGCCGCGCCCACGATGCCCTGCGCGCGCCGCAAACCGTCGCGTGCCCCAACTGTCAGGAGCCGCGCCTGCCGCACCGCGTCTGCCCGAAGTGCGGATTCTACAAAGGCCGCGAGGTGATTAAGGTCGAGCGGGAAGTGTGAAGGGTCGGGCCGCGCGCGGGTTTGAGTGAGCAGCGCGCCGCCCGGCGGGAAGCACTCGACGGATGAGAACCGCCCAACAACTGACCGGCAAGGTCGTGGTGGACGCGATGGGCAGCGACCGCGCCCCGCATCCGGAGATTGACGGCGCGCTCGCCGCCGCACGCGACTTCCCGATAGGCGTCATCCTCGTCGGCCAGCCCGAACGCGTCGAGCCCGAACTGCGTCGCTGCGGCTGGCGTCGGCAGGGCGACAAGGGCATCGAGTTCGTCGCCGCCGAAGAAGTCATCGGGATGAACGAGGCGGTGGCGACGGCGGTCAGGCGCAAGCGCCGCAGCTCGCTGCGCGTCGGCGCGCGGCTCGTCGCCGAAGGCAAGGCGGACGGGCTCGTCTCGGCGGGCAACACCGGCGCGGCGATGGCGACCGCCAAGATGGTCGTCGGGATGCTCGCGGGCGTTGACCGGCCCGCGCTCGCCGCCTTAGTCCCGACCAAATCGGGGCGGCCCACGCTCCTGCTCGACGTGGGCGCGAACAGCGAGTGCAAGGCGCACCACATGGCGCAGTTTGCTATCATGGGCGACGCGTACTCAAGAGCGGTGCTGGGGACGGAGAAGCCGAGCGTGGGCTTGATGAGCATCGGCGAGGAGGAGGCGAAGGGCAACGACCTGACGAAGGAAGCCTTCCCGCTCCTGCGCGAACTGACGAGCCTGAATTTCGTCGGCAACGTCGAGGGGCGCGACGTGTTCTCGGGCGAGGTTGACGTGATCGTCACCGACGGCTTCACCGGCAACGTCATGCTCAAGCTCTCGGAAGGTTTGCAGGACGCGGTTCTGACTTTAATTAAGCGAGAGCTGAGCGCGACGGCGATTACGAAGGCGGGCGCGGTGCTCGCCCGACCGGCCTTTAAGAATCTGAAGAAGCGGCTCGACTACGCCGAATACGGCGGCGCTCCGCTGCTCGGCGTGCGCAAGATCGTCGTCGTCTGTCACGGCAGCTCGAACGCGCGCGCCATCCGCAACGCGGTGCGCAACGTCAAGGAGTTCTCCGAGCGCGGCGCGGTCGCGCGCATCGAGCGGGGCGTGGCCGAGACCAACGCGCGCGAGTCGGAGGCCGTCCGCGTCGCCGCCGTCGCCGAGTGACGGCGCGGCCAGCAGGAAAGCAGGGACAAGAATCAAGATGGCGAACATCAACGCAGCGATTCTCGGCACGGGGCGGGCTTACCCGGAAGGCATCCTGACGAACGCCGACCTCGAACACATGGTCGAGACTTCGGACGAGTGGATCACCTCGCGCACCGGCATCAAGCAGCGCCACAAGGCCACGGAGGGCGAGTACACCTCGCAGTTCGCCGTCGCCGCCGCGCGCCAAGCCATCGAGCGCGCGCGCATTGACCCCATAGACATCGGCCTCATCATCTGCGCCACCGTCACGCCCGACCAGATCCTCCCTTCGACGGGCTGTCTGATTCAGGCCGAACTCGGCGCGAACCGCGCCGCCGCCTTCGACCTCGTCGCCGCCTGCTCCGGCTTCCTCTACGGCCTGACGCTCGCCAACCAGATGATTCGTTCCGGCCAGACGCGCTACGCGCTCGTCATCGGCGCGGAGATTCTGACGCGCTTCGTGGACTACACCGACCGCTCGACCTGCGTCATCTTCGGCGACGGCGCGGGCGCGGCCATCCTCGGCCCGGCGGAAGAGGGGCGCGGGATTCTCTCGACGCGGATTTATTCCGACGGGCGCTACGCCGAACAACTCTTCGCGCCGGGCGGCGGGACGCGCATCCCGCCGACCGCCGAGACTCTGGCGGGCGGGCTCCACTATTACAAGATGCGCGGCAACGAGCTTTTCAAGGTCGCCGTCCGCTCGATGGCCGACGTGTCGCGCGAGGTTCTGGACGATGCCGGATACAAGGCCGAGGACGTGAAGCTCTTCATCCCGCATCAGGCCAACCAGCGCATCACCGACGCCGTCGCCAACAACCTGAAGGTGGATAGCTCCATCGTTTACTCGAACATCGAGATGCACGGCAACACCTCCTCGGCCTCGATTCCGATTGCGCTCGACGAGTGCATCGAACTCGGCAAGGTCAACGAAGGCGACATCGTTGTCCTCGCCTCCTTCGGCGGCGGCGTGACGTGGGGCGCGGTGCTTTTGAAGTGGTGAGAAGAGGGTCAAGAGTAAACGGTCAATGGTGAGGAGATAAAAACGGTCTTCCACCATTTACCATTTATCATTCACCATTTACTTTTATGCTTGCATACATCTTCCCCGGACAGGGTTCGCAAGCGCCGGGCATGGGGCGAGAGTTGGCGGAGAATTTCGCGGCGGCGCGGGAGGTCTTCGAGGAGGCGGACGAGGCTTTAGGCTTCTCCATCTCGCGGCTCTGCTTTGAAGGCCCGGCGGAAGAGTTGCAACTCACGGAGAACACGCAGCCCGCGATTCTCGCGGCCTCGGTCGCCGCGTGGCGCGTGCTGGAAGCGGAAGGATTCGCGGGGCCGCAGTTCGTCGCCGGTCACAGCCTCGGAGAGTATTCGGCACTGGTCGCGGCGGGCGCGCTTTCGCTCGGCGACGCGGTGCGGGTCGTCCGCCGGCGCGGGCGCTACATGCAGGAGGCCGTGCCGGTCGGCGAGGGCGCGATGGCCGCGATTCTCGGTCTGGATTCCGAGACGGTGCGCGAGGTCTGCGAGGAAGTCTCGGAAGGCGAAGTTTGCAGCCCGGCCAACATCAACTCGCCGAATCAAGTGGTCATCGCGGGGACGGCGGGCGCGGTCGAGCGCGCGATGTCGAAGCTCAAGGAGCGCGGCGCGAAACGAGCCATCGCGCTCAAGGTGAGCGCGCCTTTCCACTGCGCGCTGATGCTTCCGGCGCAGGAGCGCTTGGCCGCCGATTTGAAAGAGATTGAGTTTTCAGACTTGCGCGTCCCGCTCGTGACGAACGTAGATGCGGCTCTTATTCGCACGGGCGCGGAGGCGCGCGACTCGCTCGTCCGGCAGGTCTCTTCGCCGGTACGCTGGCGCGAGTCGGTCGAAACGCTCTGGCGCGAGGGCGCGCGGACGTTCGTCGAGGTCGGGCCGGGCAAAGTCCTTTCGGGTTTGGTCAGGCAGAGTGCGCCGGAGGCGAAGTGCCTCAACGTCGAGAATGTGGTAAGCCTTGAGGCGACGCGCGCGGCGCTCGAAGAAAGTTCGGCGGAGACGACGGGGCAGGCGGCGGGCGGAGATTAAAAAGGCGCGCCGGAAAATTTTGTTCGCGGGAGCCGGGCCTCGCGCGGAAGGGTTTCGGAGCTTTTACACATTTCAGCAGAGGAGCAGGAATAATGGCCGAGAACGATAGCATCGAAATGAGAGTGAAGCAGATTATCATTGACGAGTTGGGCGTGGACGAGAACGAGGTCACGCCGAACGCGCGCTTCATTGACGACCTCGGCGCGGACTCGCTCGACACGGTCGAGCTGGTGATGCGCTTTGAGGAGGAGTTCGGCATCGAAATCCCGGACGAAGAGGCCGAGAAGATTCAGAGCGTCCGCGACGCCTACACCTATATAGACACGCACAAGAAGAACGAGAAGTAGCTTCGGGATTCGACCGTCGGACGCCGAGGGGCGGGCAGAGGGCTTCGCCGGGCGGGCGCTTTTGAGCGCGTCCGCCGTCGAGCGGGCCACACGGGCCGTCCGGCCCCGGCGTCGGCGCAAGGCGTGGACGGCCCGGCGCTCGCGCGCCGCTCGCCGTCGCTTTCGGCCCTTCGGTCTTTCTCGCTGGGAGGAGTATTAACTTTGAAACGTCGGGTTGTGGTAACGGGTCTCGGCCTCGTCACGCCGGTCGCGCACACGGTCTCGGAGACGTGGGCCGCTTTGATGGCTGGCCGCAGCGGCGTGGACTACATCAAGAAGTTCGACACCGAGAAGTTTTCCGTCAAGATCGCCGCCGAGGTCAAGGACTTCGACCCGCTCAAGTTCGTCGAGAAGAAGGAAGCGCGCAAGATGGGCGCTTTCATCCACTACGCCATCGCCGCCTCGGACGAGGCCGTCTATGACAGCGGCCTTGTCGCGCGCGGCGAGAAGTTGACCGGCGACGAATCCGAGCGCATCGGGACTTACATCAGCAGCGGCATCGGCGACTTCTGGGCCATCGAGCGCGAGCACTCGAAGCTCTTAGACGAAGGGCCGCACCGCGTCTCGCCGTTCTTCATCCCCTCGGCCATCGTCAACTTGGCCGCCGGTCAGGTCTCCATCCGCTTCGGCGCGAGGGGGCCGAACTCGGCGACGGCGACCGCCTGCTCGGCGGGCGCGCACGCCATCGGCGACAGCTTCAAGATCATCCAGCGCGGCGACGCCGACGTGATGATCTGCGGCGGGGCCGAGTCGGCCATCACGCCGATGTCGGTCGCGGGCTTCGCCGCCATGCGCGCGCTCTCGACCCGCAACGACGACCCCGTCCACGCCTCGCGCCCCTTCGAGCGCGACCGCGACGGCTTCGTCATCGGCGAGGGCGCGGGGATGATGGTCTTGGAGGAGCACGAGCGGGCCGTCGCGCGCGGCGCGAAGATTTACGCCGAGTTGGTCGGCTACGGGATGACCGCCGACGCCTTCCACATCACGATGCCGGACGAGACCGCTTCGGGCGCGATTCGCGTCATGCGGATGGCCTTGAAGGACGCGGGCGTCGCGCCCGAAGAGGTCGGCTACATCAACGCGCACGGGACTTCGACGCCCTACAACGACAAGTTCGAGACGCTCGCCATCAAGCAGACCTTCGGCGAGCACGCCTACAAACTCGCGGTCAGCTCGACGAAGTCCATGACGGGCCACCTGCTCGGCGCGGCGGGCGGCATCGAGGCGGTCTTCTCCGTCCTCGCCATCACCGAGAAGAAACTGCCCCCGACCATCAACTACGTCAACCCAGACCCCGAATGTGACCTCGACTACGTTCCCAACGAGCCGCGCGAGGCCGACATCAGCCACGCGCTCTCCAACAGCTTCGGCTTCGGCGGCACCAACGCCGCGCTCCTGTTCAAACGGTACGAGGAAGGACAGTGAGCAGCGAGCAGTAAGCGGTAAACAGTTAAGAGAAAACTGCCTTTCCTGCTTACTGCTCACCGCTTACTGCTCGCTGAAATTATGAAAATCATCGTCTTAATGAAGCAGGTGGCGAAGAAAGACGCCATCCTGCGCATCAACCGGGAAGAGAAGTGGATCGAGGAGAGCGACCTCTCCTACGAGGTGAACGAGTCGGACGGCTACGCGCTCGAAGAGGCGCTGCGTTTGAAGGAGAAGAAGGGCGGCGAGGTCGTCGTCTGCTCGATGGGGCCGCAGCGCGTCAAGTCGGTCATCAAGGATGCGCTCGCGCGCGGCGCAGACCGCGCCGTCCACGTCGTCGGCGAACGTCTTGAGCACCTCGGCCCGTTCGCCGCCGCGCGCGTCCTCGCCGAAGCCATCCGCGAAGAGCAGGCAGACCTCGTGATGTCGGGCCTTCAGTCCGACGACTACGGCTACGCGCAGACGGGCGTCATCCTCGCGGAGTTGATGGGCCTGCCGCACGCGACCATCGTCATCGAGGTTGACGCGTCGGGCGAAGAGTTCCGCGTCAAGCGAGAATTGGAGAGCGGCTGGTATCAGTGGTACACGATGCCGACGCCCGCGCTCCTCACCATCCAGTCGGGCATCAACCCCATCCGTTACGCCTCTTTGAAAGGCATCATGGCGGCGAAGAAGAAAGAGATACGCGAAGTCCAGCCCTCGGCGGAAGCGGTCAACGAGGGCGGCGGCTCCCAGAGCATCACGCGCGTCTATTTCCCGCAGAAGACCAAGCAGACGCAGTTCCTCGGCGACGGCGACGCCAAAAAAGGCGCGGCCCAACTCGCCGAAAAGCTGCGCTCGGAGGCGAGGATATTTTAAGGGTGAATAGTAAATGGTAGATGGTGAACAGTAAGAAACTGTCTTTCACCGTTTGCCGTTTACCAAAAACATTATGAGTAACGGAATCTTAGTTTTCGTCGAGCACCGGGGCGGTGCTTTCAACAGGGCTTCTTTCGAGGCGGTGGCGGCTGCTCAGCAGCTCGGCTCGGCTTTGGGTCAGGAAGTGACGGCGGTCGTGCTGGGCGCGGAGGGCGCGCTGGCGCAAGAGGTCGCGGGCTACGCCGTGGCGCGGGTGGTTTCCGCCGAGAACCCGAAGCTCGCGGAGTACACGCCGGATGCCTACACGGACGCGATGGAGCAGGTCGTGCGGGCGCGCGACCCGCAGTACGTCTTCATGCCGCACACGTATCTCGTGCGCGACTTCGCGCCGAAGCTCGCCGCGCGTTTCGGCAAGGGCGTCATCAGCGATTGCATCCGCGCGCAAGTCTCGGACGGCGCGGTGACTTTCGCGCGCCGCATCTTCCTCGGCAAGATTGACGCCGACGTGGTGGCGAAGGGAGAGCCGCCCATCTTCGCCTCGTTCCAGTCGGGCGCGTACCGCGCCGACCAAGCGCAGAAGGGTGAAGGGAGCGCGCCGGTCGAGGCGATGCCGGTCGAGGTCGGCGAAGTGAGGATGAGGCCGGAGCCTCCGTTCCAAGAGGTGAAGCAGGCCGTTGACCTCTCGAAGGCCGAAGTCATCATCGCCATCGGTCGCGGCATCAAGGGGCAAGAGCACATCGCGCTCGCGGAGAAATTGGCCGAAGTCCTGGGCGGAGACATCGCCGCCTCGCGGCCCATCTGCGACGCGGGCTGGCTGCCGATTGACCGGCAGATCGGCTCGTCGGGGCAGACCGTCGCGCCGAAGCTCTACGTCGCGCTCGGCATCTCCGGCGCGATCCAGCACCTCGTCGGGATGAAGAACTCCTCGACCATCGTCGCCGTCAACAAAGACCCCGAAGCGCCTATCTTCGACATCGCCGACTACGGCATCGTCGGCGACCTCTTTGAAGTCGTCCCCGTCCTGACCGAAGAGATTCAGAAGCTCAAGGGCTGAAACTCCATCAAGACGAATTAAAGGGGCGGCCTCTTCGCGGAGCGCCGCCCTCTCTTTTTTGAAACGGCTTCCGTCTTAACGCGCTTGCGCCTCGGCGGGAAGACTTCGGATGTCGTTCAAGATTTCGGCGGGCTTCCACTCGTTACCGCGATAGAGTTTGACGAGGCGACCGTCGGGGCCGACGAGCGCGGTGCGGAGCGAGTGAACGATCTGGTCTTTCTCTTCCTTGTAGGCGAGGCCGAAGAAGGTCGCAAGCCTTCTAATCTCGTCGGGCTCGCCGGTGGCGAACTCCCAGCGCTCGAAAGTCTCGGTGGCGTACTTCTCGGTGTAGCCGCCGCCGTAGCTGCGTAAGACCTTCGGCGTGTCGTAGGCCGGGTCAATCGTCACGCTGAGAAGGCGCACGCGTTCGCGGAGCGCCGCGTCTTTTTCCATCTCGCGGTTGATCTCGGCGAAGTTGCTGCTGATGAGAGGGCAGTAATCGGGCTGCGGGCAGCGCGTGAAGATGAAGGTCAGGAGCACGGCGCGCGCGGGCGACTTGCGCAACGTCGTCGGCTCGCCGTCTTGATTGACGAGCTTGAAGTCAGGGACTTCGACGCCGGGCTGCGGCTCGGACGTGCCGGTGTTGGCGGGAGCGCCGTTCGGCGTCCCCTTCGTGATGCCGAACGGCTGTTCGAGGCGGTAGCCGAGGTCGTCCACGACGAGCGTCGCCTGTATCACATCGCCGCCGTCAATCGAGCGCAGCACGTCGGCGTCTTTGACGGGGAAGGGCATCTCCATCGCGGGCATCAGGCCCGGTATCTCTTCGTGGTCAACCACGATCTTCATCCCCGCGCGGTCAACCGAGACGACCTTGCCCTTCAACGGATAACGACGCTCCGGCCCGCCGCTCTTCGCGCAGCCCGCGAAGGCGAGCCCGCTCGTTAAAAGGCCGAGTGTGAAGACTAAGGTTCTCAAAAGATTTCCTGCTTGGAAGGAGAGCGAGTTGTGCATGGGCTCGATTGTGGGACACGACGGGAGGCGCGCGCAACTCGCCGCCGCAAGGTCTTGAATCGGTGTTGATGAACGGGCGGGAGGTGGCGGCGGGGCGTGACCGGCGGGGCCGGAATTGTGCTAGGATGAGCGCACACGCGATGGGCTCATTGATGACAGAGGGCGAAGGCACGAAGGCGCGCAAGCTCGACGGCGCGCGCGTGGCCTCGGAGATTAAGCGCGAGGCGGCTCAGGAAGCGGCGCGGCTCCGGAGCGAGCGCGGGGTGACGCCCCGGCTGGCGGCGGTGCGCGTCGGCGAAGACCCGGCCTCCGCCGTTTACGTGCGCAACAAGGTGCGGACGTGCGAAGAGTTGGGGCTCGCCTCCGAGCACGTCGCGCTGCCCGCCGAGACGACGACCGCGCAGTTGCTCGGCGTGGTCGGAGAGCTTAACCGGCGCGAGGACGTGGACGGTATCCTCGTCCAACTGCCGCTCCCGCGCGGCGTGGACGAGTTCCGCATCATCGAAGCGATTGACCCCTCGAAGGACGTGGACGGCTTTCACCCCGTCAACGTCGGGCGGATGGTGCTCCGGCAGCCCGCGCTCCTCCCTTGCACGCCCGCCGGGATAGTCGAACTGCTCGTGCGCGAAGGCGTCGAGATTGAAGGCGCGCGGGTCTGCGTC
>DASTQX010000073.1:0-17768 GCA_035761505.1 Pyrinomonadaceae bacterium
ATGTTCGAGCCCCAACCTTTCGGCCCAGCGCAAGTCGCCCGTGACGTAAGTGAAGGCCGTCAGAGCCCCCATCGCCACGACCGTCACGCTGATGGCAAGCCCGTCGAGGCCGTCCGTCAGGTTCACCGCGTTCGAGAAGCCGAGCAGCACGATGGCGATGAACGGCAGGTAAAGCAGCGGCCCGATGTCCGTCACGCGGCTGATGGCCGTCTGCTTGAAGAACGGGATGCTCAGCTTCCACGAATAGTCGGCGAAGCCGTAGTACGTGCACGCGTAGAGCGCGACCCACACGCCGACGGCGATGAGCAACTGCCCCGCCAGCTTCTTGCGGCCCGTGAGCCCCAAGCTCTGCTTGCGCGAAACCTTCTCGTAATCGTCGGCGAACCCGATGAGCGCGAACAGCAGCGTTGCGATGAGGATGATCCAGACGTAGAGGCTCGACAGCCGCGCCCACAGAAGCGTCGAGATGAGCACCGAGCCGATGATGAGCACGCCGCCCATCGTCGGCGTCCCGCGTTTGGCCTGATGCGCCTGCGGCCCCTCGGCCCGAATCTCCTGCCCGATCTTCAACCGCCTCAGAGCCTCGATGACGCGGCTCCCGAAGACGAGCGAGATGAGCAGAGCCGTGATCGCGGCGTAGGCCGTGCGGAACGTCACGTACTGGAAGACGTTCAGCGCCTTGACGAAGTACGACTCCGAGCCGCTCCCCGCCGAGAGCGACTTGAAGAGCCATTCGTAAAAGATGTAGTAGATCATTTACATGAGTGATGAGTGATAAGTGAGCGGTGATAAGTGACGGAAAAGAATCTCTCCTTTCTCATCACTCATCACTTATCACTCATCACCCTGTTCGTATCGCTCTTTCAAACGCTCGATGACCTTCTCCGTGTGGACGCCGCGCGAGCCCTTGACGAGGACGAGGTCGCCCGCCCTGACGAACGCGGCGAGCGCGGCGGCGGCCTCTTCCGAGTTCTCGAAGAAGGCCGCGTTGGCTTCCATCATCCCGGCCTCGCGCGCGCCTTCGATGAGTTCCCGCGCGTGGCCCTCAACCCCCCACAGCACGTCCGGCCCGATGCCCGCCACCTCGCGCCCCGTCTCGCGGTGAATCTCGGCGGAGTCCGCGCCGAGTTCCCGCATCTCGCCCGCCACCACGATTCGCCTCCGAACCGACTCGCCGCCCTGCGCGACCGCCTCGGCCATCGCCAGCAGCGAGCGCGGGTTCGAGTTGTAAGAGTCGTCCAAGACCGTGAACCCTTCGCGGAAGCGGAGCACCTCGCCGCGCATCTGCGAGGGCGCGGCGGTGGCGAGCGCTTCGGCTATCTCGACGGCCACCATCCCGAAGCGGTGCGCGACCGCCGAAGCCGCGAGCGCGTTCAGGAGATTGTGGCGGCCCGGCATCGGAAGTTCCGCCCGCGCCGCGCCTTCGGGCGTGCGCAAAAGGAAGCGGCTCAAGCCGAGCCCGGCCCGCTCGACTTCCGTCGCCGTCACGTCGGCCTCTCTCTCCAGCCCGAAGGTCAAGACCGGGCCGGAATGTTTCGCGCGCATCGCCGCGACGCGTTCGTCGTCGGCGTTGAGGATGGCCGTCCCGCCCGGCTTCAAGCCTTCGACGAGTTGCGCCTTGCCCGCCGCGATGGCCTCTATCGAGCCCATGAATTCGAGATGCACGGGCGCGACGTTGACGACCACCGAGATGTCCGGCGGGGCGACCAGACAGTGGCGCGCGATCTCGCCCGGCATTGACATCCCCATCTCAAGCACGGCCACGTCGAAGTCCGAAGGCTTCGCGCCGCCCGTCTCCATCTGCAAGACCGAGAGCGCCACCCCCAGCTCGTTGTTGAAGTTCTTGCGGCTCCGCAAGACCCTCCGGCCCGTGTGGCCGAGGACGTGCGCCGTCAAGTCCTTCGTCGTCGTCTTCCCCGCGCTCCCCGTGATGCCGACGACCCTCCGGCCCCAGGCGTCAATGACGCCGCGCGCGAGCATTTGCAGCGCCTCGATCACGTCTTCGACGAGCAACAGCCGTCCAGCGTAAACGCCGAGCGACGCGTCGCCTCTGACCCTCTCGGCGCGGGCGACGCAGGCCACCGCGCCCGCCGCGAACGCCTGCGGAATGAAGAGGTGCGCGTCGGCGAACGAGGTGGCCGTGAAGCAGTGGCGGCGGTAGTCTTCGGGCGAGAGCGCGAAGAACAGCTCGCCCGCCGCGACGCCGCGCGAGTCAATCGCATATCCGAGTATTTCCTTGTCAAAGAGCGCTTCCGTCGCCCCTTCCGAGGCGCGCATCAAACCGGCTGCTTCTTTTATCCTCAAAGCCCGTTCTCTACCCTTCGGCGCATGGATTTGTCGTCCGCCGACGGCGGCCCCGGCGCGTCCTTCGGCGTCCGGGGAGAGCGGGCCGACGGCTCAGGACTTGACCCTGAGCCCCCCGGACTTGGCGGAAGCGCCGACCATTTCGGCCTCTTCCGCCGGTAAAATTTCGGCGGGAGACGACTCGCGCCCGGCTATTCTGCGCGCCGCGCGCCCACGGCGCAAACGCTCGCGACAATCGGAAATTCGTCGCCTCATTTCGTCTCCCGGCAAGCTCACGCGCGGCGAAAAACTGAGCGGGGCCTTCTGGTTTCGCATCTCTTCCGTTCCGAGGTCTGACTCCGGCTTTTCAACTCCGCACGACTAAGACTAGGGGGCGTCGGACGGGAAAAACTCTCTTTCAACTCTCTGCGCTCGAATCTCAAATTCGAGATTTCAAACCGCTCTCAGTCGCTTCGCCCGAACTCGATACGCACCCTCTGACCGGCTGCGAGCGGCGTGCCGACGGCGGGGCTCTGGCGGACGGCCCGTCCCTCGCCGTAGGCTTCGAGTTCGAGGCCGAGTTGCGCGCAGACCATCGCCACGTCGCGCACGCTGCGACCGCGCAGGTCGGGCATCAAGAGAGAGCGCCCGCCCGCCGACGCGTAAACCACCTCGCTGATTTCGCCGCCCGGCGCGAGCCCCTCGCCCTTCGTCACGACCGGCAGATTCGACGGCTGTTGAGCGTCGCCTTCAACATCCTTCGACGCGCCGCCCTCGCCCTCCGCGACGCGCGGGGCCGCGGCCAGAAGTCCGGGCGTCGAAGCCGGAGGCGTCTCGATCTCCTCGTCGGGCATCACGCCGAGGTACGGGAGAATCTGGTCGGCCAGTTCGCGGAAGATGGGCGCGGCCACGTCGCCGCCGTGGTACGCGCCGACGGGCTCGTCCACGACGACGACGATGACGACCGAAGGGTTCTCCACCGGCGCGAAGCCGACGAACGAGGCGACGTGTTTGGTCTTCGAGTAAGCGCGCGTCTTCGGGTCAATCTTCTGCGCCGTGCCGGTCTTGCCCGCCGCCGTGTAGCCTTCGAGCTGAGCCCGCTTCGCCGTCCCCTTCAGAGTCACCGTCTCCAACATCCGCCGGATGGTCTGCGCCGTCTCCGCGCTGATGACGCGCCGCGCTTCGGGCTGCGCGCGACGCACCGCCTGCCCTTCGGCGTCGCGCACCTCGCGCACCAGATGCGGCGCGACGCGCACGCCGTCGTTCGCCAGCACGCCGAAGGCCGCCGCCATCTGCAAAGGCGTGACGCCGATCTCCTGCCCGATGGCAAGCGAGCCGATGGAACTCGGATGCCACTTCTCGACTTTGCGCAGAAGGCCCGCCGTCTCGCCCGTCAGCTCCACGCCCGTCCGCGCGCCGAAGCCGAAGCGGCGCATGTAGTCGTACATCCGCTCGTTGCCGACGCGCATGCCGAGCTTGATGGCCGCGACGTTCGACGACTTGGCGAGCGCCTCGGTCGCCGTCAGAGTGCCGTAAGGAGTGTGGTCGCGGACGAAGCGACCGAGGACGTTGATGCCGCCGCCGAGACAATCAATCTTCTCGTCGGGCCGCGTCAGACCCTCTTCGAGCGCGGCGGAGAAGGCGACGACCTTGAAGGTCGAGCCGGGCTCGTAGATGTTCTGCAAAGACTCGTTGCGCAGCATCTCGGCGCTCGTCCCCGAAGCGGCGTTCGGGTCGAACGAGGGCGCGTTGGCGAGCGCCAGAATCTCGCCCGTCTTCGGGTCGAGCACGATGGCCGCGCCCGACTTGGCGCGCGCCCGCTCGACCGCCGCCGCGAGCACCTGCTCGGCGCGGTACTGCACGGTCTGGTCAATCGTCAGGACGAGGCTCTGACCGGGCCGCGCCGCGTCGCCCGCGCTCTCGAAGATGCCGCGCCGCGCGTCGCGCCCGACGACGAGTCGGCCCTCCTCGCCGGAGAGCGAAGCGTTGAAGACCTGCTCGACGCCGCCCAAGCCCTTCTCGTCCAAATCCACGAAGCCGAGCACGTGCGCCGCGAGCCCGCCGTTTGGGTAGCGACGCTGCGGCTCCTGCATCGAGTAGATGCCTTTGAGCTTCAACTCCCGAACGGCGCGCGCCTGCTCCTCGCTCACCTTGCGCGCGAGCCAGACGAAGCTGCGGCGCGACTCCTTCGCCTGCCTGAGACGCGTCGAGAGCGCGTCGGCGTCGAGGCCGAGCACGCGCGCCAGAGCCCTCGCCGCCTCGTCGGCGTTCTCCAACTCGCCCGGCGCGGCGAAGAAAGAGTCCGTGTCCACGCTCCGCGCCAGCTCGCGCCCCTTGCGGTCGAGGATGAGCCCGCGCGTCGGCGCGAGCCGCTCGACGTTCAACTGCTGCGCGCGCGCGCGCTTCGTCAGCCATTCGTGTTGAGAGGTTTGGAGGTAGGCGAGCTTCGCGCCGACGACCAGCATCCACGCGCAAAGAAAAACGGCGACCACTAAAGCACGCCGCCGCGAGACATCGGGACGCTGCGCGCGCTCTGAACCGTAACGTTCCGGCATGTTCGGCGACGGCCTCTTCATCGTTCCCCCGTCTCTTGAGCCGCGCGCCCGACCGCTTCGGACGGACTTTGTGTGCGTGCGCGGCTCCTCGGTTGCGAACTCTTTCCCGGCTAACGCGGGAGCACGCCGCCCGCCGTCGCCGTGCCGACGAAAGACGCCGCGCCCGGCTCCGCGCGCGTCGCCGTGGTCTCGATCTGCGCGGCGCGCGCCGGTTGCAATCCCATCTCGCGCGCGGCGGCCTCCAACTGCGCGGGCGAGGAAATTTGTTCGAGTTCGACCAGCAGGCGTTTCTGCTCGTCGAGTAGTTCTTCGCGCTCGCGCCTGAGCGCCTCGGTCTTGTAGCCGTACTCGACGGCCACGATCTGCTGCCTCACGGCCACGACGAAACCCGCGGCCAGCAGGAGGCAGCACGCGAGCAGACAGAGTTGACGCCGGAAGGCGCGCGGGTCGCGCTCGCGGCGGAGATGCGGGTTCGCGTACTGCTGGGGCATTCTTCTCATCTGCTTGTCGGCCTCGGATAAAAGGTTTGGTGTTGACTGTCTTTATTAAGACTGAGAGGGAGGTGGGAACACAGTCTCTTCATTTTCTCAGTCCCGTCGGCTCCGGCACTGTCTTTCAAAGTTTCGAGCAGGCCCGCAGCTTGGCGCTGCGCGCGCGCGGGTTCTCTGCCATCTCCTCCGGCGTCGGCGCGACGGGACGCCGCGTCAGAATCTCGACCGCGCGCCGCGCCCCGCAGGAGCAGACCGGCACTCTCGGCCCGCACTCGCACTGCCCGGCGAGTCGCCTGAGGGTGCGCTTCACGATCCGGTCTTCCAGAGAGTGGAAGCTGATGACCGCGAGGCGACCGCCCGCCTGTAAAAGATCGACCGAAGTTTCGAGGAACGCCGCGAGCCCTTCGAGTTCGCCGTTGACGGCGATGCGCAGCGCCTGAAAAGTCCGCGTCGCCGGGTGAATCCGGTCGGTGCGCTTGTAGCCCACGGCGCGCGCGACCAACTCGGCCAGAGCCCCCGTGGTTTCAATCGGCTCTCCGCGCTCGCGCCGCTCGACGATCCAGCGCGCGATGCGACGCGAGCGCCGCTCCTCCCCGTACTCGTAGATGACGCGCGCGATCTCCTCTTCCGGCAGCCGCGCGAGCAGTTCCGCCGCCGTCTCTTCGCCGCCGCTTGCGTCCATCCGCATGTCGAGCGGCGCGTCCTGTCGGAAGCTGAAGCCCCGCTCCGCCGTGTCGAACTGCAAGGACGAGACGCCGAGGTCTGCCAACACCCCGCTCGCTTCAGCTTCGCCCGCCTCGCGCATCACCCGCGCGATCTCGCGGTGGTTGGCGTGCGCGGCGCGGAAGCGCTCGCCGAAGCGCGCGAGACGTTCCGAGGCCAGCCGCAAGGCTTCCGGGTCGCGGTCAATGCCGAGCACCCGCGCCTCGTCCGAGGCTTCGAGGAGCGCCTCGCTGTGCCCGCCGAGGCCGAGCGTCGCGTCCACGAAGAGCCCGCCGCGCTCCGGCGCGAGCAGACCGACCGTCTCAAGTAGCAACACGGGGCGATGGGGCGTGCCCGGCCCCCCTCCGGGCTCCGCCATCACCACCGCCCCGTGGTCTCGTGGAAGAAGAGTGAAGAGCTTTGAGTGATGAGCGTCTGGCCGTTTGAAATCTCAAATCTGAGATTTGAAACCTCAAATCCGTCTTTACTCATAACTCGTCCCTGTCACCTTCCTTCAGATTCCGAGACGCGCAATCGAAGCTTCGTCCTCCTCCGTGTACGGGTCGGAGAGGAGACGCCGCTCGAAGCGCTCAAGTTCCCAGACTTCCAAATATGTCAAATATCCGAGGACGGCCACGTCGCCTAAGACGCCCGCCGACTTTCTGAGGAGCGGATGGATGAGGATGCGCCCCTGCCCGTCCAACTCCGCCTGCTGTCCGTAGTAGTTCGTCCTGTCAAGGAACTTTCTGCGCGCCGGGTCCATCGAAGGCAGGAGCGCCAGACGCTGCTCGATGGATTCCCACTCCGGCAAAGGAAAGATGCGGACACATTCCCCGTTCAAACTCGTGACGTAAAACTCCGGCCCGTACTTCTCTGCGAGGTAGCGCCGGAACACGCTCGGCACTTTGAGCCGCCCCTTGCCGTCCATCCGCGCCGTGTAATTTCCTCTCAGCATAGGGGTTTGCGGCGAAACCACGGGGCGAGGTTGCTTAAAAGTTAAAGTGAAACTCTAAGCAAAGGCGGCAAGCTCCTCTCAGTAGCCCACTTTTAGCCACTTTTGACCACCCGCCGCGCATAGTACGCCCGCCTGCTTAAGCATGTCAAGAGCAAAAACACTGTCAAATCATAAATTTTAAGCACCATATGGTGTAATTCGCCCTTAAGCGGCCCGTAGCCAAGCCCGCGCTCATCCTGTATAGTTGCGCCCCAAGCGATGCAAATATTATTAGGACGAATTCCGGGGCGGCTGAACTTCGGATGAATCTCGGCGAACTTCTTCTGTTCGGCGGCCTTGTGGCGCTGGCTAACGTCTGCGGCGGGGTGCTTTTGGCCCGCCCCGGCACTTTCGAGCGCAGCCGGAAGTCTCTGCGGTATCTGGTGGCGCTCGGCGCGGGGTTCATGCTGGCGGCGATTTTCATCGAAATCATGCCGGAGGTGTTCGGTTTGTGGGCGAGCGGGGCGACGGGCGCGGAGGCGGGCGAGGCCGTGCTCGGCGCGATGACGCTGCTTTTGGGCGGATACCTCCTCATCCATTTTTTTGAACACACGATTGCGCCGCACTTTCACTTCGGCGAGGAGACGCACCCCGAAGCGGTCGTCCGGCCCGCGGCGGCCTACACGGCCATCGGCGGGCTCTCGATTCACACGTTTTTCGACGGCGTTTCGGTCGCCTCGGCCTTCGTGGTTGACCGCAAAGTGGGGCTTCTGGTCTTCGTCGCGGTGCTTTTGCATAAAGTGCCCGAAGGGTTCACGGCGGCCTCGATCATGCTGGCTTCGGGGCGGACGCCCGCGCGGGCGCTGATGGCGACTTTGATTATCGGGGCGGCGACGCTCGCGGGGGTCTTGTGCGTGGCGCTGCTTCAGGCGCGGGCGAAGGAGGCGGTGGTCTATGCGCTCCCCTTCTCGGCGGGCGTGACGCTCTACGTGGCGGCGAGCGACCTCATCCCGGAGGTCAACCACCTTGAGCACAAGAACCCTTTCGTCTCGCTGGTGGTCTTCGGCGGCGTCGCGTTCTTTTACGTGCTGCACCTTCTCATCGGTCATTGATGAGGCCGCGAGTGTTCGCGGCCTTCAAACGTGAATTAAAAACAACGTCGGTGGTTTCTTCGTATTAGCTCCTGACTGTTATCATCCGAACATACATGCCAAGCAGACGTTCAGCTTTACCCGCCGCCTTCGTGGCCGCGCTGTGCCTGCTGCTCGCGTGCGCGGGCGCGGCTGCGGCGCAGGACGCGCGCGCTTACTCGGAGTCGCCGCTCCCGCCGCCGACCGGCTACGTCACGGACAACTCCAACGTCATTGACCCGGCGACCGAAGAGCGGCTGGCGACAGTCCTCAAGGGCTTGAAGGAGCGCGCCGACATCGAGTTCGCCGTCGTGACCATCCCGACGACGGGCGGGCGAGACATCTTCGACTACTCTCTGTCGGTGGCGCGCGGTTGGGGCATCGGCTCGAAGGAGGGCGAGAAGAACGGGCTGCTGCTGGTCGTGGCGACGGCAGACCGCAAGTATCAGGCGCAGGTCAGCCGTCACCTCGAAGGCGACTTGCCGGACGGGCTCGTCGGCGAAATCTTGCGACAGCGCTTGGTGCCTCCGTTCCGTCAGGGCGACTACAGCAAAGGCGTGTCGGACTTCGTGATGACGGTCGTGGCGACGCTCGCGCAGAAGCGCAACTTCAGCGTCGAGGGCATTGACGCGAGTCAGGCTTACCGGCCCGTAGAGCGCGCGAGCACGCGGCGGCAGACGCGCGCGCGCGGGACGCAGAGCAGCCTGAGCGCGGGCGCGTGCTGTTTGATCGGCATCGTCGTGCTGATTCTGCTCTCGCTCTTTTCCGGCAAGGGTCGCGGCGGGCGCGGCGGTGGCGGAGGCGGGTGTCTGAACGCGCTGCTGCTGGCGAACCTCTTTAGCGGCCTGAGCGGAGGCGGGCGCAGTTCGAGTGGTTGGGGCGGCTTCGGCGGAGGCGGAGGCGGTTCCGGCTGGGGCGGCGGTGGCGGCGGCTTCGGGGGCTTCGGCGGCGGCGGCGACTTCGGCGGCGGCGGCGCGGGAGGAAGTTGGTAAGAAACTCGGAAGGCGGAACGATGGACGCGGGACGAAAGTCAAACGACTTATCTTCTCAGTTCATCGCTCAGCGTTCTGAGTTCATAAGTTTGACGATGGCGGTGAACGATGGCGAATAGAGTGGCGCAGGAAGCTTTTAATCATCTGATCGGGGATTTGCGCGCGACGCACGGTGACAACTTGGCGTCGGTGATGTTGTACGGTTCGGCGGCGGCGGGCGACTTCGTGCAGTTGGAGTCGGACTACAACATCCTGATCGCGCTCAACCGCATCACGCCGGAGGACTTGCGGCTCGCGCAGGCGGCGATGCGCGAGTGGCAAAGGCTCGGCCACCCTCTGCCCGTCTATTTCACCTTCCCGGAGTTGCGCGGCGCGGCGGACGTGTTCCCCATCGAGTTCCACCAGATGGAGCGCGCGCGCGTCGTCCTCTACGGGCGCGACCCCTTCGAGATGATGCGCATCTCGGACGTGAACCTGCGCCACCAGACCGAGTACGAACTGCGCAGCAAGCTCATCCAACTGCGGCGGCTCTACATCCCTGCGTCGGCGTCGGCGCGCAGGCTACAGGACTTGATGAGCGACAGCCTTTCGAGCTTCGCCACGCTCTTCGCGCCGGTGCTGCTCTTGCACGGCGCACAGTCGCCGGTGCTCAAGCACGACATCGTGCGGGAGACTGTGAGGCTCATCGGCCTCGACGGCGAGACTTTCGAGCGCATCTTCGAGTTGCGCGAGGCGGGCGACGCGCGCACGCTCGACGACGCGGAGGCCAACGAGCTTTTCGCCTCCTACATGGCGCAGATCGAGCGCGTCATCGAGGCGGTTGACGTGATGGACTTGAAGCGGACGGAAGATGTTTAAACGAGTGCCCGTTTTGTGAAAGGGGACATGAGTATGAGGAGGAACGTGATGAATAAAAGAAGTTTGATGCTGCTCGCCGTCATCGTTTTGGCGACCGTGTCGGGGAGCGGCTGCGGTTACAACACACTGACGACGAAACAACAGGCCGTGCGCGCGAAGTGGGCGGGCGTCGAGAGCCAACTCCAACGGCGCGCGGACTTGATCCCGAACCTCGTCGCGGCGGCACAGTCGGCGGGCGTGCAGGAGCAGGAAGTCTTCGGGCAGATCGCGGAGGCGCGCTCGCGCCTCTTGAACGCGACGAGCGCGGCTCCGCAAGGCGAGGGCGGCGACAAGTCGCCCGAACAGAAGCAGGCCATCATCGAGGCCAACAACAGCTTCGGCGGAACCATCGGGCGGCTGCTCTCCTTGCAGGAGAACTACCCGGTGCTTCAGTCCAACCAGAACTTCCTCAAGTTGCAGGACGAGTTGACGGGCACGGAGAACCGGCTCGCGGTGGCGCGCGACGACTACACCGCCTCGGCGCAGGACTACAACACCGCGCGCGGCCAGTTCCCGATGGTCATCGCGGCCAAGCTGTACGGCTTCAAGGAGGAGCCCTACTTCAAGGCCGACGAGGGCTCGCGACAGGTTCCGCGCTTCGACCCCAACACGATGCGCCGGAACCAAGCGCCGTCAGCGCCCGCGCCCGCCACGCGCTGAGCGTGAAGGCCGCGCCTGCGTGCGCGCCACGTATTTCTCGCGTCGGCAAACAAAAAGAGGCTGCTTCAAGACGAAGCAGCCTCTTTTCATTTTCCCGCCCGGCGCGGCGAGTTTGACGCGCGGCGCGTTCAGAACCCGCGCGCGCTGCACATGCCGCAGTGGTCGCAGGGCTTGCCGCCGGGCTCGACGTTGCAGGTCTTCTCGCGCTCGAACATCTCGACGAGTTCCGAGACGGCCTCGCCGATGTCCGAGAACCGCTCCTGACTCGGATGCGAGACCGCCGAGACGTAAGTGCCGCTCAAAGAAGTCGGGCGCGCGCCCGCTTCATTCGTCGCCTGATGCGAATGCCGCCGCGCCGTCGAGTCGTCCGACGAAGACCGCGCGGAATATTCTTCACTTCTCAAGTCGTGACCGCACGAGCCGTCGTGCGAGATGTGCGCCTCGATGTGGGCAAGTCGTCGTTGAATCTCGGAGAGCGTGGCGCTCAAGGCTCCGTGGTCGCCGCCCGCGTTCGTCGGGCGCGCGCCGCCCTGCGGCTCGCCTCGATCTTCCCGCGTGTCTGTTAGTCGCCGCGCGATGCGCTCAGCCAACTCACGCGCCCTGTCCTGCTCGGTGCTCATTCGCTATCCCTTTGCTTCCGCTTCGAGGAAGTCTATCCGGTCGACGACGCCGATGATGGCCGAATCTATGGCCGCGCCCTGCTCGCCGGTCGCGGCGGTCGAAGCGCCCCAACCCTCCTGCACGACGAGCACCGTGTCGCCCACTCCGGCGTCCACCGAGTCGAGCGCCAGCAGCGTCGCGCCCCACTCCTCGCCCTGCGGCGTCACGGGCTGGCACATCATCACGCGCGCGTTGGCGTAGCGCTCGTTCTTCTGCGTCGCCACGACGTTCCCGACCACGCGCGCCAGAATCATCTCCTCTGACTCCCTTTCGAGACGTGCGCGTCGGAGTCCACGATGCCGATGATGGTGCAATCGGTCGGCGTGTCCTCGCGCCGGAACGGGAAGCTCGCCTCCTTGCCCCGGCACCAGAAGACCAGTTCGCCCACGCCCGCGCCCACGGCGTCGAGCGCCACGAGCGGCGGCCCCTGCGGCAGAAGGTCTGAGTTCAACGACTGGACGACGAGCAACTTCCGCCCCTCCAGCGAATCGTTCTTCACCGTCGCCACGACCGTCCCGATGACCCGCGCGAGTTGCATGGAAAAGTAGTCAGGAGTCAGGAGTCAGAAGTCAGTAGAAAAACCTTTGCGGTCGAATCGTTGTGATGTCGGCGTCAGTACCGGCGATGCGGAGCCTTCCGGCTTCTCAATCATTCACAAAATCAACCGTGTCAATGACGCCGACGATGGCCGCGTCCACGGGCTTGTCCTTCTGGCCTTCGGCGAGGCGGGCGCTGGAACCGGCGACGACGAGCACGCGCTCGTGGAAGCCCGCGCCGACCGTGTCCACGGCGACGATGTAGCCGCTCGCCTCCGTCCCGTCGAGGTTGAGCGGGCGGACGAGCAGCAGCTTGCTTCCCTTCAGACGCTCGTCCTTCTGCGTCGAGACGACCGTGCCGAGTATGCGCGCGATAATCATCGGTTTGGTAAATGGTGAATAGTAAATGGTCAATGGTGAAAGACAGTTCTTATCTATTTACCATTCGCCATTTACCATCTACCGTTTAGCTGTTCCCGACGGGCAGGGCTTCGTCCACGCTGCCGTGGGGGCGGGGGATGACGTGGACGCTGACGAGTTCGCCGACGCGACGCGCCGCCGCCGCGCCCGCGTCGGTCGCCGCCTTGACCGCCGCCACGTCGCCGCGCACGATGGCCGTGACGAACCCCGCGCCGATCTTCTCGTAGCCGACGAGCGTGACGTTGGCGGCCTTGACCATCGCGTCCGCCGCCTCGATCATCGCCACCAAGCCCTTCGTCTCGACCATTCCGAGTGCTTCCTGAGGCATCAATCTTCTCCTAACCGGTAAATGGTAAATCGTGAATGGTAAATGGTGGATAGCAGAATGATGACGGATGGTTTGTCTTAACCATTCACCATTGACCATCAACCAAGCTTCTGCGTGCGCGCGGCTTCGACGAGTAGTTCGACGAGTTCGTCGCGCGTGAGCGAAATCTTGCCCGCGCCGTTGGCGGCGGCCTTCGGCGAAGGGGCCGTCGCGGCGGTTGTCCTCTCGCCCGCCGGGCAGACGACGCGCGTCTCGTGGAGGTAGCCGCAGGACTGGCAGCGCGCACGCTCGTCCAAGTATCCGGCGCGCTCGCGCACGTCTATGAGTTTCTCAATCGAGTCGGGCGGGAGGTTCCTCGCGCCGCCGAGGGCGCGCGAGAGAATCGCGATCTTCGCCGTGTGTTCCAGAGTCTCCAGACGGTCGAAAGCCTGCCAGAGATTCTCGCCGTAAGCAACCGCGCCGTGGTTCGCCATCAGGAGCGCGTTGTGATGCTTCACGAGCGGGAGCATCGCCTCCGTCAACTCGTCGGTCGAGGGCGTGCCGTACTCGGCGAGCGGCACGCAGCCCAGAGTCAGTATCACCTCGGACAGAATCGGCTGGTCAATCGCCAGCCCCGCGACGGCGAAGGCCGAGCCGTGCGGCGGGTGCGCGTGACAGACGGCGCGCACTTCGGGGCGCTCGCGGTAGATGAGCAGGTGCATCGCCAACTCGGACGACGCGCGCCGGTCGTTGAGCGGCTGGCCTTCGAGGTCTGTGAGCGCGAGCGAATCCTCCGTCATGCGCCCCTTGCAGGTCTGCGTCGGCGTGGCGAGCACACGCCCGTCCGCGAGGCGCACGCTCACGTTGCCGTCCGAAGAGACGACGTAGGAGCGCTCGTACATCAACTGGCCGACGCGCACGATCTCGCGCCGGGCTGTCTGCTCGTCCATCTTAGACAGAGACTAAAATCTCTTCCCCGACTCAGGCTAGAAGATGCAATCCACGACGCCGTGGGTCGAGACCGGCTTGCCGCTCAAGGTCGCCGGGGTGAACTCGATGGAGCGCACGGCCTCGGTCGCCGCTTCGGTCAGCCCGTCGGACAGGGGCGAGATGACTTCCTCGATTTTCGTCTTCCCGTCCGCGCCGAAGATGACGCTCAGGCGCACGACGCCCTGCGTCCCGTTGCTCCGCGCGTCGCGCGTGTACGAGGGGTCGGGGCTGCGGAGGATGGTCACGGGCTGCCACTTGCTGCCGCGCTCGAACATCGCGGCGTCCGCCGGGAAGCTCTGCGTCGCGACGACGTTCGTGCGCCCCCTTCTCTCCCGTTCGCCGGGCTTGTAGGCGCGCGTGTAGTTTCTGACGTTGAACCTGTTCTTGCACTCGCGCCCGCGGTGCCCGAAGTCGTCCCCCAGATAGGTGTAGCCCGTGCGCTCCGCGGTACGCGATTGGAAGAGGCCCGCGAAGCCGCCGAGGCCGACACCAATGATGAATGTCAGAGTGAACGGCAAGATTCTTTTGAGGTACTGCATGGTCACGACCTTTACTCCTTAGTCTTTAACTGAGCAACTCTTGTTCGTCGCGCTGCGCGATCTCTTCGTAGGGGAGGATGCTGCGCGGGTTCGTGACGCAGGTGATCTGCGGGCGAGCCAGAAAGTACGAGAGAGATTCGAGCGAGATGGTCAGGTCAACGTTTTTCACCTTGACGCCGAGCCGTGCGTGCAAGCGCACGGGGGCGAAATTCAAGACGGCCTTGATGCCTGCGGACATCACCTGATTGAGCACCCTCTGCGCGACGCGCGCCGGGACGGCGATGACGGCCACGTCCACCTGCTCGTCGCGCACGACGCGCGCGAGCTTCCGCGCGTCGTGGACTTTGACCTGCGCCTCGCCGATGCGGCGGCCCACCTTCGCGCGGTCGTTGTCGAAGAGCGCGACGACGGCGAAGTTCGAGGCGGTGAAGCCGTTGTAGTTGGCGAGCGCCGTGCCGAGGTTGCCCGCGCCGACGATGCCGACGCGGTGCGCGCGGTCGAGGCCGAGAATCTGCGTCAGGTGTCGGCGCAGCTCGTCCACCGAATAGCCGACGCCGCGCACGCCGAACTCGCCGAAGTAGGCCAGGTCTTTGCGAATCTGCGCCGAGTTCATGTTGAACTGGTCGGCCAGAGCCTGCGACGAGATGGTCTTGATGCCCGCCGCCGCGAGCAGGTTCAGACAGCGCAGATAGACGCTCAGACGGTTCGTCGTCAGCTCCGAGATTTTCTCAGATTTCATTCCGTTCCTTTTCCCTTTGGGGAGCGCCCGCTCAGTATAACCCCACGACGCCCGCCGCGAAAAGACACGCGCGACGCCGACGACGCACATGCCCCGTTTCACACGGCGTTGCTGTAAAATTCGCGGGGGAGAATTTTTAAAGTTGGGCACGACGCTGACGGACGAGCAGCTCGCCGAGTACGGGCGCAAAGGTTTCCTGACGCTGCGCGGCGTCTTCGGCGCGGCGGAGGCGGAAGCTTGGGCGGCGGAGTGCAAGCGGCTGCTGGGGCTCGGCCTCGCGCACGAGCACAACGTCCGCACCGTCCCTCACTACATCACGAAGACGCTCTGGATAGTTGACCGCTTCGACCCCGTGATTGACATCTCGCCCGTCTTCAAGGCGCTGACCGAAGACGAGCGCGTCCTCTCGCCGCTGCGCGACATCTGCGGCGGCGACGTGTCGCTCTTCAAGGACAGGTTGATTTATAAGATGGTCGGGATGCGCGGCTACCCGATTCATCAGGACTATTCGTGGTGGCAGTTGTTCCCGAAAGAGCTGGTCAACGTGATGATCGCGGTGGACGGCGCGGACGCGGCGAACGGCGCGGTCGAGTTGTTCCCCGGCTACCAAGACCGCCTGCTCTCGACGCCCGGCGAGATGCGCCACATGAACGAGGAGGAGGCGCAGCAGATAGACTTTAGTCAGGGTGAATTAATCGAGACGCGGCCCGGCGACCTCGTTATCTTCCATTCGCTGACGCCGCACCGCAGCGGCCCGAACACCTCGAACCGTCTCCGGCGGCAGTTCTACCTCACCTACTCGCCCGCCGAGCACGGCGACCTCTACGCCGAACAACTCCGCCTCCTCAAAGAAGGGCGCACGAGCCGCCGCATTCCCAAAGCAATCAAAGACCGCATCTTCTTCCGCTGATGCGGTGTGAATGAATACGCGCGGCTGAGAAGACTTGACGCGCTGACGACGAAAACGATGAATAGATTCTTCCTGCTCCTTCTGCTCCTCTGGTGCGTCACGGCGCGCGCGCTCGCGCAAGACACTGAGTCCGGCAACCCTCCGAACTTCTGCCGCAACGGCGCTTTCGCCTCCGACTCGACCGCCTTCCGCACGGCGCGCGTCGTCGGCGCGAAGGGCTCGCGCGCCTATTTCCACGGCGACGAAGAAGGCTGCCCCGGCGCGAAGTGTCGCCAGACCGCTTACGTCATTCCGGGCGACGAACTGATTGTCTCAAGGAATTTCGGCGACTGGCTCTGCGCGTGGTTCCAGCCGCCGAAGGGGAGCGAGACCGTGGGCTGGATTCCGGCTCATCAACTGTCCGTCGCCGAAGCGGCGCGAAACCCTCCGCTCGCGCGCTGGCTCGGCGCGTGGGAGTTTCACTATCAGTCGCTCGACATCCGGCGCGACGCGCAGCCGGGTCAGCTCCGCGTCGAGGGCGAAGCCTTCTGGAAGGGCTTGGGCGACAACATCCACATCGGCGAGGTGAACGGCAGAGCGCGGCCCGAAGGCAACGTGCTCGTCGTCGAGGACGACATCTGCCGCGCGACTCTGAGGCTCGTGGGCGACTATCTCGTCGTCAGCGACAACTCGGATTGCGGCGGGATGAACGTCCGCTTCGACGGCGTCTATCGGCGGAAGAAGGCGCGCGGCTCGACGACCCGCAGCCGCCGGAGCCTTTGAAGTCGAAGCGAGGTCGCATCACGGAAGCGCCGTGTTCCCTCTCTAACCCATAAAGTCTACCGGCGTCCCAAACGGTATCCGCCGAAACTCCTCACGCGCTCCAAATCCCCGATTTATTCTCCCCGCGCCGTCGCGGAACGGTGCTTGCCTTTCTGTCTCACGGGATCATTGTGGATTCCGGTCTCGGTTTTAAAGGAGGGGACAAATGGGAGAGAGTTTTTATAAGCGTTTAGCCTTCTCGGCAATCATCGGCGCGGCGACGCTGTTCGGCGCGGGGCTCCTCCCCGCACACGCGCAACGACAGCGCCCGGAGCGGCAAGAGGAACGGCAGGCGGAACGTCAGCAAAGGCAGGAGCAGCGGCAGGCCCAACGGTCTGCGCGGCGACAGGAACAGGTGCAGCAGCGGCAGGCGCGGCAGAGCAGTTCGGAGCAGCAGCGCCAGCAGCAACAGGCTCAGCAGCAGGCGCAACGTCAACAGCAGGAAGCCGCGCGCCAGCAACGGCAGACCGAGCAGCGCCAGCAGCAGGACGCGCGCTGGCAGCAGCGACGGCAGCAACAACAGCAGCCGCAGCAACAGCCGCAGATGCGTATTGAGGGCCGTTACGGTCAGCAGCAGAACCAGCAGCAACAGCGGCAGCAGTGGGAGGCCCAGCGGCGTCAGCAGGAGGCTCTCCGGCAGCAGCAGGAGCGCCAGCGTTGGGAGCAGCAGCGTCAGCAGCAGGGGCGCGTCCAGCAGCAGCGCAACGTGCAGCAGCAGCGCCAGCAGTACCTCTGGCGACAGCAGCAGGAGCAGCGTCAGGCGCAGTACCGCCAGCAGATGCAGCAGCGGCGCGCGTGGCAGTTGGATCAGCAGCGGCGGCGCGCGCAGTGGCGCTACCAGCAGCGATACCTTGAGCGCTTGCGTCAGGATCAGCTCAGACTGGAGAGCTGGCGTTACAACGATTACGGCGCGTCCAACTACCGCTACAACCGTGGCGGCAGGTACTACGAGACGAACCAGTACGGCGCGCAGCAACTCCGGCAGGCCGTCAACCTCGGCTACGAGGAAGGCTACCGCGCCGGTCAGGCGGATCGCGAAGACGGCTGGCGCGCGAGCTATCAGGACTCCTACGCCTATCAGGATGCGACCTACGGCTACGACGGCTACTACGTCAACGTCGGCGAGTACCAGCACTACTTCCGCGAGGGCTTCCGTCGCGGCTACGAAGACGGCTACTACGGTCGCTCGCAGTATGGTCGCTCCTCGAACGGCGCGATCAGC
>DASTQX010000074.1:0-6334 GCA_035761505.1 Pyrinomonadaceae bacterium
TCAGGTAATTCGTCTATATTTCGCGGCAAAGTGAGGTCTGATGAAGACAACGAATTTTGTCCAAGCCTCGGACGAGGCCGACGTAGTTCCGCACCCGGCGGATGGTCGGCAGCGTGCCCTTGGTATCAGGCGCGGCCCCGCTCCCGGCGTCGCGCCTGATGGTGAACCGCTCGTCTTGCGCGCCGGAGATCGCCTCGACGCTGATGACCTAACCCGGCAGGCGAATCGAATGAACCTGACTCCCGCCGAGCGTCGAAGAGTTCTCAGCCGCGCGCGGCTGTCGGCACGAAGCCGTCGAGACGGTCGCCGATATTTGTGTTGACTTCAAAGGGGGTGCGGAATATCTTCGCTGGCAACACGGGCCGCGTTCGCTTTGACGAGAGCCTTACCCTCGTCAGTCACGACATTCAAACTCAACGGGCGCGGGGGATGACGACGCGGACGCCAGTTGCCCCGGCGAGCCGCAAGCGACCTCCGGAGCCCGCATCACCGAACGAGGAGACAATTCATGGCGACAAAAAAAGCCAGCTCGAAGAAGACCGCGTCTAAGACCCGCTCGCTGTCCACGTCGAATACGGTCAGCTCGAAGGCGGTCAGTTCGGCGGTCAGCTCGAAGGCGACCGCCGGGGCGGTCATCAGGCGGACGAGCCTCACGGTAGGCGTCGGGAAGAGGTCTTCCATCACCGACATCACCAAGCAGTTGCAGAAGGCGCTCGGCGAAGCGGGCTGCACCCGTTGCCTGTCGGGGCTCGAACGCCTCATCTTGGACGCCAAAGTAAACCCCGGTAGATAACGGCGCGTCGAGGCGATGAGCGAAGCGTTGAGAGTGCCGAAGCTCGGCGTGGGGCTGGCCTACGGCCCGTCGTTCCGTGGCTTCGTCGAACGCGGAGGGCACCACTTCGACTTCCTCGAAGTGGTGCCCGACACGCTCTGGACTGACGCGGGCGCGGGCCGCTCACCGCGCCACGCCAACCACCCTTCGGCGGTCGAGTTCATCGAAGGCGTGAGGGGCGAGCTGACCGTCGTGCCGCACAGCATCGGCCTTTCGGTCGGCAGCGCGCATCGCTTCGACCGGGAGCACGTCGAGCAGATGGCGCGCTGGCACCGCTGGCTCGACTTCCCCTGGCACAGCGACCATCTCTCTTTCAATCTGGCCGAGCACGCGGCGGGCGAACTGAACGTCGGCATCACTCTCCCGCTCGCGTGGGACAGGGAGACGCTCGAACTGCTCGTGCCGAGAATCAGTGAAGTCCGCGCGCGCGTGCCCAAGCCCTTCCTGCTTGAGAACAACGTCTATTTCTTCAGCCTCCCGCGACAGGACTTCGCCGAGGCCGAGTTCCTGAATCGCCTCTGCGCGGAGAGCGGCTGCGGCCTCCTCCTCGACCTCCACAATCTCTACACCAACTGCCGCAACCACGGCACAGACCCGCACGCCTTCCTCGGCGAACTCGACCTCTCGAACGTCCTAGAGATGCACGTCGCGGGCGGGTTGGAGCACGAGGGCTTCTACCTCGACGCGCACTCAGACATCAGCCCGCCCGAAGTCTGGGAACTGCTCGACCGGGTTCTGCCGCGCTGCCCGAACGTCGGCGGCGTCGTCTTCGAGCTGATGGACTCCTGGTACGAGGTCGTGGGCGAGGAGAAGCTCGCGGCGCAGCTCGCGCGGATGAGGGAGCTGTGGGCGAAGCACCAGCCCGCGCCCGCGAGGCGGGAGGCGGCGTGAGCCTGACGGCCTTCCAGTCATCGCTGGCGCGGCTCGTGACCGACCTCGACTTCCGCGCGGCGGTGAGTGCCGGAGGGGCAGAGGCATTACCTTCAGGACTCAGCGAAGTCGAGTGCGAAAGGCTCGTCGCGGTCGCGCAAGACCCCGGCCTCGAAGCCACGCGGACAATCTACAAAGGCTTTCGCCTGAGCAAGCTTCTCATCACCATGCCGCTCACGCGCGCCCTGCTCGGCGGCGAACGCCTCGGCAGAGAAGTCTCCGCCTTCTGGGTCGCGCACCCGCCCGTGAGCTTCTATTACTTGGACGAGGCGCTGGCCTTCTCCGAGCACCTGCGCGCGCGGATGCGCGAAGGCTTGCGCGTCAGGTATCTCGACGAAGTGCTGGCCTACGAGACGGCCTCGGTCGAGTTGGAGCGCGCGCGGCTCGCGGGCGACGGGCCGACCGAGCGCCGCGTCGAGTTCCGACACGACCCCGCCGTCCTCCTCGGCACTCTGGCCGAAGGCCGCAGGCCGCGCGCCGTCCCCGTGTCCCAACACACCTTAATCGGGAGGCTCGACCGGACGGGCAAGACCGACTGGAAAGTCACGACGCGGCGACGTTCCCAAGCACTCGAAGGGGGCGGAAGAAAGTAACCCACGGCGCAAGCCGTGGGGACATGCGGAACGAAATCAAGAGAGCCCCTGATAAGGGGCGAAAGAAAATCAACGTCCGATTTCTTTCGCCCCTTGCAGGGGCTCTCATCTTTGTACCTTCACGTTTATTCCCACGGCTCGCGCCGTGGGCTACTTTCTTCCGCCCCTTACAGGGGCTTCCGAACTTCCGAACGGCTTCCCGGAGACGGCGCGCACCGGCGAAGCCTAACGTCTCGCTTTCTTCGCGGCCTTCTTCGCGGCGGCTTTCTTGGCGGCGGGCTTCTTGGCCGCGCCTTGCTTCTTCGCGCTCGCTTTCCGGCGTGCGCTCTTGCGGGCGCTGTCGGCCATCGCCTTTGAAGCGGAGGGCGTGGGGAGCGATTCCTCTGCCTCCTTCGGGTAGAAGAACTGGAAGTAGGGGCTGCCGTAGTGCTGGTAAGAGCCCCAAGTGGTTCTGCCGTTGGTGGTGTCGGCGATCTCGGTGCGGGCGTCGCGCATCGAGATGTGCATGGGCCTTGAGCCCGCCGGGTCAATCTCGTACTGACCGGGCTGGCCCTCGACCTCGCGGACGCCGAGCAGGCGCGAGTAGAGCGTGAGCGCGAACTGGCGGGCGCTGAGGTCGTCCACGGGCCAAGCGGTGCAGACGAAGTTCGAGACGCCGCGATTGAAGAACGCCTCGGCGAAGCTCGGCGCGAGGTAAGCGTTGCGCTCCTCGGAGCGGTCGGGCGTGATGCCGGACTCGCAGGCGTTGGAGAAGACGAACTTCGGCACGCGGTCAATGCGGTTCAACTCGAAGGCCGAGAGCAGTTCGCGCGCCGCCGCGTTGAAAATCCAGCCCGAAGCCTCCGGGTCGCCGTCCCACTGGAAGACGCAGTGCCCGGCGTAGTGGAGCACGTCGTAAGAGCGCGACATCAACTCGCGCAGGACGTTGGTGCGCGTCGCCTCGCTCGGCCCGAACATCCTCGTCACCTGCACGCGCGAGCTTTCCGGGTTGTCCTGATGGACGAGGTTATAAGCCTCGAAGAGGTCGGCGACGGCGACGCCCTCTTCCTGCGCGCCCGGCAGGTGCGCGTCCGCCGCCGGGTCGGCGACGACGAGGATGCGCAAGACCCTGCGCGGCGGCGGCGGCGGCTCCGGCGGCGGCGCGAAGGTCGTGCGCAGTTGGCGCGTCAGCCCGCGCGTCGTGCCGAGGAAGCCTTCCTTGTACAAGTCCTTGAGGTTGGCCTCGGCGTCTTGGCCGCTGCCGCCCGCGCCGGTGTCGGCGGTGATTTCGGGCTGCGCGACCATCTCCCAGTGGATGCGCGCCGTCGTCGCGTCGAGCATCATGACCAGAGGCGCGCGGCTGTAGAGCTGCCGCCGGAGGTCGTTGGGGATGAGCAAGCCTTCGAGGAAGCGCCCGCGCTCAAGTTGCATGGCGGGAACGTCCTCGCCCACCAGCTCGTCGTTGGCCTGCATGACGAGCTTGGGGTCAACGCGGATGTCGCGCTCCGGGATGGCGGCGGTTTCGGTGATGGCCCCGAAGCGGTAGATTTTTTTGATGGCGTCGAGGCTCAGGTTAACGCGCGTCGGCGCGGCGTAGGCTTCGACCTCGCGCGGGTTGTCCATCCCGGCCTTGATGCGCTCCCACTCGCGCCTGTCCCACTCCTCCTTGCTCCGCTCGATCTCGGCCAGCTCGGCCTCGGTCAGCGCCTTGAAGTTAATCGTCAGGCCGAACTTCGACTGTTGCCGCGCCTCGTCGAGGATGGCGTTCTGGAGGCGGCGCACCTTGCGCGGGTCGAACTCGACGAAGGTGATGCGGCGAAGCTGCCGCCCCTCTTCCTCGGCGGAGTTGGTGAGCGCGCGGCGGATGCCGTTCATCCACGCGGCGACCGCCTCGCGCGCGCTCAGGTTGCCGTTGCCGGAGCCGATCATGACGGTCGCAAGATGCTGCTTGCGGACGCGACCGAGCGCCCAACACAACTCGCGCGCGAGCACCGTCAACTCCGGTGCGCCGAAGCTCCCGGCCTCGCCCATCCCGGCGAGGACGATGACGCGCCCGCCCGGAGGGCTGCCGGGGCCGCCCGTGTCGCGCGGGTCGGGGAACATGAAGGGCTGGCCGAGCTTGCCGTGGATGATGCCGCGCTCGGTGTACTGCGTGAGGACGAGCCGCGACTTGGGGATGTTCCGCGCCTCGCTCTGCTTCATGCCGAGGAGCGCGGCGGTGACGCTGCGGTCGAGCATCTCCTCGCCGCCCTGCGGCTGCACGCCGACGTAGTGGCCGACGGCGACGGCATCCACCGGCGCGTTCTCGCGGCCCGTCGAGCGGATGTTCTCGTATCTGAGGCTCTCGATGCCGCCGATCACGAGGCCGAGTTCGATGCTCACCGACTCGATGTCCGACTCGAACTCCCCGGCGAAGTCGTCGCGCGGCAACTCCGAGTCGCCGCGACCGAGGAAGCCGCGCGTCAGGCTCTCTTCGAGGCGGCGCTGTTCGGGGCTGAAGTACTCGTCGGGCATCGTCCCTTCGGCGAACGCCTCCGCGGCGTCCTCGCCCGCCGCCGCCGCCACCCGCGAGCGCGGCATGCCGCGTCCCCTCATGCGCGTCAGCGAAATCTGGATGCGCTGCTCTTCGCGGTCGAGTTCCTCTTTCAACTGCTCTTTCATGGCCTTCTGGGTGAGCGTCGCCGCCGCGCGCGAGGCGGGCAACTGGTCGGCGAGGGCCGAAGTCTTCCCGTTGCGCAGAAGCTCTTCGAGCGCGCGGAGAATGACGGCGTTCGACGAAAGCTCGCCGTGACCCTCGCGGATGTAGTAGGTCTGGACTCCTTTGAGGAGGCCGAGCGCGTGCGGCACGCGCCCGTCGCCGTTCATCGTCACCTTGTAGCCGTCCACGGAGTCCAGCTTCCTGTAGTCGGTGATTTCGGAGAAGGTCGGCTGGTCGTAGCCCGCGACGTAGAGCATGCGGTTGGCATCCACGGTCGAGGCCAGTTTGCGGTGGTGCGCGCGCGCGTCGTCGAGGTGCTGCTGCGAGACAGTCACCTTGAAGGGGGCGTATGTCCCGGCGTTGTAGAGCTGTTCGACGTTCGGCGCGGCGTCGGGCGAAGGGAGCATCTGGTAGGAGCCGACGAACGTGTTGAAGGTTTCGAGCAGTTCATTGACGCTGTGGCGCACGTCCAGCAGCGCCAATTTCCTGACCAAGCCTTCGAGCCCGGTCATCACCTGCGGGATGGCGAACGAGCCCATGTTCGGCGTCCCCAGCATCACGAGGCGACCGCCGAGCGCGCCGTTCGACTTGTCGTCCCACATCGTGCGCCAGCGGTTCGGGTAGTTCGCGATGAAGGTGCGCGCGGCCAGTCCGCCCATCGAGTGGGCGACGATGTGGACGGGCGTGTCGTTGCCGAACCACTCGTTGATCCTGGTGTTGAGCGCGTCCGCCGCGAGGTTCAAGTCCTTGCGCCAGTCGAACCAGAAGGCTTGCACGTCCCAACGCTCGGAGAGCGAGAGCAGCATCTCGCCGTAGTAGCGCTTCATGATACCGCTCGCCGTGACCCTGAATTTGTCGTTGGCCTCGCGGCGGCCCGTCGGGTCGAGGCGCAGGCGGTCGAGCCAGCCGCGCATGACGCGGAAGGCGTTGACCCACGTCAGGTCGCCGTTGCCGCCGCTGCTCACGCTCAACTCCGCGCCCATGATGCCGTGGATGACGACCACCCGCCCGCGCGGTTCCGCCGCCCCGCCGCGCGTGGCGCTGCGCTTCATGGCGAGGCTCCGCTTGAGGGCCATGCTGTGCATGCGCTGGTAGCGGTCGTCGCCGAGGTGCGCGCGCAGCACCTTCTCCTGTTCGAGCGTCGGGCTGAGAAGCAGCTCGGCCAACTCCTTCGTGCTCGCGGCCTCGACCTGCGCGATGAAGTCTCTCTCGTTGAACATTCGTGACTCTCTTTCCTGAGACGCGCCGGAAGGGTCGCGCGCCTTTGACGCCCGTCGCGGCCACGGCTGAGCGAGTGTCCTT
>DASTQX010000075.1:0-3164 GCA_035761505.1 Pyrinomonadaceae bacterium
CACTCGTTCGCACGCTTCATGCCGGGCGAGTTCGTCAGCCGCGGGCCGATGACATCGGTCAAGTAGGAGAGCGTCTGCATGACCTGCGAGCGGTTGAGCCCCTCGTCCTTGATGCGGTCTATCTCCGTCGGCGTCGGCGTCGGTTGCGGCGTCGGAGTTGGCGTCTGCGCGGGCTGCGCTTGCGGCGTCGGGGTCGACTGCTGCGCCCGGAGAGTCGTCAGGTTCGGCGACAGCAGTGCGAAGAGCAGCAGCGCGGCGGCTGCGGGGCGGCGAAAGATCACTTTGGTTCTCCTGAAAGAGTTTGAGGGCAAACGATGAACGCGGAACGATGAGCGACGAACTGAAAGGCCAGTCGTCTTTAGTTCATCCTTCATCGTTCCGCGTTCATCGTCTCTTCTTCGTCAATGTTTGAATCGTCTTTGGCACACTAGCGCCTCCCCGCGCCCGGCGGGGCTTTGCGCGGTAGTCGCTCGTTGAGCATGGCCGTCTGGTAGATGAAGGCGGCCATGACGACCGACGCCTGCTTCATGTCGTCCGCTTGGAGACGGTCATAGAGGTCTTGCGTCGAGTGGTGCGTGCGCGAGCCGTACTCGACGCCGTCCTGTATGAACTGGAAGCCGGGCAGGCCGATGGTGTCGAAGGGCACGTGGTCGGTGCTGCCCGTGTTCGAGAGCGTGAGCGTCTGCGCGCCGAGGTCGGCGAAGGGCTGAAGCCACTGGCGGAAGAGAGAACGCACGCCCTCGTTGCCCTGCATGTAAACGCCGCGAATGCGCCCCGTGCCGTTGTCGAGGTTGTAGTAAGCGGAGAACTTTTCGTACTCCGGCTTCGTCACCAGACGCGCCTGCGAAGCGGGAGCTGTGGGCGCGGGCGTCGGCGACGCTTCGGCGTCAGCCGGTGCGTCGGGCGTCGGCGTCGGCGAAGGCGTCACGAGTTCGCCGAAGTGCTCCTTGACGTAAGCGCGCGAGCCGAGCAAGCCCTGCTCTTCTCCGCTCCACAGAGCGATGCGGACGGTGCGGCGCGGCTGCAAGTTCAGAGCCTTGAGGATGCGCACCGCCTCCATCACGACGGCGCATCCGGCGGCGTTGTCGGTCGCGCCCGTGCCGCCGTGCCACGAATCAAGATGCGCGCCGAGCATGACGACTTCGTCCTTCAAGTCGCTGCCCGGTATCTCGGCGATGGTGTTGTAGCCCATCAGGTCTTTGTCCTGATATTCAACGTCGAGGTTGACGTTCATGCGGACGCGCTCGCCCTGCTGAATCATGCGCGCGAGGCGGTTGTAGTGCTCGACGGCGAGGACGAGTTGCGGCGCGAACTTCGGCGCGTCCGTCTCCCACGCGCGGAAGGTACGGCGCGCGGTCGCGGGCGCGGCGGGCGTCGGCGCGGGCGCGGGCTGCGGCACGGACACGCCGCCGACGAAGATGTTGCCGCCGTCGCCACGGCCCGGATCAACTAAGAGCGCCGCGCCCTCTTCGTTCAGGAAACTCAGACGCCGCGTGTTGAAGGCGGCGGCGGCGCGCTGCTCCGGCGTCTGCTGCCTTCCGGCGCGCGCGGGCCGCGTCGCCGGGTCGGGCGCGTTGGCGAGGTCGAGCAACTGCTTCTCGGTGAGGCGCACCGCTTCGGCGTCGAAGTGCGCCCTGACCTCGCGCACAGGGCTCGTCAGAACGATCTTGCCGCGCAGTTGCCCTCTGAACTTCTGCAACTCCTCTTCCTTCGTCGCGTCCAGATAAACGACCTCGGCGTTGAGCGGCGAGGCGAGCCCCGGCGACCAAGCCTTCGGGTACGCGATGAGCGGGATGGTCTGCGGCTCGACGACTTCAGCCGAGAAGCGCTTCAACGTCCACCCCCGTCCGAACGGCCCCCACGCTTCGAGCCGCGCGTTCTGCAAACCCCACTCCATCAGCTTGTCGCGCGTCCACTCGTTCGCCCGCTTCATGCCGGGCGAGTTGGTCAAACGAGGCCCGATGACATCCGTCAAGTAGGAGAGCGTCTGCATGACCTGCGAGCGGTTCAATCCCTCGTCCTTGATGCGGTCTATCTCCGTCGGCGTCGGCGTCGGCGTCGGAGCCTGCGCGGTTTGGGTTTGCGGCGCGGAGGGCGCGGGCGTCTGTGCCCGCGCGGGAAGATTCGTGAACGGAAGTGTGCAGAGCAGCAGCGCGGCGATGCGGCGTTTCGACATTTGTCAGACGGGCCTCCTGAAAGTCCGTGCGCGGCGCGCGTGACGGACGGCGGCGCGGTCGCGCGAATCTTTTATTAAGTCCTGTGGGCGAAAAAAACGGAGGATGAGCAAGTTAACTCATCCTCCGCCCGCAAATCAAATCCGACGCCCGGTTAGCTGGCGACTCGGCCCGCATCTTCGCCCCGGCGCGTGGCCGGCGGTTGCGCGCCCGCGAGGGGCTCTTCGCGGTAGCCGCAGCCCTCGACGGCGCAGTAGCGCGTCGTGCCCTTCTTCGTCGTCTTCTCAAGCACGAAGGGCGCTTGGCACTTCGGGCAGGGCTCGGCGATGGGCTTGTCCCAGTACACGGCGTCGCACTTCGGGTACTCCGAGCAGCCATAGAAGATTTTGCCGCGCTTCGACTTCTTGACCACAATCTCGCCCTTACAACCGGGCTTGGCGCACGCCACGCCCGTCGTCTCGCGCTTGATGTACTTGCACGTCGGATAGTTCGCGCAAGAGATGAACTCGCCGTAAGGGCCGTGACGGCGGACGAGTTGCGCGCCGTCCACGGGGCACGTCTCGCCTTCGAGGGGGACGGGCGCGGGCGCGACCTTCCCGGCCTTGCTGATCTTGCGGATGTTGCGACATTCGGGGTAGCCCGTGCAGCCGAGGAACTGGCCGAAGCGTCCGCGCTTGAGGGCCATCGGCTTGCCGCAGAGGTCGCACTCTTCCTCGGCCTCCGAAGCGCCGTCGCCGCCCGCCGCCGCGCCTTCCTCTTTCGAGGCCGTCGCGCCCTGCGGCTTCGCCAACTCGCGCGTCGTGCGGCACTCAGGGTAGTTCGAGCAGGCGAGGAACTGTCCGAAGCGACCGAACTTGATGACCATGCCGGAGCCGCAGTTTTCGCAGACCTCGTCGGTCGGGATGGCCTGCTGTTTGGCGGCCTTCATCTGCGCCTCGGCGGTCTTCAAGTCGGCGGCGAACTTGCCGTAGAACTCGTGGAGCGCATCCG
>DASTQX010000076.1:0-8259 GCA_035761505.1 Pyrinomonadaceae bacterium
ATGATTAACGAACTGGACACGGTCGTCCTCACGCGCGACGTTGAGGAGCACGGACTTGAACGCGGCGACTTGGGCGCGGTGGTTCACCGTTACGCGGACGGCGAAGCCTTCGAGGTCGAGTTCGTCACCGCCGAGGGCGGCACGGTCGCGCTGCTTACCTTAGCCGCCGCCGACATTCGGCCCGTCGGCAAGAACGACCTTCTTCACGTCCGCGAACTCACGCCCGCCTGACTCTCCACTCGAAGCCTCAAGGCGCTTTCGGGCTCTTGCCGAGGCGCGAGGCGTCTTCGCTGATGAGGCGGCAGAGTTCGATGATCTCGTCGAGGTCGCCGCTGGCCTTGGCCCCGGCGCGGGCGTCCACCACGTCGCGGTTGCGGAAGAACGGGCTCATGATGAAGCGCATGACGAGGTCGTCGAGCCGGATGAGCGCGGCCTTCATCTGCGCGCCGTCGCGCGCGTGCCCGTAGGCCCAGCGCTTCGTCGGCCCTTCGGGCGCGGGGAGCACGAGGTTGGTCTTGAGGCGCGCGGCGCGCTTCCCGATCTCCTTCGTCGTCTCCGAGATGCTCTTGTAGTCGAGCGCGCCCTTCGAGACGACGGCGGACTTCAACATCTGGTTGTTGAGGACTTGGATGTGCCGGTAGTCCTCGCCGATCTGCGCGAGCGCGAGCTTGGCCTGTTCGGGCTGCGCGGCCTTGCGCGCCGCCGCCGTCTCCGCCGAGCGCATGCTCGACTGTCGCTCGCGGATGCTCGCCGGGTCGGGCTGGCGCGGGAGCGAGCTGAAGTTCGGCGTCCGGCGCGGCGGGCCGTCCTTCGCCTCTCCTCCCTGCGCGCGGGCTGGGCCGTGCGCGGCGAACAGAAGAGTCACCGCCACCAAAACGAGCGCGGGCGCGCGCCCCAATGCCGTCCAGTCAAAGTTCTTCACGGCGGGCCTCCGTAGCGGGTTCGGTTTTACGCGAGGGTGTGCGGTAGTATATGCCCCTCGGCATTTCCCGACAAACGTTTTTCGAGGGCTCAGCGCGAATTGTCGGAACGCATCTACCGCGACCCCGTGCACAACATCATCCGCCTCCGCACCGACACGGACGAGGGGCGGCTGATGGTGCGTCTCATAGACTCCTACGAGTTCCAGCGCCTCCGGCGCATCAAGCAGCTTGGGCTGGCGCTCTTCACCTATCAGGGCGCGGAGCACTCGCGCTTCACGCACTCTCTGGGCGTGCTCCACCTGATGACGCGCGTCCTCGACCGCCTCGGCGAGAAGTACCCGATTGACGAGGAGGCGCGGGCGGCGGCGCGCGCGGCGGCTCTGCTGCACGACATCGGCCACGGCCCCTTCTCGCACGTCATGGAGAAGGTCTTGAACTTCCACCACGAGGCGTGGACGGTCGAGGCCGTGACGAGCGACGAAACCGAGGTCGGCGAGATACTCCGCTCTTACTCGCCCGCGCTCCCCGCGCGCATCGCCGAGATCATCGAGGGCCGCTTCCGTCCCGCCTTCCTCGCGCAGCTCGTCTCCTCGCAGCTCGACGTTGACCGCATGGACTACCTGCTGCGCGACTCGCTGATGACCGGCGCGAAGTACGGCTACTACGACCTCGAATGGGTCGTCAACGCCATCGAGGTTGACGAGGCGGCGGATCGCATCTACGTCTCGGCGCGCGGGCTCTACGCCGTCGAGGAGTACTTGCAGGCCCGCTACTACATGTTCCGGCAGGTCTATTTTCACCGCACGCTGCGCTCGGCTGAAGCCGTCCTGCGCTCGACTCTGCGGCGCGCGCTCGAAGTGTTGGAGGCGGGCGGCGACGTGTGGAGCGCGCCGGGGACGGCCTTCGAGAAGGTCTTGCGCCGCGCGCCGCTCGTGCTCTCAGACCATCTTGAGATGGACGATTCCGACGTGCTCTTCCACGTCAAGCAGTGGCAACATTCGAGCGACACAATCCTCCGCGACCTCAGCCGCCGCTTCGTCGGTCGCAGCCTCTTCAAGGCGATTGACCTCGACATGCCGGAGTCGGAGCGCGCGGGCTTCCTCTCCGAGGCGCGCGCGCGCGTCGCCGCGTCGGGCTTCGACCCCGACTATTACTTCATCGAAGACCACGCGGGCGACGTGCCCTACTACTCTTACTACTCGGTGGACGAAGTGGAGCAGAAGTCCCTCATCCACGTCGAGGACGGCTACGCGCGCCCCTCGATCCGCGAGATCAGCGAGGTCAGCCAAGCCGTGCGCGGCCTCCGTGGCTACCGCCTCGACCGCGTCTGCTTCCCCCCGGAAGTCAAAGACGAGATTTACGCGCTCTACCACAAATAAGAAAGGATGAACGTTGAACGATGAACGTTGAACTGAATGGCAGAGCGGCTCAGTGCTCTTCATTCCGCGTTTGGCGAACTTCGTTCCGCGCCTGCTTTTATCATGCCTGATATGTTCGTCAACCTGCTGGGTCTGGCTGCGGTCGAGCCCCTGCTCTCGGAGTTGCGGGGCGCGGGGGTGTTGGTGCGCCGGGCGCAGCCCTGGGAGTTGACGCAGGTGCGGACGTTCATCAAGGGGCACTTCGAGGAGGGGTGGGCGGACGAGGTTTCCGTCGGCTTCGTGCGCCAGCCCGTGTCGGTCTTCGTCGCGGTGCGGGAAGGTCGGCTCACGGGCTTCGCGGCCTACGAGTGCACGCGGCGGAATTTCGTCGGGCCGATGGGCTTGGCCGAAGGCGAGCGCGGGCGGGGCGTGGGCCGCGCGCTCCTGCTCGCGTGCCTGTGGGCTTTGCGCGAGATGGGCTACGTCTATGCCATCCTCGGCGGCATCGGCCCGGTGGCCTTCTTCGAGCGCGCCGTCGGCGCGACTGTCATCCCCGACAGCTCGCCCGGCATCTACGCCGACCCGCTCCGACGCGAAGACGAAAGCGATGAGACATAAAGCTCTCCCTCCCGCGAGTCGAAATTCATGCTCTTGCGTGCCGCCTCAATCCTCTTCCTGCTCGCATGCGTCCTCGCGCCTTGCGCGGACGCGCAGACGGTTGAGGGGCCGCGTGTCAGAGTCGCGGTGCTCGACTTCGGGCAGACGGAGACGGGGCAGAGAGCGGCTCAGGCTCTCGCGGTCGGAATCAACGTCGAAGGCTTCGCGCTGGTGGATCGTGGCTTGAGCCGCGACGCGGCGCGGGGGACGGGCTACGCGGGCTCGCTCAACCTCACGCTGCGGGAGGCGCGCGACCTTGGGGCCGCGATTGATTGCGACTTCTTCATCACGGGCGACGCGCAGACGCTCCGCCGCTCGCCCTCTGAGGGCGCGGCCTACTTCGAGTCTTACGTCTCCATCTTCATCGTCAGCGCGCACACGGGCCGCCTCGTCTCGTGGTCGAGGCCGAGCCAAGAGGCCGCGACGCACGAAGCGGCTGAGAAAGCGCTGCTCGAAGAAGTGCGCCGCCTCGCCTTCGAGTGCCGGAGGAATATTCTGCGCTGGCAGGAGGACGAACGTGCGCGCCTGCGCGTGCGCGAGTCGGCGCGTGGAGAGACGAACGTCATCGAAGACGCGCCGGAAGAGGGCAGCCCCGCCGCCGCGAGCTACCGCGAGCCCGCGCCCTACAGGCGTCTCCGACCGACCTACACGGACGAGGCGGCGCGCGCGGGCGCGGAGGCGACCGTTGATGTGACGGTCGAGGTCGGCGCGGACGGTGAAGCCGGTCGCATCGAAGTCGTCCGCTGGGCCGGTTTCGGCCTCGACGAAGCGGTCGTCTCCACCGTCCGGCAGATGCACTTCCGCCCCGCCACGCGCGACGGCCAGCCCTTCCCCGTCCGCATCCTCCTCCGCTACAACTTCCGCGCGCCGAAGAAAAACAGTGAGCGGTAAGCGGTGAGCAGTAAGCAGAAAAGAGAAGAAAGCCATTCCAGTTCCTGAGCCCTGAGTTTTGAAATCTGAAATTGCTTTTACTGCTTACTGCTCACCGCTTACTGCTCACCGTCTTTGACGATGTTGATGAAGTCGGCGAGCAGGCCGTAGGCCGTGCTCTGGAGGTCTGGGGTGTGGGCGATGAGGGTGAGGCCGGGCAGCACGTCCAGCTCGAAATTGAGGACGAGCGAAGTCCCGGCGGCTAAGGCGAAGGGGCTCGGAAGAGCGACGCGTTCGGGACGGACGGCGGCTTCGACGCTGCCGTCCGGTTTGAGCCTCGCTCTCGCGACGAGCCTGTAAGGCTCCCCGGCGGCGCGCGCGGCGCGCACCTCTTCGTCGCTCAAACTTCTGATGCCTTCGCGACGCACGTCTTCGAGTCTGAGTCGCGCGCCCATCAAGACGTTCGCCACGGCGCAGAGCTTGACCGCCGAGTCCCAGCCTTCAACGTCGTGCGTCGGGTCGGTCTCGGCGACGCCGAGCGCCTGCGCGCGGCGCACGCCTTCGTCGAAGCTGCGGCCCGCCTCAATCTCTTCGAGGATGACGTTGGTCGTGGAGTTGAGAGCGCCGCCGAAGGCCCGGAGCCGCGCGCAGGGGAGCGAGCCCCGGAAGAGCGAGAAGACCGGACAGTCTGAGACGGTCGCCTCGAAGAGAAAGCGGCGGCCCGCGCTCCGCGCCAGCTCGTCCAACTCTCGATACGCGTGGACGATGGTTCCCTTGTTGGCCGTGACGACGTGCGCGCCCGCTGCGAGCGCCGCGCGGACGTGAGAGACGGCGGGCTCGCCCTTCAAAGGTTCGAGCGAAGTGGTCTCGAACAGCACGTCGCAACGCGCCGCCGCGAGCCAGCTCGCAACGTCCGAAGGCTTCGGCGACGAACCGCGCGCCGAGACTTCGCCCGACAGAAGCTCCGCGTCAGTGAATCCTTCGGGCGCGACTATCCAGCCCAAGCGCCGCGTCGCCACGCCCGTCAAGTGCCACTCGACGCCGTACTCTTCGCGCATCTCTTCGCGCTTCCGCACGAGCAGCGCCGCGAGCGCGCGCCCGACGTTCCCGAAGCCGAGCAGACAGAGGTTGAAATGTTTCATGTTGATTTTCCGCAGGCGTTGCGACATTCTGTGCGCGCCGAACCCACGCCACGTTCTATTTATCACGCACCGAGAGAAGTTTGAAGATGAAAAAGAGAGCAGCGTCGCGCCGCGAGGCGCGGATTAACCGTCGGAGCTTCCTGCGCATGGGCGCGCTCGGCGGCCTCGTCGTCGCCGCCGCTTCGTCGAGCACGACGGAGGCGGCGGCCCGCGTCTTCGAGAACAGCCCGCGCGCCGTCGCGCCGCCGCCGGACGTGAAATCGTTCGAGCTAGACGAGATGTCAATCGCCGACCTCCGCGCGTCGTTGACGAAGGGGCGGCTGACGGCGCGCTCTCTGGCAGAAAAATATTTAGAGCGCGTCGAGGAGATTGACCGGCGCGGCCCGCGTCTCAACTCCGTCATCGAAATCAACCCCGACGCGCTCAAGATCGCCGAGGCGCTCGACCGCGAAGCGAAAGAGGGACGCACGCGCGGCCCGCTGCACGGCATCCCAATTCTCATCAAGGACAACATAGATACCGCCGACCGGATGCAGACGACCGCCGGTTCGCTCGCGCTCGTCGGCGCTCGCCCCGCGCGCGACGCCTTCATCGTCGAGCGCCTGCGCGCCGCCGGGGCCGTCATCATCGGCAAGACAAACTTAAGCGAGTGGGCCAACTTCCGCTCGACGCACTCGACGAGCGGTTGGAGCGGGCGCGGCGGGCAGACCCGGAACCCTTACGCGCTCGACCGCAACCCGTGCGGCTCAAGCTCCGGCTCCGGCGCGGCGGTCGCCGCCAACCTCTGCGCGGCGGCGGTCGGGACGGAGACGGACGGCTCCATCGTCTGCCCCTCTTCGGCCAACGGCATCGTCGGCATCAAGCCGACGCTCGGACTCGTCAGCCGCTCCGGCATCATCCCCATCGCGCACAGTCAGGACACCGCCGGGCCGATGGCGCGCACCGTCGCCGACGCCGCGCTCCTGCTCGAAGCGCTCGCCGGTTTCGACCCGCGCGACCCCTCGATGCAGGGCGGCGGGAACAGGCCGCGCACGGACTACACGCAACCGCTCGATGCGTCGGCCTTGCGCGGCGCGCGCGTCGGCGTGGCGCGAAAGTTCTTCGGCTTCAACGACAAGGTTGACCGGCTGATGAACGAGGCGGTTGACGTGTTGAAGCGAAGCGGCGCGACGGTCGTTGACCCGGCGGACATTCCTTCGCAGGGGAAGTTCGACGCCTCGGAGTTCGAGGTGCTGCTCTACGAGTTTAAAGCCGACCTCAACAAGCACCTCGCCGCGCTCCCGCCCGGCGCGCACCCGCGCACGCTCAAAGAGCTGATTGACTTCAACGAGCAGAACCGCGAGCGCGAGATGCCCTTCTTCGGCCAAGAGATTTTCGTCCGCGCCGAGGCGAAGGGGCCGCTCACCGAGCGTGCGTACCTCGCCGCGCTCCGCAAGAATCACCTGCTCTCGCGCGCGCAAGGGATAGACGCCGTGATGCTGCGTCACCGGCTCGACGCGCTCGTCGCTCCGACGGGCGGCCCCGCTTGGACGACCGACCTCGTCAACGGCGACCACTTCTCCGGCGCGAGTTCCACCCCGGCGGCGGTCGCCGGATACCCGAACGTCCAAGTCCCCGCCGGTTTCGTCCACGGACTCCCCGTCGGCATCTCCTTCTTCGGTCGCGCCTTCACCGACGCCAAGCTCATCCGCCTCGCCTACGCCTTCGAGCAGGCCACCAAACACCGCCAGCCGCCGAAGTTCTCCGCGAACGCCGTCTAAGGCAGAAGGGGAAGAGGGGAAAGGGTAAGGGTGCGAGGTCGGCGGACGCGCGTGCGGTTCGCCTTCTCCCTTTTCCCCCTTTACCCTTTTCCCCTCTTCCCCTTTTCTTCCTGCGTCCATGCATTTCGGCGGCGCGGCGGGTATAATCGCTGTTTCGTGCTGGGGGCGATTATTCGGACATTGGAGCCTGTGCATTGATGATTAATTTCGAGACGAGGCCGGACGATTACAAACACTGGAAGCTGAGCGTGGACGGAGGCGTGGCGACGCTCTCGATGGACGTGCGCGAGGACGAGACTTTGGCCGAGGGCTACAAGCTCAAGCTCAACTCTTACGACCTCGGCGTGGACATCGAGTTGGCCGACGCCGTGCAGCGCCTCCGGTTCGAGCACCCGGAAGTCAAGGTCGTGGTCGTGACGAGCCTCAAGCCGCGCATCTTCTGCGCGGGCGCGAACATCTACATGCTCGGCACCTCGTCGCACGCCTTTAAGGTCAACTTCTGCAAGTTCACGAACGAGACGCGGTGCGGCATCGAAGACGCCTCGGCCAATTCGGGGCAGCGCTACGTCGCGGCGTTGAACGGCACGGCTTCGGGCGGCGGCTACGAACTCGCCATCGCGTGCGACGAAATCTATCTCGTGGACGACGGCAACTCGGCCATCTCTCTGCCGGAAGTGCCTCTGCTCGGCGTGTTGCCCGGCACGGGCGGATTGACGCGGCTCGTGGATAAGCGCAAGGTGCGGCGCGACCGCGCGGACGTTTTCTCGACGCTCGCCGAAGGGCTCAAGTCGAAGCGCGCCGAGGAGTGGGGCTTGATTGACGGCCACTTCCCGACCAGCAAGTTTCAGGAAGGCGTTGCCGCCCGCGCGCGCGAACTCGCCGGAGCGGACGGCGGCGACGCGCAGAAGAACGGCCCCGGCATCAAGCTCAACCCGCTCGAAGTCGAAGCGAGCGCCGACGGCAACCGCGAATACAAGTACGTGAGCCTCAAGCTCAATCACGAAGGCCGCTACGCGGATTTGACGGTGCGCGGGCCGGAGACTGAACTGCCGACGGATGCCGAAGAGATCGTCAAACTCGGCGACTCGTACTGGCCGCTCCGCGCTTACAGAGAGTTGGACGACGCGCTCCTTCATCTGCGCGTCAACCAACTGGAAATCGGCCTCGTCTGCCTCCGCACCGTGGGCGACATCGAACGCGTGCTCGGCGTTGACAAGGCGCTCGTCGCTAACCGCGACCACTGGCTCGTCCGCGAAATCATCCTCCACATGGCGCGCGTGCTGCGGCGTCTCGACCTGACGGCGAAGAGCTTCTTCGCGCTCGTCGAGCCCGGCAGTTGCTTCGCCGGGAATCTGCTCGAACTCGCCCTCTCCGCCGACCGCACCTACATGCTCGACGACCCCGACCAGACGGTCGAGATGGCGACGAGCGAACTCAACGCGGGCGCGCTCCCGATGAGCAACGGGCTGACCCGCCTTCAGTCGCGCTTCCTCGCCGAGCCTCCGAAGGCCGAGGAAGTGCTCGCGCACGCGGGACGCTTCGACACCGA
>DASTQX010000077.1:0-2709 GCA_035761505.1 Pyrinomonadaceae bacterium
CCAACAGCACGCCCAAGCCCGCCACGCCGCAGCCCGCCTGCGGCGACGTGCGGACGGCCCTCCGGTCGGAGAGGCGCGACCGCTTTGGTCGCCTCACGAGCCGCCCGCCGGGCGCGCTCGGCTCAGGACTCTTCAAATCCACCGGCGCTCAACTCTGCCCGACCAAGCCGGTCGAAGACCTCTATCTTAACGGCTGGCTGCGCGACCGGCTCTTCGCCGACAACGTGCGTCTCATCGAGTTCATGAAGCACGGCTACGACAATCAAGCCTGCTACGACAAGCATCACCTGCACATCTCCCCGCCCGTCTCCAACCCGAACTACAATGCCGTGATGGGCGTCGGGTCGTGGATTACCAGAAGGTACAAGACCCTCTTCAAACGGGTGCAAAACCTCGGCTTCGCCGAGCACAGCTCCTTCTGGCTGACGAGCGAGTTCCAGCCGACCGAGCAGCTCATTCCATACTTCGACGAGGTCTATACGAGCAGCAAGCAGTTCCACTTCGTCTACTCCAACTTCGTCTCGCCCAAGATGCATCTCTTCAGGGACTGGGCCATCCACCCCGGCTACAGGGAGAAGATTCCCCGCTCCGAACGGGTGCCGCCCGCCTACATGCTCGCCGCCGAGCGCGACGACGACCCCGTGCCGAACGAGGCCGACCGCAAGGCCAGCTTCAATCTCTGGCTCGGCAAGTGTGAGGAGTATGCCGCGCTCGCGGGGCTCTCCGTTTCGCGCCACGGCATCGCCCCCAGAGACTATCTGACCGGCACGCCTGAGCCGGACGCCCCGCGCACCTACACCTACCGCCGCTTCGTTCAGGACATCTTCAATTTGCGGGCCACCATCTTCGACTTGGGGCAGGCGACGGTCGACGGGCGGCGCGTCTGCGTCCCCGCCATCCTCGTCGAAGAGCCCGCCGACTACAACGACGAACTCGTCAACACGTCGGCGCGCGCCAGCCACTTCCAGATGGCCTTCCGCGACTACTTCCGGCAGGGCTTCATGCTCGGCGAGACGGCCATCATCTCCGGCAACAAAATGCTGTGGGCGTGGGGCAGCGGCTTCCGCGTGCCTCGGCACTTCAACGATGTCGCGCCGCTCGTCCTCAACGTCGGCAAGGACGACGCGCGCCTCGGCTCCGAGTGGCGGATTGCGGGCGGCGGCGGCAAACTCTCCGACTTCTTCTCGCGCCCCGTCGACCGCCTGAACTACTATCAGGTCGACGGGCAGGGGAACCTCTTGAAGGACGCGCAGGGGAACTACCTCGTCAGCCACCGCAACGACATCATCACGCGCCACCAACTCTCGCACCTGATCTGGCAACTCGGCGAGGGCGACACGCGCGCCGTCCTCTACGCCTTCGCCAACGTCGGCAACCGCGAGGCGCGCGTCTCGTTCATCTACGGACTTGGGCTCGAAGGCACGCCCCAGAGCAGCCCCCGGCAGACCGTGACCACATACGTCACGGGGGGCGGGACGTATCACGTAACCGGGACGGCTTGGCTGGGCAAACTGGAGACGAGCCTCGTCATTCCGCCGCGCTCGTTCGCTGGCGTCGAGGTCACGAAAGTCGGCCTCCCGCCCAGATACAGGACGCCCGCGTGGTAGCGGGGGCTCCTGATAGTCCCACGCTCCCGCGCGCGTTGACGATGGGAGTTGATGGGTTTAGTATGCGCTCGACAGCCGCCGCGTGTTGCCCTCCGGGCCTCAACTCCCGCTGACCGGACACGCAGTTACATCGCCTGACCACATTGCCTGAACAGCCGCGCGCGGGCACGCTCAATACCGCCGCGCGGCAGCACGCGCCGCGCACATACTCTCTCCGGTTGCTTCCTCCGGTGACGGCGCAAGAGAGCACCTCATCGCCAGCCAACAGCTCAGAAGGAAACATCATGTCCCTACCTCATCAAAGCCGCCTCATCGCGCTGCTGCTCGTCTGCTCGACGCTTCAGCTCGGCCAACCCGTCCCGGCCACGGCCCAGAGCGCCGCCGCACAACAACCGCCGCCACCGGCGTCGCGGAAACAGGTCGCGGAGAAGCCACAGCCCGGCCCGGAGAAACAACCCGACCACGCGGGCGAAGCATTCGTAGTCGAGCAGTTGAAGACCTCCTTCCGGTTCGAGAAGGACGGGACGGGGCAACGCGAGATGAGCCTCCGCGCGAAGATTCAAAGCGAGGCCGGCGTGGAAGGTTTCGGCCAACTCGTCTTCCCCTACACCTCCGCCAACGAGAAGCTTGAGATTGACTACGTGCGGGTGCACAAGGCGGGCGGCGTCGTCGTCACCGCGCCCGCGAGCAGCGTACAAGACCTGACCGCGCCGCTCGCTTCGGGCGCGCGAATCTACACCGACCTCAGACAGAAGCACGTCACCGTGCCCGGTCTGCGCCCCGGAGACGTGCTGGAATATCACGTCGTCTGGCGTTTGCACACGCCTCTGGCCCCGAACCACTTCTGGCTTGAGCACTCCTTCCTGAAAGAGCCTTTCATCGTGCTCGACGAGCAGCTCGAAGTCGACGTGCCGCTCGACAGCGCGCTCAAGCTCAAGACGGAGCCGGGCCTCGAAGCCGTCAACAAAGAGCAGGGCGGGCGGCGCATCTACAGTTGGAAGCACGCGAACCTCAAGCGGCAAGAGCCCGACAAGTCGGCGAGCCGAAAAACGGAGTCCGACGAGCCGAAGCCGCCGCACGTTCAGATGAGCACGTTCAAGAG
>DASTQX010000078.1:0-5129 GCA_035761505.1 Pyrinomonadaceae bacterium
GAGCTTGAGTCACTCATCGGCTTCTTCATCAACTCGCTGGCGCTGCGCACAGACCTCTCCGGCGCGCCCTCGTTCCGCGAACTGCTCGGCCGCGTCCGCGAGGTGACGCTCGGGGCCTACGCGCATCAGGACGTGCCCTTCGAGAAGCTAGTCGAAGAGTTGCAGCCCGCACGCAGCCTCGCGCACACGCCGCTCTTTCAAGTCTCCTTCGTCCTGCAAAACGGGCCGCGCCAGCCGCTCGCTCTGGGCGGCGTGGCCTCGACCGCGCTCGACATCAACCGTGGCACGGCGAAGTTCGACCTCGCGCTCTCGGCGAGGGAAGAGGCCGAAGGGCTGTGCTGCACCTTCGAGTACAACGCAGACCTCTTCGCGCCGGAGACTGTCTCAAGGATGCTCGGCCACTTCGAGGTGTTGCTCGAAGGCATCATCGCCGACCCGTCGCGGCGGATTTCAGAGCTGCCGCTCCTGAGCGAAGCTGAGCGCCGTCAACTGCTCGTCGAATGGAACAGGACTTCGACCGATTACCCGAAGGATGAATGTATCCATCAACTCTTCGAGGCGCAGGCCGCGCGGACTCCCGGCGCGGTTGCCGTCGTCCACGAAGGCGGGCGGCTCACTTACGCGGAGTTGAACGCGCGGGCTAATCAGTTGGCGCGACGCCTGCGCGCGCTGGGCGTGGGGCCGGAAGTCTCGGTCGGCATCTGCATGGAGCGTTCCGCCGAGATGATCGTCGGGCTGCTCGGCATCCTCAAGGCGGGCGGCGCGTATGTGCCGCTCGACCCTTCATACCCACAAGAGCGGCTCGCCTTCATGGCGGAGGACGCCGGAGTCCGCGTGCTGCTGACGCGGAGCGGGATGGCGGACGTTCTGCCGGAGTGCGGGGCGGCGGTCGTGTGTCTGGACGCGGACTGGGACACAATCGCGCGCGAGGGCGCGGAGGATTTAAACGTCGGCGCGGTGGCCGAGAATCTGGCTTACGTGATTTACACCTCCGGCTCGACGGGAGTCCCGAAGGGCATCTCGATTGTTCACCGCGCGGTCACGCGTTTGGTCTGCGAGACCAACTACATCACGCTTTCAACTGACGACCGTATCGCGCACGCATCCAACTCGTCCTTCGACGCCGCCACGTTTGAAATCTGGGGCGCGCTCCTCAACGGCGCGCGGCTCGTCATCGTCAACAAGGAGGTCGCCCTCTCGCCGTTCGAGATGGCGGCGGCGGTGCGCGAGCAGGGAATCAGCGTGATGTTTTTGACGACCGCGCTGTTCAATCAACTGGTCGCCGCCGCGCCGGGCTGCTTCCGCGACGTGCGGAATCTTCTCTTCGGCGGCGAAGCGGTTGACGTGAGCCGTGTGAGGGCGGCGCTCGGTGACGGAAGGCCCGCGAGGCTGCTGCACGTCTATGGGCCGACGGAGAGCACGACCTTCGCGACGTGGTACGAGGTCGGAGAGGTCGCCGGGGGCGCGGCGACGGTTCCCATCGGAAGACCGCTTTCAAACACGCAGACCTACGTGCTGGACGAAGCGGGCAGGCCAGTTCCGGTCGGCGTCGTGGGCGAACTCTACATCGGCGGCGAAGGGCTCGCGCGCGACTACCTCAGACGACCCGAACTGACGGCGGAACGGTTCGTCCCCGACGCGTTCGGCGGCGTGCATGGCGCGCGCCTCTATCGCACGGGTGATCTGGTGCGATGCCTGCGGGACGGGAGTCTTGAGTTCATCGGGCGTATTGACCAGCAGGTCAAGATGCGCGGCTTCCGCATCGAGCCGGGAGAGGTGGAGGCGGTCTTGTCTCTTCACCCGCAGGTGCTCGAATGTGTCGTCGTGGCAAGAGAGGACGCGCCGGGCGAGAGGCGGCTCGTGGCCTATGTGGTCGCCGCGCCGGGTGCGGTCTTGACGCCCGCCGAGTTGCGCGGCTTCGGCAAAGCGAAGCTGCCGGAGTACATGATTCCGTCGGCCTTCGTCTTGTTGGACGAGTTGCCCTTGAACGCGAACGGCAAGGTTGACCGCCGCGCGCTGCCGCCGCCCGAACAGGACGGCGCGTTCGACCCGGACGGCTACGCGGCCCCGCGAACGCCGGTCGAAGAGATGCTGGCCGACCTCTGGGCCGAAGTGCTCGGCGTCAAGCGGCCCGGCATCCGCGACAACTTCTTCGCGCTGGGCGGCCACTCTCTGCTCGCCACGCAGTTGGTCTCGCGCCTGCGCGACATCTTCGGCATCGAGCTTGCGCTGCGCAAGTTGTTCGAGGGGCCGACGGTCGAAGAGTTGGCGCAGTGCGTCGAGTCGCAGTTGCGCGCGGGCGCGAGCCTCAACGCCCCGCCGGTGCTGCCCGTCACGCGCGCGGAAAACCTGCCGCTCTCGTTCGCGCAGCAGCGCCTCTGGTTCCTCCAACAACTTCAGCCCGAAAGCTCTTCCTACAACCTGCACGCGTCGCTGCACCTCGCGGGCGCGCTCGACCGTGAGGCGCTTGAGAAAACCATCAACGAGGTCGTCCGCCGTCACGAAGTCCTGCGCACGGTCTTCCCGACGGTCGGCGGCCAGCCGGTGCAACTCATCCGCGCGGACGTGCCGACGCCGCTGCCCGTCGAAGACCTGAGCGGGCTCGACGAGACGGAGCGCGAGGCGGAAGTCAGACGGCGCGCGCGTGAGGAAGCGTTGAGGCCGTTCGATCTGACGTGCGGGCCTTTGCTGCGCGCGACGCTGCTGCGCGTGTCGGAAGCGGAGCACGTCCTGCTCGTCGCAATGCATCACATCATCAGCGACGGCTGGTCAATGGGAGTCCTCGTCCGCGAGATGGTCGGGCTCTACGAAGCGTTCACGCGCGGGCAGGGCTCGCCGCTGCCGGAGTTGCGCGTGCAGTACGCGGACTTCGCCGTCTGGCAGCGCGAGTGGCTGCGCGGCGAAGTGCTCGAAGGCCAGCTCTCTTACTGGCGCGCGCAACTGCGCGGCGCTCCGCCTCTGCTGGAACTGCCGACCGACCACCCGCGCCCCGCCGTCAAGACTTCCGAGGGCGCGACGCATCACCTCAAGCTCTCGCCGCAACTGCGCGAAGACCTCGCGGCCCTCAGCCGCCGCGAGGGCGGGACGCTCTACATGACGATTCTGGCCGCGTGGCAGACGCTTCTGTCGCGCTACACGCGCCAGCAGGACATCCCCGTCGGCTCGCCCGTCGCCAACCGCAACCGCGCGGAGACCGAAGGGCTCATCGGCTTCTTCGTCAACACGCTGGTCTTGCGCACGGACTTTTCGGGCGACCCGACTTTCCGCGAACTGCTCGCGCGGGTCAGGGAAGTGGCGCTCGGCGCTTACGCGCATCAAGACATTCCGTTCGAGATGCTGGTCGAAGAGTTGCAGCCCGAACGGAGCCTCGCGCACACGCCGCTCTTCCAAGTCATGTTCGCTTTACAGAACGCGCCGACGGAGGACTTGCGCTTGGTCGGCGTGCGCGCGCGTTTGCTTGAACAGAGCATGGGGACGGCGAAGTTCGATTTGATGCTGAGCCTCGCCGAGAGCGACGGCGCGCTCGAAGGCGTCTTGGAGTACAGCACAGACCTCTTCGACGCCTCGACCGTCGAGCGCATGGCCGCGCACTTCCAGACGTTGCTCCGTGCGGTCGCCGAAGACCCAGACCGCGCCGCCTCCGTGCTGCCGCTCCTGAGCGCCGCAGAGCAAGAGCAACTGCTCGCCGGTTGGAACGCGACCGCGACCGCGTACCCTTCGGAGAAGTGCGTGCCGCAACTCTTTGAAGAGCAGGCCGCGCGCGTGCCCGAACGAGTCGCGGTCGTCTGTGGTGATGAAGAGATGTCTTACGCCGCGCTCAACGAGAGGGCGAACCGTCTGGCGCGGCATCTGCGGAAGCTCTCGGTCGGGCCGGAGGTGTTGACGGGCATCTGCATGGAGCGCGGCGTCGAGATGATCGTCGGGCTGCTGGCGATTCTCAAGGCGGGCGGCGCGTACCTGCCCTTAGACCCCGCGTACCCGGCGGAGCGCCTGCGCTTCATGTTGGAGGACGCGGGCGTTCCCGTCCTGCTCACGCAAAAGCGGCTCGCCGAAAACCTTCCGGAGCACGGCGCGCGGCTGGTCTTCGTGGATGAAGACTGGGACGAGATTAGTCGAGAGAGCGCGGAGGATTTCGACGCCGGGGTGGTCGCCGAAAATCTCGCTTACGTCATCTACACGTCGGGCTCGACGGGCCGACCGAAAGGCGTCTGCGTCCCGCACAGGGGCGTCGTCCGGCTCGTCAAGGAGACGAACTACGCGGACTTCTCCGAAGAGCAGGTCTTTCTTCAACTCGCGCCGGTCTCGTTCGACGCCTCGACCTTCGAGATTTGGGGCGCGCTCTTGAACGGCGCGCGGCTCGCCATCTTCCCGGCGCGCGCGCCCTCGCTCGAAGAGTTGGCCGAAGCGCTCGCCGAGTACCGCGTGACGACCCTGTGGCTCACCGCCGGGCTCTTCCACCTCATGGTAGATCACCAGCTGGAAAGCATGCGCGGCCTGCGACAACTGCTGGCGGGCGGCGACGTGCTCTCCGTCCCGCACGTCCGCAGGGCCGCCGAAGCGCTCGCGGGCTGCCGACTGATTAACGGCTACGGCCCGACCGAGAATACGACCTTCACTTGCTGCCACGCCGTCCGCGCGGGCGAGTCGTTGGAGGCGTGCGTGCCCATCGGGCGGCCCATCGGCAACACGCAAGTCTATCTGCTCGACGAGCGGCGGCAGTTGGTTCCGACGGGCGTCGCGGGCGAGTTGTACATCGGCGGCGACGGGCTGGCGCGCGGTTATCTGAACCGACCGGAGTTGACCGCCGAGCGCTTCGTCGCCGTCGAAGGTCTCGGCAGGCTCTACCGCACGGGCGACCTCTGCCGCCGCCGCGCCGACGGGACGATAGAATTTCTGGGGCGGCTCGACAATCAGGTCAAGCTCCGGGGCTTCCGCATCGAGCCGGGCGAGATCGAAGCCGTGCTGCGCCGTGAGCCGGGAGTCAGCGACGCGGCGGTCGTCGTCCACGGCGAGGGCGAGCACAGGCAACTAATCGCGCACTTGCAGGCGAGCGCGCAAGCGGCGGACGTGGAGGCGATTCGGCAGAGCCTCAAACGCCAGTTGCCGGACTACATGGTGCCGGGCCGCTT
>DASTQX010000079.1:0-8585 GCA_035761505.1 Pyrinomonadaceae bacterium
AAGCTTGACGGCGAGCAGTAAGCAGTGAGCCGTGAGCAGTTAAAGGAAATATGACTGCCGCCCGCGGCCCACTTCTGACCGCGTACTTTCTGCTCCGTTGACAAAGCGCGCGCGCGGCGGCTAACCTCAAAACTCGAAAGCTTTTGCGGCGGGGGCGCGGCTTTAAGGGGTCGCCCGAAGACGCGCCGCAGAGAGAACACATGCTGCTATTCAGAAACAAGAGTCATGACGCGCCCGCCTTCGGCGACGTGCACGCCGACGACGACCAAGACATCGAGGTGCGCCGCCCGCAGGAAGAGTCGCGGCGGCACTTCTGGGCCGAGGCGCGTCTGCTCTTCCGCGACCTCGCCTTCGCGCTGATGATTGCTTCGCTCGTCATCGTCTTCGTCGTCCAACCCGTCAAGGTCGAGGGCACTTCGATGCTCCCGCGGCTCGAAGACGGCGAGCGGATTTTCGTCAACAAGCTCATCTACTACGGGCTGCCGGAGTTGGAGCGCGGCGACATCATTGTCTTTTGGTATCCGGAAGACCCGACGAAGAGCTACATCAAGCGGCTCATCGGGCTGCCCGGCGAGAGGGTGGAGGTCAGGGACGGGCGCATCCTGATTAACGGTAGGGAACTGGGCGAGCCGTATCTCGACCCGGAGCGCAACGTGACGACGCAGACTCTGCCGCCCGTCCACGTCAAGTCGCACTACTATTTCGTGATGGGCGACAACCGGGACAATTCGAGCGACTCGCGCTCGTGGGGGCTCGTGCCCGAAAAGTACATCTACGGCAAGGCGCTCTTCCGCTACTGGCCGCTCGGCAAGGCGAGCGTCATCCGCCACGAAACCGAATACCCCGGCATCCCCGGTCGCGAGCGCTACCGGGAAGTAAGCGGCGAGCAGTAAGCAGTGAAAGTGGTTTCAACTTTGAGCTTCGAGATTTCAAATGGAGAGCCCGGAAACTGCTCGACAGTAGTTACGGCTTACTGCTCACCGCTCGCTGCTCACTGATTTTATGTCCGACCTTCTGCGCCCATTGCTGTTGATGTTCTACGCGCCCGCGCGCGGGATGGCGGAGGTGCGCGACCGGGTGTCGCTCGGTCAGGCGGCGCTGCTGGCGCTCGTGCTGCAAGCGCTGCACACGCTCTACGCGCAGTGGCCGGTGCTGGCGGTGACGGTCGCGCAGTTCGGCGCGTGGGCGGCGTTGGGCGTGGTCTTCGCTTCCGCCGGGTCGCTGCTCCTCATCGGGCTCGTCTTCGTGCCGCTCGCCGTGGTGCTGGCGAACCTCTTCGAGCGGAGGGGGAGCGTCGGGCTCGTGCTGCGTCAGGAGTACGGCGCGATGGCCGCGACGACGCTCTACGCGCTGGCCGCCGCGAGCCTCCTGGCGCTCCCGCTGGCTTACCTCGCGAGGGCGTCCGGCCTCGAAGCGGTGCGCGAGACGCTCGTGCCGATGGTCGAGATGGCGCGCAGCGCCGGCCCCGAAGGGCTGACCCCGGAGCAGGGGCGGGCGCTGGCGGCGCAGTTGCCGGGCGTGCTGGCGCTGCTGGCGATTCAACCGTTGTTGCTCTTCGGCCTGTGGGCCGTGGCCGCCGTGCGCGCGGTCTTCCGGCTGGCGTGGTGGCGCTCGCTCGCGGTCGTCCTGATCGCCGGGGTGCTGATGCTCTGCGCCTCGCCGCTGCTCTTCTTCTTCAGCACGGTCTTGGCCTCGCCCTTCATCCTCCTGCTGATCTTCTTCATGGTGCGCGCCTATCTCGCCGACGCGGCCCGCGCGCAGAAAGCACGCGCCTCGTTCCGCCAGAACCTCGAAGCTGCGACGCTCAACCCGGCGGACGCCTCGGCGCACTACAACCTCGGACTCATCCACCTCCAGCGCAAGGAACTCGAAGAGGCCCGCGCGCGCTTCAGCCGCGCCGTCGAGATAGACCCCGAAGAGGTGGACGCGCACTATCAACTCGGACGCATCGCGCGCGAGCAGGGACGGCACGCGGAAGCCATCGGCCATTTCGAGCAGGTCGTCGTGCGCGACCAGACGCACTCGCAGCACGAAATCTGGCGTGAGATCGGCGCGACCTACGTCGCCGCCGGGCAGTTTGAAGACGCGCAGGAAGTGCTCGGTCGCTTTCTCGAACACAGACAGTCAGACCCCGAAGGGCTCTACCTCATGGGGCGCGCGCAGTTCGGTCAGGGGCATCTGCGCGAGGCGAAGGAGTGGATGCAGCGCTGCATCGAGGCCGTCAAGACCGCGCCCGCCTACAAGTACCGTGCCGACAAACGCTGGCTCAACGAGGCGCAGCAGTTCCTCCGCACGCAGGCTTGAGGCGGAAACCGGAAGACATGGAGAAGAGAGAAAACAAAGCCGCCTTGCTCGTCCTCGAAGACGGTCGCGCCTTTCGCGGTCGCTCGTGGGGCGCGGAGGGCGAGTCGTGCGGCGAGATGGTCTTCAACACCTCGATGTCCGGCTATCAGGAGGTTCTGACCGACCCTTCTTACGCGGGGCAGATCGTGTGCATGACCTACCCGCTCATCGGCAACTACGGCGTGAACGAGGCGGACGCCGAATCGGCGAGGCCGTGGGTCGAGGGCTTCGTCGTGCGCGAGGCGAGCCGCACGATGTCGAACTGGCGCGCGGAGGAGACGCTCGACGCCTACCTTAAACGTTGGAACGTGGTGGCGATTGACCGCGTGGACACTCGCGCGCTCGTCCGTCACATCCGCGAGCGCGGGGCGATGCGCGCGTGCCTCTCGACCGTTGACCTCGACGAGCGGAGCGTGCTTGAGAAGGCGCTCGGCTCCGCGCCGATGGAGAACAGGGAACTAGCGAGCGTGGTGACGACGCCGCGCGCGTATGAGGTGGCGGCGGTCGGCGAGGAGCGCTTCCACGTCGTCTGCTACGACTTCGGCGTCAAGCGGAACTCGCTCGGCGAGCTGTCGCGGCTCGGCTGCCGCGTGACGGTCGTGCCCTCAACGACTCCCGCCGCCGAAGTCCTGGCGCTCAAGCCCGACGGCGTTTATCTCTCGAACGGGCCGGGCGACCCGGCCTCGATGCACGCGGCGGTGGAAGAGATTCGGCGTCTGACCGAGAGCGGCGTCCCGACCTTCGGCATCTGCTTCGGCCACCAACTCTTGGGCCGCGCCTTCGGCGGCGAGACTTACAAGCTGCGCTTCGGCCACCGGGGCGGCAACCAGCCCGTCAAAGACATCTCGACCGGGCGGGTCGAGATTACCTCGCACAACCACGGCTTCGCCGTCCGCGCCGAGAGCCTCCCGCCGGAAGTCGAGGTCACGCACCTCAACCTCAACGACAACTGCGTCGAGGGCTTGCGCCACAAGCGCCTGCCCGTCATCTCCGTGCAGTACCACCCGGAAGCCGCGCCCGGCCCGCACGACGCCGCGCACCACTTCCAACGCTTCGTCGAGTTGATGGAACGAAGATAAGGCGGAACGTTGAACGCGGAACGATGAACTGAAGACGACCTGTTTTCAGTTCATCGTTCCGCGTTATCTTCGCTGCATCTCGGCGATTACGTCGGCGAAGATTTTGGAGGTGCGGGCGGGCTGCGAGTAGGGGCTGTTGTGGACGGCGTCGCGGTTCGTGATGGGGAGGAACGTCCAACCTTCGCCCGCGCCGTAGAGGTAGATGCCGAGCGTCGCCTCCTCCTCCGGCTTGAAGAGGAAGTCTTCCGAGTAACAGGCGAGGCCGAAGGCGTAGCGGCTGAAGAGCGCGTGGCGGACGTGCGGGCGCTCGAAGGCGCTCCACTCCTCTCTGTCCAAATCTATCCCGGCCAACTCCGAGCCCGCCGCGTAGGACTCCATGCCGTTCAGAGCGCCCGCCTCGATGAGCGTGGGCGACCCGGCGGCGAGCCCGCCCTCGACGCCGAAGAAGGTTTTCAGATAGTCCTCGTCCGAGGCGTACATGAAGGGGCCGTAGGCGGCGTTGGCCGTGACGAAGGGCGTCAGGATGGCGAGCGCCGGGCTGACGGGGCCGCCCGCGTCAACCGGGCCGGTCGTCAGAGACCAGGGGACTTCTTCGGGGATGGCGGGCGCAAGCAGCACCACGCCGCGCGTCCCGTGCGCCTCTGCGAGCGTCGTCCCGTCGGAGATGAAAGACTGTTCGAGGAGCATCGCCAGCAACCCGCCCATGCTGTGGCCGCAGACGATGTCGAGCGGGTCTTGAGACCGACTCTTGAGCGCGGCCAGCACCTGCCGGAGCGCGCTCACGTAGTCGTCGAGCGTGAGCAGGCCGAACTTGATGTTGGGCGGCGACTGGCTGCCGCCGTGGCCGGGCAGGTCGACGGCGTAAACTTGCGAGACGCCTTCGACGAAGCCGCCCAGAGGGTCGAGGAGCGTCGCGGCGAGCGGCGTGAAGAAGTTGAAGTTGTGGCCGATGCCGTGAAGCATGAAGACCGTGAGGCCGTCGGCGCGCACCGGCGAGTACCAGCGGCGCGCGTGGCAGGTGAAACTGTCGTCGGGGAGCAGCCTGTCCATCCTTCCTTCGCCTTCGAGCGCGACCGTGAAGTAGATGTCCTCGAAGGGGGCTGGCGGGGGCGTGTACGAAGGGTAAGACCCGCTCCGGCGTGGCTGGTTCCGGGCGTCTTCCGGGTCGCGTGTGAGCATGGGGGAATCCTCCTGCGTGAGTGGGGGCGTGCTGCGGCGGGGTGGCCGACGAAGCCCTCCGGCGGACTCGCGCGCCGAGGCGGCGGCGTGTGAGCTTGTGGTTACGAGGCGGAGCGCGCGCCGGACGCCCGGCGGGCGGGGCCGGGCGTTGTGCGTGCGGGCGGTAAGACTAAACGAGGCCGCGTCGGCTGTCAAGGAAAAATCGGCGCGCGCTTTTTCGTCGGGCCGGAGCAGTTGGTCTATGGTCTGGACGAGGGCGATGAAGTCGGAGGTCTTGCTGAGATAGAGGCGGACGCCCGCCTGTCGGACTTTGAGCCGGTCGAAGCCGGAACTCTCCAGAGAGAAGAGCAGCACGGGGGTCACGGGGTCAATGGCGCGCAAATCGCGGCAGAGGTCGAGGCTGTCGGCGTCCATATACGAGTCGTTGAGGACGTAGAGGTCGAAGCGGTCGGTCGAGGCGTACTTCAGGCACTCGGCAGCCGTCTGCGCCGTCTCGACCTCGTAACCCTTCTCGCGGAGCAGGAGGGCGATCAGGTCACTCACGTCCTTGTTCGATTCGGCGCACAGGATGCGCCTCTTCTGCTGACCTGTCGGCATTGAAAGAGACCCCTAGATATAAACGGGAGAGGGGGAAACCTTTCGACGGGGGAACTTTAATGTAATGACTGACGCGCCGCGCGTCAAGGGTCAGAGATTTTTTCGTGCGGGGCGGCCCCCCTCGCGCTCGGCAGGAGGATGGAGTTGACCGTCTGCACGATCTCGAAGATGTCGTCGGGCTTGGTGAGGTAGGCCGAAGCCCCGGCCTCCATCCCGCGCTCGCGGTCGTTCTGGAAGGCGCGCGACGAGAAGAAGAGGATCGGGATTTCGGGCGTGAGCCGCCGGAGTTGCCGGCAGAGGTCGAGGGCCGTGCCGTCAATGTAGTCGTCGTCGAGCATGTAGAGGTCGAAGCGCTCGCCCCTCACCAGTTCGAGGCACTCGCCGACGGTTCTGGCCGCGACGACCTCGTGGCCCTGTTGCGCGAGCAGCGTGGTGATGAGGCTGCAAGTGTCCACATGGGGTTCGGCGCAAAGTACGCGCCGTTCGCGAGGAGGCATCGGGGGAACTCCTTTTGAGGCTGACGACGGGGGAACAACTCCTTTGTGGAGCGCAGAGATACGGGACTCTATAAGCTGAACTTGCTGAAAATCTGTCCGAAAGCGTACCCGCTTTCTCCGGGTGAGGCCCTGACGGCCAGTATTAAGCCTCAAATCACGCAAATAAGCAAGAGTTTTGCTCGCCCATCAGGGGATGATTAAATCCGGGTTGAGGGGCTGAAATGCCGCGCCGTGCACAGTCGTGCCCTCCGCCGTAATCCGTGACCCTGAGGCGCGGCCAGTTCTTCCGGCTGACAGCGACTCTGGCCGCTCCGACTCAGGCAAGTCCTGCGCGCAAAACTCTTGAACAGGGGCGCGCGCCCGTGATATAAGCCGCGCCGCTTGAGTCGGTTGCCGAACGTCGCTCTGCCCGCGCGATTGCCGGGACGAGCGCGGCGGCGTATGACCTCGGTGCTCCTTATTGTCCGGACTGGCGTCGGGCCAAGACGGCGGGCGCACCGCCGCAGTGCACGTCGAAGCGGCCTTTCTTGTCAGGCCAAAGGAGAGAGATGGCTAGGTTCAAAGACCCGAATGTTCCCGCCGCCGCCTTCCAGCCCTACCTCGAACCGGGCGAGCAGCTCAGACACTGGATGTATGGCGTCAAGCAGCCGAGCATGCTGCTCATCTTCCCGCTCTTCCTGCTCGCAATTCTGCCCGGCGCGATTGCCGTCGCGTTGCTGACGAAAGAGTATATCGTCGGGCTGACCGACCGGCGTTTCATCGTGCTCCGTTTCAAAGGCAAGAAGATAGAAGTCCAAGAGGTCTTGGAATATCCGCTCAGTAACCTCCCGCCCGTGCAGGCTTCCACCGGCGGGCTGTTCACGCACATCAAGGTGCTCGACCCGGCGAAACCGTTCGTCGCCAAGTTCCACCGCATGGGCATGCCCGGCAACCGCGAGCACGGGATGGCGATTGAAGCGGCCCTCACCGGCAAGCCGTCCTGAAGCGGAGGCCGGGATGAGTTTCCAGCAAGGCCAGCATCCGTCCGGCGGCCACAACATCGCCGCGCACTCTCAGGGACGCGTGTGCCCGTTCTGTGCCGCGCCCGCCGCCGCCGCTCGGTTTTGCGGTTCGTGCGGGCGCGACACGACCGCCGCGCGCCGCCCCTGCGGGAAGTGCCGCCGGATGGTGCCGAGCGGCGAGCGCGCGTGCTGGAATTGCGGCACCGCTTTCAAAAGCGACATGCGTTGGAAAATTCCCCTGATAGTTTTCCTGTTCCTCCTCGCCTTCGTCATCAGCATCCTGCTCGCCTTGTTGAAGTAGGACGAAGGGGCGGCAAACATCATCGCCCCTGCTCCTGCTTTAGAAAGTCTCCGCCCGCCCCGTCAGCCCGCCCGCGTTTCCACAAACTAATCCAGTGAAGATCAGGCCGAGCGATTTCCCGAACGGAAGCGGCGGGTAAGAGTGGAGGTAAGAGTTTTGTCCGGCGGCTTCAGGGCGTCGGGGCGGGGCTGCGCGGCGCGCTCGCGTGCTCGACGGGGACGGGCGGCGGGGCTTGGTCTTCCGAGGAAGCGGGCGCGGTGATGGCCTGCTCGGCGGGCTTCAAGAACTCGGCCACGAGCCCCGTGCTCCCCCGGTGTTCGAGCCAGTGGCGGTACGTGACCGTGACGATGGCGATGACCGGGATGGCGAGGAAGATTCCCGCCACGCCCGCCAGTTCGTGTCCCGCCAAGATGGAGAGGATGACGGCCAGTGGGTGGAGGTGGATGCCGGAGCCGATGATGCGCGGGTAGGTCACGTAGTCGTGGACGATGCGCAGGATGCCGAGGAAGAGGAAGACGAGGATGACTTGATTGACCGAGTAGAAGCTCGCCACCGCGACCGCGATGAGCGCCACGACGAGCGGCCCGACCAGCGGGATGAACTCCAGAAACCCCGCGATGACGCCGAGCACCAGAGCGTAACGCACGCCGATGAGATAGAAGCCCGCAGTGCAGAGCACGCCGATTAAGAGACACGCGATGAGTTGCGCGCGGATGTAGGCGGCGAGAGTCGAGTTCACGTCTTGAAAGAACTCGTCGCCGCGCCAGCGCAGACGCCCCTGCGGGAGCATTTGCAGGGCCGAGCGCCGGAAGCTGTCGGCGTCCTTGAGGAGAAAGAAGGCGAGAATCGGGACGAGCACCAGCCACGGCAGATAGCCGAGCAGCGTGAGCGCGCTCTTGACGCCCTCGCCGCCCTCGCCCGTGCGCTCGTCGCCGACGAGATACCCTTTGGCGGAGGCCAAAGCGCCGTTGACCGCGCCGTTGGCCGTGCGCCGCACGCTCTCCGGGAGCTGCATCCGGTCGTAGAGATTGTCGAGGCTGCGGGCGCGCGCCGAGGCGTTCGTCAGGTACTCCGGCGCGTTGCGCGTGAACTCGGCCATCTGCGCGCCGAGGCGCGGGACGAGGACGTACATCGAGAGGATGAGCGAGCCGAAGATGGCGAAGTACACGATGCCGATGGCGAGCGCGCGCGGCAACGTGCGCTCGCGCCCGCCGAGGTTGAACGGGCGGTGCACTAACTCGACGAGCGGGGCGATGAGGTAGGCGAAAAAGATTGCCAGCACGACGAGCAGGAGGATGCCCGTCAGCGCGTAGAAGGCCCACAACGCGGCGGCCACGATCATGACGATGAAGATGATGCGGAGGATGGCCCGCGTCTGCGGCCAAGTAGCCTCGGACGCGGCCACGGCGGCGGTCTCCGCGACCTCTCGCACCTCCTGCTTCCGGCCCGTCATCTCCTCGCTCATCGCACCTCGGCACAGCTTTCGGGTGAACTTTTAAGACCGGCCCATGATGCACCATCTCCCCGCACGAAAACAATGCCGAAGGAGATTCAGGATGCCCGACAAAATCGTCGGGGCAGGGCTCGT
>DASTQX010000080.1:0-31272 GCA_035761505.1 Pyrinomonadaceae bacterium
ACACGTCGGCGTAAGAGTCGTGGACGGTGTTGGCCGGGACGGTGTAGGCCGCGCGGCGGATGCCGTTGGGATTCCCCGTCGAGTACTCGCCGACCGCGCCGTCGCCGTTCAGGGTGGCGGCCCAGTAGTCAGACCAGCCCTCGCCCATCGCGCCCGACTGTGTGCCCGAGAGCGCGGTCGAGCCGTTGCCGATGAGCCGGTTCGAGATGCCGTGGCCGTACTCGTGGAAGACCACGTCGCCGTCCATCGAGCTGTCGCGGTCGGGGTTGGGCGAGGTGAAGATGTACTGCTGCATGCGCGGGCGCTGGCCGTCGGGCGGCGTGGCGAAGTTCGCGTTGTTCGTGCCGGAGCCGTCCTGCGCCTCGGCCCTCACGGAGTCAGCGCCGATGCCGCCGCGACCGAAGTTGTTGGTCTGGAAGTTGCGCGCCGTCTCCGTGAACCCTAAGTTGTAGGAGAAGTCGTGCATGATGTTGTTGTAGTAGAAAAGGTTCGTCACGACCGCCGCCTGCTGCGTGCGCGGGTCAACCGTGGTCGAGAAGGGGAAGGTAAAGTTCTGGTTCGCCGCGAAGGCGTGGCCGTTCGAGAGGCCGGTCGTGTTGTTGGCGTCCGGCGCGTTGTCGGCGTTGGTGTCGAGGTAGGCTTCGACGTTGTTGCCGGTCGTCACCGTGGAAGTCCCCAGCCAACCGGCGGAGGTGTTGATGGTGGTGTCGCCGAGGAAGGAGACGAGCACGCGCGCGCCCTTGTCCGGGGCTTCGGTGTAGACCGTGCCCTGCGCCTGATGCACGTAGAGGTTGTGGCGCATGAGCAGTTCGCCCGTGTGCGCGTCAACCAAAAGCTCGTACCACTCGTCGGGGCCGACATCGGCATAGACGTGCCACGCGAGCCGCGCCGCGTCGCCCACGCGCACGACGTTCAACTCGGAGAGCACTTCCTCAAGGCCCGTGTCCAGAGGGTTGGCGAACGACGAGGACTCGCCTTTGGAGTCGCGCCCGCGCGTCTCGGCGAAAGAGGGGAGCACTTCCCTGCCCGCGTGCTCGAAGGCTTTGGCGATGCCCTGCGCTTCGCTGAGGGTCGGCTTGAGCTTGACGGTCTGGCCGTCGAGGAGGAAGCCTTCGCGGACGGAGAGGACTTCGCCGTCCTTGTTGACGGCCACTTTAACCTCGCCCTCGAAGACCTTGATGCCGCCGACGGTCTGCGAGTATTCGAGGAAGGAGGTGCCGGAGTCGTTGTCTTCCTTGTTGAGCTTGAGGGCGCTCGACGCCGACGCGGGGAAGAGCCCGGCCTGCCGCCGGAGGAACTTGCGCGCAATGTTATCGGGGAGGTCGGCCTGTGGCTCGGAGAGCGTCGCGCCTTCGATGAAGAAGTTCTTCATCGAGCCCGTCTCGTTGGCGATGGCGCGGAGGTTGCGGCCCGCGTCGGGGCGGCTCGCGCGGAACTTCTCGACTGCCGAGGCGCGTGCCTGCCGCGCCTGCTGCGACTTGAGGAGGTTGGGGATGGCGATGGCGGCGCTCGGCGCGTCTTCCACGACGCTGACATCCGAGTCCGTGAACTCGCCTTTATCAACGAGGCGGATGTCGAAGTTCGGGAGCGTCGGCCTGAGCCGCGCGCCGCCCGCGCCCATGTCACCATTGCTGGTTTCGATCTGGCCTTTGTCGGATGCGCCCGGCTGCTGCTGCGCGCCCGACGGCGCAAAGGGGAACATCGAAGCGGCTATCAGGGCAAAGCCCACTAAGCCGACGAGCAATCTCTTACGCATTTATTCAATCCCTCCGTCAGTGGTTGAGGTAAGGCAACAGGTCGCCCGAAAGTCGCACAAGCCTTGTGGTCTTGGCCGTTTGAGGATTGCCTTAGCGGTCTCGTCTTGCGACGTACACGTGCGCCGCGCAAACCCGCCCCGTCGCGGTCGCGATGCCGGAGGCGTGAGACTACGCACAGCAGCGCCTTGTTACCCGACCGTGGCTGACCGAGCCTCTGGTCGCTGGACGCGTGGCGTAGTTATTTTACTGACTGGCCTTTTGAGGAATGGGCAAGAAACCGCTGCCGTCGTCTAACTCTGTCCGAAGTGGGGCGTAGAGTACCAAATTCCGACGCCGTTGTTAAGGTCGAAAGTGACCGCCGAGAAGTTTTGCGGGAAGCCCCGAACGCCGGGGGCTTTTGTTATCATCCCGCCGTGAGACGCTGGCCCCTCTCGCTCTCCGGCGCGGACAAGTTTTCTTTATCACTCCTGAGGACGGTTGACGGATGAAGCCTTTGAGGTTGACGGAAGCACGCGCGCTGATGCTCGCCGCGCAGGGGCTCTTGCGCCGCCCCGCGAAGAGGGCGACGAAGGGCGCAGTGCTCCGCGCCGTGCGGCACATGGGCGCGCTCCAGATAGACACCATCAACGTCGTCGCGCGCAGCCCGTACCTCGTGCTGTGGAGCCGCCTCGGCGAGTACGACGCCGACTGGCTCGGAGAGCTTCTGGCCGAAGGCAAGCTCTTTGAATACTGGTCGCACGAGGCGTGCTTTCTTCCCGTCGAGGATTACCCGCTCTACCGCCACCGGATGCTCGACGCGGAGTCGCAAGGCTGGCACTACTCGAAGGCTTGGGTCGAGGCGCACCGGCTCGAAGTCTCGGCGCTGCTCGACTACGTGCGCGCGCGCGGGGCCGTGCGCGCCGCCGACTTCGAGCGCACGGACGGGAAGGCCGGAGGCTGGTGGGAGTGGAAGACCGAGAAGCGTGCTTTGGAGATGCTCTTCACGGCGGGCGAGTTGATGATCGCGCGGCGGCAGAACTTTCAGCGCATCTACGACCTGCGCGAGCGCGTCCTGCCCGCGTGGGACGACCGGCAACTTCCTTCACTTGAAGAGACGCGGCGCGCGCTGGCGCTCAAGGCCGTCCGCGCTCTGGGCGTGACGCAGGCCGCGTGGGTCGGCGACTACTTCCGCACGGAGAAGCGGGAGACGAAGGCGACCGTCGCGGCGCTCGCCGCCGAGGGTCTGCTGCTCGCGGTCGAGGTCGAGGGCTGGAAAGAGCCCGCTTACGTCCATCCCGACAACCTCAAGCTTCTGCGCGAGGTCGCCGCGGGCAAACTCGAACCGGAGTTGACGACGCTGCTCTCGCCCTTCGACCCTCTGGTCTGGGATCGCGCACGCGCGCGCGCCGTGTTCGGCTTCGACTACCGGCTCGAATGTTACACGCCCGCGCCGAAGAGGCTCTACGGCTACTTCACTCTTCCCCTTCTGCGTCGCGGCGCGCTCGTCGGGCGCTTGGATGCGAAGGCGCACCGCAAGCAAGGCGTCTTTGAAATCAAGTCGCTCCACGTCGAGCCGGGCGTGGCGGCAGATGAAGCGCTCGCCCAAGACCTCGCCCCAGCGATACGCGAGTGCGCCGCGTGGCATAAGACGCCTGAGGTGCGCGTCCTCCGCTCCGAGCCGAAGAGTTTCGCCACGCTCCTGCGGAAGTTAACAGAGCGCGTGGCAAGACTGTAGGGGCAGGTTTGTCCCGCCCCTACAGTCAACGCCCACGTCGAATTTGTGAGACTGATTCTTAGTGTGAACGGAGCGGAGTGAGAAGACACGCCAACGTCCGGCGCGTCTCTCTTTTTCGGCGTCAGACGGTGAGCATGTCGCGCGCCGCTTTGCGTTGGGAAATCTCTTGGACGAGGGTCGTGATGCGCTCGACGCTGAAGGGCTTGGGGATGACCCAGTCGGCCTTCGCGGCGGTCTGCTCTTCGGCGCTCACGGCGTCGCCCCAGCCCGTGATGACCGCCAGAGGGATGTGCTCGTCGTGCTCGCGGATGTAGCGCGCCAGCTCCCAGCCGCTCATGCCGGGCAGGCCCACGTCCGTCAGCACGGCGTCGAACTCCTGCGCGTCGAAGAGCGACAGCGCCTCGTGGCCGTCCGCCGCCAAAGCGACCTCGCAGCCATCCAGATGCAGGATGTCCGAGAGCAACTCGCGCACGTAGTCTTCGTCGTCCACCACCAGAATCTTGAGGCCGTCGCGCGCGTGCGCGGGGGCCGAGGCGGCTGCCGCCGTGGGCGCGGGCAGAGTCGCGCCGCTCGCCACCGGGAACCTGATGCGGAAGGTCGTGCCGCGCCCGACTTCCGACTCGACCTCGACCGTCCCGCCGTGGCGCGTGACGATGCCGTAGCTCACCGAGAGCCCAAGGCCCATCCCCGCCTGCCCCTTCGTCGTGAAGAACGGGTCGAAGATGCGGAGCCGCACCTCGTCGCTCATCCCGATGCCGGTGTCGCTGATCGAGATGATGACCTCGCCGCCGACCCTCTCGGTCGAGAGTGTGAGCCGCCCGCCGTCGGGCATCGCGTCCACGGCGTTGAAGACCATGTTGACGAGGACTTCGCGCAACTCACCGGCGTCGCCCATGATGGAGGTGTTCGCGCCGATGCGGCGGTTGAGCGTGATGTGGACGTTCTGCGCCTCGGCGCGATCCTTCCAGCGCGGGCGCGTAATCTCGCCGACCTCGATCATCAACTGGTCAACGTCAATCGGCTGGAAGTCCTGATCGCGTCGCTGGCGTGCGAAGTCCTGAATACGCTTGACGGTCTTCGCGCCGTCCTCGGCGGTCTGGATGATGATGTTGAGCCCGCGCCGAATCTCTTCGGGCGTCTGCGCCGAGAGCAGCAGTTGCGCGCGCGCCAGAATCCCCGTCAGGGTGTTGTTGAAGTTGTGCGCTACGCCCGACGCCAGCTCGCCCAGCGCCGAGAGCTTCTCGATCTGCGCGTAGTGCTCGCGCATGCGGTCGCGCTCGGCCTGCTCAGCCTGCGACGCCGAAGCCTCGATGTTCTTCAGATAAGTCCGGTAGGTGAGGTAGATGATGAGGATAATGGGCGTCGTCAAAAGCACGTAGTACGGGCCGTAGTGGGCGACGATTCTGGAAGTGAGCCCCGCCGCCGAAGCCCCCGCAAGGTACGTAATCGAAGACCAGAGGTAGTACCTGCTCCAGGTGTGATAGATGCTCTGCTCCCGCTTGATGGCCGTGAAGACGGCGGCGAGCCCGGAGTTTGCGATGTATTGCACGAGCGCCATCATGCAGATGGCCGCGAGGAAGCTCGGCAAGTTATCCGAAAGCGGCAACTCCGGAATCGGCCCGAATTTCCAGCGCACGGCGGCCCCGGAGACGAAGGTCGAGAGCGCCATGATGGCCCCGTTGACCGCGATGGTCTTGGGCTTCTGGCGGTAAGGCAGCGACGAATAGATGCCTTCGGCGGCGGCGAGGAAGACGGCGGCCTCGACACCGTAGAACAGCATGACCAGAAAGATGAAGGTGTCGGAGACCGTGATGTGGCCGCTGTAGTTTGGGATGCCGATGGCGAAGCGCGAGCTAAAGAGGATCGCCAGAATGGAGAGCAGGAAGAAGGTTAAGTCCAGATGAGCCAGCGGGACGCTGTAGATGCAATAAAGCAGAACCCCGACGCCGCCCGCAATGACGACCCGGCTGTAAGTTTCGAGGATGCGACTTCTATTCATAGGTACGGCGGACGGCGGCGCGTTAAAAGGCGGTGCGCGAGGCTCGACGCGACCCCGCCGTCTCTGTACTCAGTCTAGGGGTTTTGGCCGGACGGCGTCAAAGGTTTCCGCCCGCGCGGCGCGTGTGAGGCGCGCTCGTGACCGGGCGTTTGACGAACCGGCGCGCATCCCGTGGGCGGCGGGGCGCGAAGTCTTCCACGCCTCCCTAAAACGCACGCGGGGGCAGTTACTTCCCTTCAAGTAACTGCCCCCACCTGAGACAAAAGCCGAGTTGTGCTGCTCTGCGTCGCCGAAGCCCTCTCAGTTCCCGGAGAAGGGACTCACGTGCACGACGGTGTTGCTGATGCTGAGCCCGTCGCCGGTCACGATGGCCCCCACGACCGTGAGATTCTCACCCGTGATGACGCCGTCCACGACCTGAACGTTATCGCCCGTCACCACGCCGCCGCTGATCCGGAGATTGCTGGAGGCCGTGAGTTCGCCGCTGATGATGACGCCGCCCGTCGCCGCGACCTCGCCACTGATGATGACACCGCCCGTGTCGGAGTCCTCGCCACTGATGATGACGCCACCCGTGTCGGCGACTTCACCGCTAATGATGACACCACCCGTGTCGGCGACTTCGCCGCTAATGATGACGCCGCCGCTGTCGGCGACTTCACCACTGATGATGACGCCGCCGCCGTCGGCGATTTCGCCACTGATGATGACGCCGCCGGTGCACGGGTTAAACTCGGCCTCCGTGGTCTGGATGCCGCCGGCGTCCGTCTGCGTCAGGGTGCCGAGCGCGGTGCTGTCCACGACTCGCACGTTGCCCGCGAACACGCCGTCCACGGCCACGCCGTTGACCGTCACGCCGCTGGCGCTGATCTGGCCGCCGCTGACCGACGCCTCGGAGACTCCGACCACGCCCTCGACGGGGACGGAGTTAGAGCAGGGTGAGGACGTTTCGTTGGTTTGCGCCTGCGCGCCGCCGACGACGCCGAAACCAGCCACGTCGGCGACGAGGATGCCAATAGCCACAGAGAGCGACATCAGCAGTGACACCGCAGGGGAGAGAAAGTTACGTTTCACTGAAAACCTCCGATTGAGAAGACAAATCTGTTTGAATTTTAAGTAGATGCGAACATCTACCCGCCGTGAGGATGGAGCACAACACGCCTTTAATTCCCAAGTTATGTTTTTGTATGACTGAAGGAAATTAATAACAGGTCGGGTGACCGGTCCTCAACTCAAAGTTGATACCCCAAGTCGGCGCGCACTGTACTGCATCTGGCATTAGTTGTCAACCCTTTTATTTACAATAGTTATGTAAAGAAGTTTTAACACTGCAAAGGAATTGGCAGTTTCTTGGCACATCCTCGGCAAACTCTCCGCCGAAGCGTGCCCACTTCCGACCGTAAACGAAAGTGCCCGCAGCCTTTAATGTAAAGGCTGCGGGCATCTTTTTAACGACTCTCTCTATCGCTTTCGCTCGCCGGTATGAAGTCGGGGCGGCTGTCTCCGACCGCATTTACGGGCGCAGGCGCGCGGTGAGATAGAGCGTGCGCTCGTTCCTCGTGACGAGCAGGAGGAGGGGGCGCGAGGCCGCACGCGCGAGCGCGTCCCTCAGTTCCGCCAGAGTGTTAACGGGCTGCCGGTTAACTTCCTGAATGATGTCGCCGCGTTGGAGGCCCGCGTCCGCGCCCGGCCCCGTGGAGTCAACATTCGTGACGACGAGGCCGCGGCTGTCGCGCGGCAAATCCATCCGCGCGGCCAGTTCGGGCGTAATCTGCTCGACTCTCACGCCGAGCTTCCCGCTCTCGGTCGTCGTGTCGCCGCCCCTTTCGCCTCCCGGCCCGGCGGTCGCGCTCTGCTCGACGGGCAATTCGGCGAGGGTCGCGCGGAGCTGCTGCTCGCGGTTGTCGCGGAGCACGGTGAAGGAGACTTCGGTTCCGGGCTTCGTGCGCGCCACCATGTTGCGGAACGAGTTCGAGTCGGTGACGGGCACGCCGTTGAAGGACGTAATCACGTCGCCGCGACGGACGCCCGCGCGTTCGGCGGGGCTGCCCGTCTGGACGTTGCTGACGAGCGCGCCGCGCGCCTGCGGCAGGCTCAGGCTCTCGGCGAGGTCGGCGGTCACGGCCTGAATGTTGACGCCGATCATGCCGCGTCGCACCTTGCCGGTCGCGATGAGCTGGCTCATCACGTCGCGCGCCATGTTGGCCGGGATGGCGAAGCCGATGCCGATGCTGCCGCCAGAGGGCGAGAGTATCTGCGAGTTGATGCCGACTAGTTCCCCGCTCGTGCTGACGAGCGCGCCGCCGGAGTTGCCCCGGTTGATGGCGGCGTCGGTCTGGAGGAAGTCTTCAAAACTCCCGTCGCCGATTCCGGTCTGGCGGCCCTTCGCGGAGATGATGCCGGAGGTCACGGTCTGGCCGATGCCGAGCGGGTTGCCGATGGCGAGCACGATGTCGCCGACCTGCACGCGGTCTGAGTCGCCGAGCCGGAGGACGGGCAACTCCTTCGCCTCGATCTTCAAGACGGCGAGGTCGCTCGGCTCGTCCGAGCCGACGAGCTTGGCCTTGAAAGTTCGGTTGTCGGTGAACTCGACGGTGATCTGCTCCGCGCCGTCCACGACATGATGGTTCGTGAGGATGTAGCCGTCGGCACTGACGACGACGCCGGAGCCGACGCCACGCTGCCGCTCGCGCGGCTCCTCCTGCTGCGGCGCGCCGGGGTTCGGGTTGCGGCGGCGGAAGAACTCACGGAACATCGGGTCGTCCATGAAGGGGAGACGCTGCGAGGCGCTCACCATGCGCTCGGAGCGGATGGTGACGACCGCCGGGGCGGAGCGGCTGACGACGCCCGCGTAAGAATCCTGCGGCGCGGGTTGCGCGGCGGCAGGAGCGGCGTCGGGCGCGTCCGTGACGGCGAGCGCCGCTCGGCCCGCGCCGACCGAGGCCGCGAGCGAGACGGCGAAGAGGAGCGAAAGCAGAGACTTCTTCAAGCCTCCGCGCTTGCGGCTTTCGACGTTTGCGAATGAAGTCATGCTGTTAATCATCTGCACCTCACCTCTTTGACGAATGGCTGTCATAGTTCGACAAAATCGCCGGGGACACAAGCCCCGAATGTTGCCTAATGGCCCCTGTCGAATGATCTTTTGATGCCGCAGGGCCGCGACGGGTAGCCTTTCAACTTTGTCAGGCACTTCCGGCCCGCGTCCAATTTGTCGGACGGAATTTGTGTTAGGCTTAAGGCCGATGGGCGAACGCGAAGGACACGTCAGGGGCGAGGCCGCCGGGCTCGCGCGCGGCTGGGTGTGGTGGCTCATCGCCGGGCGCGTCGTCGTCGGGGCGCTGCTGCTGGGGGCGGGCGCTCTGTGGACGAGCGCGGTGACGGCGACGAACGGTTCGGGGCCGGGCCGCTTGAGCGGGGCGCTTCCGGTCGCGCTGACGGTGCTGGCGCTCTCGTTTCTCTACTCGCTGGCGCTGCGCTTCGACGCCCTCCCGACGCGCAAGCACGCGGGCGTGCAGTTCGCGCTCGACGTGCTCCTCATCACGTGGCTCGTGTGGCTGACGGGCAGCCCCTACTCGCCTTACTCCGCGCTCTACATCGTCGTCATCTCGATTGCGGGGATTTTCCTCGGCGCGCGCGTCGCCCTGCTGACGGCGGTCGGCTGCGCCGCGTGCTACACGGGCGTGATGGTCGCGCTCTCCGCCGGTTGGCTGCGTCTGAGCGGCGGCGCGGCGGCGGACATCTCTCTGGCCGAGGCGGCGCAGGCCATCGGCCTCAACGACGTGGCCTTTCTGGTCGTCGGGCTTTTGGCGGCGCAGTTGGCCGGGCGGCAGACGCGCTCGGACGTGCAGCTCATCGCGGCGACGCACGCCTTGGAGAAGCTGCGCGCGTTGCACGAGCGCATCATCGAGTCCATCCGTTCGGGCGTGGTGACGACCGACCTCGAACGACACATCTACACGATGAACGGCGCGGCGGCGGAGATGACCGGCTACACGGTCGAAGACCTGCGCGGGCAGGACGCCTCGATCCTCTTCGGCGACTTCAAGGAGCAGATCGAAGACGCTCTGAGCGCGGCGCGCGAAGGTCACGCGGGCGCGCGCTACGAGGCCGACTGTCTGACCTCGGAAGGCTTCCGCATCCGCCTCGGCTACAGCATCTCGCCGCTCTTCTCGGAGCGCGGCGAGACGACGGGCCTCGTCATCACCTTCCAAGACCTGACCGACATCCGCGCGATGGAGGAGACCTCGCGGCGGCAGGAGCGGCTCTCGGCGGTCGGTCGCGTGGCCGCGGGCATCGCGCACGAAATCAGAAACCCTCTGGCGGCGATGCGCGGCTCGATTCAAGTGCTGCGCTCGGAACTCCCGCCGGACTCGGCGCAGGGCGAGCTGATGGAGATCGTCCTCCGAGAGTCCGACCGCCTCAACCGCATCATCACCGACTTCCTCACCTACGCCCGCCCGCGTCAAGTCTCGCTCGCCGAGACGGACTTGCGCGAGCCCTTGCGCGAGACCTTCGCGCTCCTGCGCCACAGCCCGGAGATTCGTGACGGGCAGGTGCTCGAAGACGTTCTGCCGGAAGAGCCCGTGCCCGCGCTCGCCGACGAGCACGCCATCAAGCAGGTCTTCTGGAACCTCGCGCGCAACGCCCTCAACGCGATGCCCGACGGCGGCACCCTGCGCGCCGAGATGCAGCAGGTCGGCGACGACCGCGCGCGCATCACCTTCTCCGACACGGGGCGCGGGATGTCGCCCGCGCAGGTCGAGCGACTGTTCGAGCCCTTCTCCTCTTCGACGACTGGCGGGACGGGCCTCGGCCTCTCGATTGTTTATCAAATCATTCGTGACCACGGTGGTACAATCAACGTCCGCAGCCGCGAGGGCCACGGCACGACCATTACGGTCGAGCTGCCGTGCAAAGCTCAGGAGCCGGGGCCGAGAGGCCAGAACGGTCAGGGTTAACTGCGAAGACTTCCCAAGATTTCGATATGGCTAACATTTTAATCGTTGACGACGAGCAGGGAATGCGGCAACTCCTGTCGCTGGTCTTCGGGCGCGCGGATCATCAGGTGCGTGCCGCCGAGAGCGGCGCGAAGGCTTTGGAGATGCTGCGCCGCGAGCCCGCCGACCTCATCATCTCGGACGTGAAGATGCCGGACATGAACGGCATCGAACTGCTGCGCGCGGTGCGGGAGTTCTTGCCCGAAGTGGCGGTCGTGATGATGACGGCCTTCGCCACCGTGGATACGGCGCGCGAGGCGTTCAAGCTCGGCGCGGACGACTTCATCCAGAAGCCCTTCGACGTGGACGAACTGAAGCTCATCGTCGGGAAGGCGCTCGAACGGCTCCGGCTCTTGCAGGAGAACCGCGCCTTCAAACGCGCGCAGCGCGAGCGCGGACGCCTCGACCAGATCATCGGTCGCTCAGGAAGGATGCAGGCCGTCTATCAGATGATCGAGACGGTCGCGGGCGTCCAGTCCACCGTCCTCATCACGGGCGAGTCGGGCACCGGCAAGGAGATGGTCGCCCGCGCCGTCCACAACCTTAGCCCGCGCGCCGACAAGCCCTTCATGCCGATCAACTGCGGCGCGTTCACCGAGACGCTTTTAGAGTCCGAACTCTTCGGCTACGTGCGCGGCGCGTTCACGGGCGCGACCGCGAACCGCAAGGGTCTCTTCGAGGCGGCAGACAAGGGCACGATTTTCCTCGACGAGATCGGCGAGATGTCGCCGACGATGCAAGTCAAACTCCTCCGCGTCCTACAGGAGCGCAAAGTCCGACCCGTCGGCGCGCACGAAGAGAGCACCTTCGACACGCGCGTCATCGCCGCCACCAACCGCGACCTCGCCGCGATGGTCAAGCAGGGCGGCTTCCGCGAAGACCTCTTCTACCGCATCTCGGTCATCCCCATCGAGCTGCCGCCCTTGCGCGAGCGCCGCGAAGACATCCCCGACCTCGTCGAGCACTTCACGCACAAGTTCTGCGCGCAGACGGGCCGCTCGCTCCAAGTCTCTGAGCGCACGATGGAGCACCTCGAACGCTACTCCTGGCCGGGCAACGTGCGCGAGTTGGAACACACCATCGAGCGCGCCGTCGCCTTAGAGCGCACCGACACGATTCAGCCCGAAGCGCTCCCGCAGCAGGTCACCAACTACAACCCCGCGCGCGTCGCGCCTTCGGCCTTCGACCTTCCCGACGAAGGCATCAACCTCGTCGCGCACCTCGAACACTTGGAGAAGACTTACCTCCTCGAAGCGCTCCGCCGCACCGGCGGCAACCAGACGCGCGCGGCGGAAGTCCTCCACCTCTCGGTGCGCTCGCTTCGACATCTCCTCGACAAGCACGGCATCCGCAGCCTCACCGCCCAACTCCGCTCCGACGCCGCCGGGCGCGGCGGTTCGGAAGGATGAAGAATCCGCCTCCCGGCGGCGCTCGAAACTGGAAGTGCGGGCGGCGGATTCCTGAAACCGGGGACGGGCATTTCCGGCGAACTCCCTTTAGTGACAAGCAGTTGCGCGTTGTCAAATTCCGTCATTCGGGCCGTGCCGAAATTTGTTAACTCGCCCTCGCGGCCTCGTCCTCTGCGGCCCGCGCACGCGGACTCGCCGGAATTAGTTCCCGGCAAAATTACTGATAAAACGGCCTTTGAGCGGCCCTCGCGGGGTGGCGGGGCGTCTTGGCACGGCTCTTGTTTGGGGTGGCGTTGACCGAATCGCGCGACTGACGACGCGTAAGCCTGAAACGATGTCCGACAGCGCGAGAAATAATCTTCACTCGAAACATCTCAAGGAGCACCCAGAGACAATGCAAACGAAAAAAGGCCAGTCCGGCTTCTCGCTCATCGAACTGCTGATCGTCGTCGCGATCATCGGCATCATCGCCGCCATCGCCATCCCCAACCTCCTCGCCGCCCGCCGCGCCTCCAACGAATCCGCCGCCATCGCCACGATGAAGACGATTCTCAACGCCGAAGAGACCTACCGCTCGACGCTCGGCGAAGGCAACGAGTACGCCGATCAGGCCGACCTCCTCACCGAGAAGTTGCTCGACAGCGTCATCGGCACCGCCGGTACGATCAAGTCCGGCTACTCCTACACCGCCGCCGTCGTCGGCGCGAACAACCAGTGGTTCGACGCCACGGGCGTCTCGCAGCAGACCTCGACCGGCTCGCGCAGCTTCTTCGTCAACGAAGCGGGCGTCGTTTACGGCAGCGCCTCCGGCACGCTGACGGCTCCGACCTGCACGGCGACCGACGCGCGCACCGTGGCCGGCGGCGACCCCGTCAAGAACTAGTCACGCCGCTCTCGGCCCTAACCTGCTTCACCGGAGAGGCGGCATCGCAATGCCGCCTCTTCCCTTTTCACCTTCCTGCCAGAGACAGCGGAGAGCACGGTAATGCGAACACACAGACGCCAGCAAGGCTTCTCGCTCATCGAACTGCTGATCGTCGTCGCGATCATCGGCATCATCGCCGCCATCGCCATCCCCAACCTCCTCAAGGCGCGCAAGGCGTCGAACGAAGCGTCGGCGATCAACAGCATGCGCACCATCTGGAGCGCGCAGGCCGTCTATCGCAAGACCTTCACCGACGACACCGCCTACGCGCCGAACCTGACGACGCTCGGCACGGCCCCCGGCGCGCGCATCCTCGACGTGGTGCTCGGCGGCTCGAACACCCCGACCAAGAGCGGCTACGACTTCACGATGACCGGCAACGCCAGCAACTTCTCGGCGAACGCCGACCCGCGCATCGGGTTGGGCGACCGGCACTTCTACGTGGATGATACGGCGGTCATCCGCTTCAACTACACCGCCGCCGCCACGGCCACCGACCGCGCCATCCAGTAGGCCGCACAACATCCCGGCGCGCGCCCCGATGCGGGACTCAACGCGCTGAAGGAACACGACCGAACGGAGAAGCCACGGGCCGAAGAGTGGATTTACAGAAGAAGCCTCGCGGCGGGACACCTGACGGCGCACGTCCTGACGGTCGCGGCGCTCCCGCCGGTGCCGCACCTCAAAGTCTTTCACCAAGAGTATCTGATTCAAGACCGCTATCTTTACTTGCCCTCCATCGGGTTCCGCTATCTCGTGACGCTCCGGATGCGCGCGGAGCGATAGACGAAGACCATGGCCCGCCGCCGCGCGCCGGGCATGGAAAAAAATGCTTATGGGTATTAATGTTGAGTTCATGGAACAGGCCCAGACAGTTTCGAGCGCGGGCGCGTCCTCCGGCGAGACGAAGCACTCGGCGTTGCGGCGCGTCGGAACCATCGCGCGTAACACTTTCCGCGAAGCGGTGCGCGACCGTGTACTTTACAACCTCGTCGTCTTCGCGCTGCTTCTGACCGCCGCCGCCGTCTTCCTCGGCGAACTGTCGGCGGCGCAGGAAGCGAAGATCATCGTTGACATGGGCTTGAGCGCGACGCTCGTCTTCGGCGTCTTTATCGCCATCTTCGTCGGCGTCGGGCTCGTCTATAAAGAGATTGAGCGACGGACGGTCTATGCCATCTTCGCCAAGCCGGTCGGGCGCGGAGAGTTTCTCGTCGGCAAGTACGCGGGGCTCTGTCTGACGCTCGCGGTCAACGTCGCGGTGATGGGCGCGGGCGTCACGCTCGCGCTCCTCTACGTGGGCGGCGGCTGGTCGCCGCTTGCCCTGAGCATCTGGCCTGCCGTCGGGCTCATCCTCTTTGAGCTGATGATTCTGGTGGCGGTGGCGCTCCTCTTCTCTTCCTTCTCAACGCCTGCGCTCTCGGCGGTTTGCACCTTCTTCGTCTTCGTCATCGGCCACTTCAGCGCCGACCTGCGGACGTTCGCCGACTCGCTCGGCTCGCCCTTCGCGGGCGCGGTCTTCGGCGCGCTCTACTATCTCCTGCCGAACCTCTCGAACTTCTCTTATATCACCGCCGCCGCGCACGGGCAGACGCCTTCGGCGGCGGCCTTCGGCGGGGCGGTCTTGTACGCGCTCATCTACGTCGCCGTGCTGCTCGCCGCCGCCACGCTCATCTTCAAGCGACGGAACTTCAAATGAACGAGGAAGGCGAAAAAGATTCGGGCCGGAGGGACGCGCCCGAAGCGTTCTCTTCGTCGGGCCTCCGGGATAAGCGGGACGCGCTGCTCGTGCTGATGGTCGTCGCGGGGCTCGGCCTCGTCTTCGCGCTCGCGCGCTCGCTCGAAGGGCGGCGACCGCCTGACGACCCCTTCGCGTCTTACGAGCAGGCTTACGTCACGCCCGAAGCCGCGCGCCGCATGAGCCTCGGCTTCAACGGGCTGGTGGCGGATTGGTACTGGTTGCGCTCGCTGCAATACGTCGGGCGCAAGAGCGCCGCTTATCAGGGCGATGTCAGGCTCGACGACTTGAGCCCGCTCGACATGAAGGGGCTCGCGCCGTTGCTCGAACGCGCGGCGACGCTCGACCCGCAGTTCATGTCCGTCTATGAGTTCGGCTCGATGGTCTTACCGGCGGTTGACGCCGAGGCCGCCATCCGGCTCGTCAAGCAGGGCATCCGCGAGAACCCGCAGGAGTGGCGTCTCTATTATCGCCTCGGCTTCATCTACTGGCAGCAGCAGCGCTTCCGCGAGGCCGCCGAAACCTTCCGCGCGGGCGCGCGCCTGCCGGAAGCGCCCGGCTGGATGGAGGCGATGGCCGCGCAGATGGAGATCGGCGGCGGCAGCCGCGAGACGGCCCGCGCCATCTACCGCCGCATGTACGCCGAATCCGAGGACGAGCAACTCAAAGGCGTCGCCCTCAAGCGGCTCCTGCAAATCGAATCGCTCGAAGAGCGCGAGCGCATCCGCGCCGTCCTCGAAGGCTTTCAGGCGCGCTTCTCGCGCTGCTCCTCGAATTGGAGAGAGGTCGCCGCAGCCCTGCGCGCCGCCGGGCTCAAGACCGACCCGACTGGCTCGCCGCTCGACCCGACCGGCATCCCCTACACACTCGACTCCGCCGCGTGCGCCGCGGAACTCGACGCGCGCTCGGAAATACCGAAGAGGTGATAAGAGATGAGTGATGAGTGATAAGAAAGAGAGAGCCGTTTTCTCTTTCTTATCACTCATCTCTTATCACCGAGGATTTAAAAGATGTCTCCTGCGGTTGAGATTAACAATCTGACGAAGGATTACGAGGTCGGCTTCCTGCGCAAGCGGAGGGTGCGGGCGCTGGACGGGCTTTCGCTTGAGGTCGAGCGGGGGGAGATTTTCGGCTTCCTCGGCGCGAACGGCGCGGGCAAGACGACGACGCTGAAGCTTTTGATGCGGCTCATGTACCCGACGGCGGGCGGCGCGCGCATCCTTGGGCGCGACGTGGGCGACATCTCGATGCACGCGCGCATCGGCTACTTGCCGGAGCACCCTTACTTTTACGACTACTTGACGGCGCGCGAGTTGGTCGAATACTGCTCCGAGTTGTTCGGCTACGCGCGGGCCGAGCGCAAGCGGCGGGCGGCGGACTTGCTTGCGCGCGTGCGGCTCGAAGAGAAGAGTTGGGATAAGCAGCTACGCAAATTCTCGAAGGGGATGTTGCAGCGCGTGGGGCTGGCGCAGGCGCTCGTCAACGACCCTTCTGTGGTCTTTTTGGACGAGCCGATGAGCGGGCTCGACCCCATCGGGCGGCGGGAGGTGCGCGACCTCATCGCCTCGCTGCGCGCAAGCGGGACGACCGTCTTTCTGTGCTCGCACATCCTCGCCGACATCGAAGTCCTCTGCGACCGCGCGGCCATCCTCCGGCGCGGGCGGCTCGCGCACATCGGACGGCTCGACGAGTTGCGCGGCGCGACCGGCGGCGGCGCGCGCGCGATGGAACTCGTCGTCTCCGGCGCGGACGCGGCGCGGCTTGCCGCCTCGCTCGAAGGCTTAGAGGGCGCGCGCCTCACGGCGACGCCCGGCGGCGCGCGCATCGAAGTGCCTTCGGAAGAACGCGTGGACGAAGCCCTCCGCGCCGCCCGCGCCGCCGGGGCGAGCCTCGTCTCGGTGCATCCGGTCGGCAACGCGCTCGAAGAGTTGATGGTCAGCGAGACCGAAACAAAGGAATGACTTGAAAGCCTGTGACGGTGCGCAAATCAAACGCGGTGACGCTACTTGAAAGTCACGCCCGTCAGGTCGAGCTTGAGACTGGCGGGCCGGTTGTCCTGCGGGAAGTTGAGCGAGAAGGGGACGACGGAGATTTTGTTGGGCTCGATCTCGCGCTGCCAGACGAAGGTACGCTCGCGGATGACCTCTTTGCCGAGGTCGAGCCCGGCGGCGTGGAATTCGAGGCCGCTCACCGTGCGCCCGGTGAAGTTGCGCACCGTCGGCTCCAACGTCACGGAGTAAGTGCCGAGGGCGGTCGGGCCGATAGACGCGTTCTCGTCGGGGTCGAACTCGACGACGAGGCGGTCGCGTATCTGCTCGAACTCCGGCGAGCCGGGGCGGAGTGCGCCCGCGAGGCGCGGCTCGCCCGTCCGCGTCGAGGGGCGCGTGGCGAACCACACGAGCCCGGCGACGAGCACCGCCGAAGCGAGCGCGACGGCGATGAAGATCACGCGCCGTGATTTGTCCGGCTCGCCTTTGACGCCGACGCCGAAGCCCAAGTTCGGCGCGTTCGCCGGAAGCCCTTCGGCCTTGCCGCTCGCCGCGACCGGCTGGCCGCAGTGCGGGCACGCGGCCCTCTCTCCTTCGATCTCTCGACCGCAGTGCTGGCAACGAATCACGACTCTTTCAGGCTCCTTTCCGTCCGAAGATTTTTTCAACCGGCGAGCGCGCGCCGTTCGGCCTCGTCGCGCGTGGCGGGCGGCCCCTGCCGTTGGACGAGCGAGCCCGTCCCCGTGCGCTGCCGCACCTCGCGCGGCCAGTTGATGCGGAAGCGGCTCCCCTCGTTCTGCTTGCTCTCGACTTTGATTTCGCCGCCGAGCAGCTCGACGACGCGCCGCGTGATGGCGAGGCCGAGCCCGACGCCGCTGTAAGAGCGCGTCAGGCGGTCGTCCACCTGCCGGAAGCCGTCGAAGATGTAAGTCAGCTCGTCGTTTGACATCCCGATGCCCGTGTCCGAGACCTCAATATACCACCGCGACTCGCCCGCCGCGCCCGCGCGGACGTGCACCGTGCCTTCGGAAGTGAACTTGAGCGCGTTGCTCACCAGACACGACAAGACCTGCGAGAGCTTGGTGCGGTCTGTCACGACCCGGCCCGTGCCGGGCTCGACCTCGACGTTCAGCTCGATGCCTTTGTCGCGCGCTTCTTCGGCGTAGCTGTCGGCGACCGCGCCGACCACCTCCTCGACGCTCACGGCTTCGAGTTGGAGCGCGGCGCGGCCCGACTCAAGGCGCGAGTAGTCGAGCATGTCGTTGACCAGCTCAAGCAGAGAGCGCGCGTTGCGCTCCATGCGCGCGACGACATCCTTCTGCAAGGGCGCGAGCGGCAGCGAAGGGTCGCGCGCGAGCAGTTGGCTGAGCCCGATGATGACGTTCAAAGGCGTCCGCAGTTCGTGGCTCATGTTGGCGACGAAGGCCGACTTCAAGCGGTCGTGCTCGCGCAAGCGGTCGTAGGCGTCAACCAACTCCTGAAGTCGCCGCACGGCGTCCGTGATGTCGCGGAAGACCGCGACCAAGCCTTCCGAGCGCCCGCCCTCGCCGCTTAGGGGCGTCGCGCTGACGGCCAGCACGCGCTCCTCTCCGTCGGCGCGGACGATCTTGTAATGCTCCTCCGAGACGTGCTCGCCGCCTTCGAGAGCGCGCATGATCGGCGTCGCCTCCGGCGCGAGGACGTGCCCTTCGGCGTCGCGCAGAGTCATGTCGAAGACGAGCGCCTTAACGCCGTCGCGGAACTCGCCGGGGTCACGTCCGAGGATGCGCCCCGCCGCCGGGTTGACGCGGTAGTGCCCCGCCGCATCTACGATCAAGACGCCCTCGTCCATCTGGTTGATGACGCTCGCCAACTCCGACGAGCGCGCCTTCTCGGCGGCGAAGGCCGAGGTCGCCAGCTTCTCCGCCCGGACGCGTTTCGAGACTTCCGAGAGGATGACTAATAGATCGCCGCGCCCCTCGCTTTGTTCCGTCACCGGCCAGATTATTACGTCCCAGAATTTCTGCTGCGGCTCGGCGGTCTCGCCCTCGCCGCGCGCGACGAGTTCGAGCGGCAGACTGTAGTTGACGAAGGCGCGGCGCGTCCGTCGCACGTCCTCGACGATCTCGCTCAGGACGGCGAGCCCCGCCGCCGCTTCGTAGAGGCCGCGTCCCGTGAGGTGCGCGGCGTCGCGCCCGGCCATCGAGGCGAAGGCCGAGTTGACCTTGCGGACGACGAGCTTCGCGTCGAGCACGACGACGCCGAGCGGGAGGCTGTCCAAGACCTCGCCGATGAAGGCGCTCTGCTTCTTCACGGCATCGAACTTGGTCTGAAGGCTCGCCGCCATGACGTTGAAATGCTCGGCCAGCGAGCCGACCTCATCTTCCGTCTCGACCTCGACGCGCTCCTGCAAGTTCCCTTCGCCGAAGGTCGAGGCCGTGGCCGCCAGTCTCCTGAGAGGCTTCGTGAAGCGCCCGACGGCCCACACGGCCAGAAGGCACGAGGCCAAAAGAGTCACGGCCCACGTCGCCGTCAGAATCAGGATGGCGCGGCCCGCCGGCGTCTCCTCCGGCGGCGGCACGCCGACCGCCAGACGCCAGCCGTTCGGCCCGGCCCGCGCGACGTTCGTCACGCGCCAAGCGCCGTCGCTCCAACGCTGCTGCGCGGTCTTGTTCGGGAGGCTCTCCGGCATGAGCGCGTTCGCGCCCGGCTGTTGCGGGAGCGCGCGGCCTTCGGGGTCGAGGACGGCGATGGCCGCGCCGTCGCCCTGCGGGAGGCTTCGCCTGACGCTCGCGTAAACGGCGGCGGCCTCGGCGGGCGTGACGTTGCTCGCGCCCGCGACCGGCCTCGTTTCGAGGAAGGATTCGAGCGCCCCGGCGGCGGAGGCCGACTCGATGCGCGCGATGCTGGCGGCCTGATCGTTGAGGCTCTTCTGGTGGCTGTGGAGTTGGACGAGGCTGATGATTAAGAGCGGCAGAGACAGCAGTGCAAGCATCACCAGCAGTTTGGTGCGCACGTCAAGCGTATTTGAATTTTCCGCCCTCTGCCCCATGGGGGTTTACGAAATCCGGCAATTCAGCTCTGGCGTCGCCCGCGCGGGGGGGGCCAGACGGAACCCCTCGTGCGGACACTCGGCCTGAAATTGGCGGCATAAATAATGATCGTCTGCGCAATCAATTCGTCGCAAAAGATGCTCGCGCGCCGCAGCGTGTGGCGAAGTTCCCGGATGTCTCCTCCCGTCTCGTTCGCGGTCTCCCGCCAAAGAAAATCTGTCACAACATTTCGCAGGAGCATCAACTCGCGTGCCACTTCGTCAATCAGTACGCCCTGCTGAAAACGCCCCTGCGCGTAAGACCGCAGACGCGCCGCCGCGTGCTCGACTTCCGAGGGCTCGGCCCCTCCGTCGAGCAGCCCCGCCAGCTCGTCGAAGAGTTCCGGCAGGTGCTCGACCAGCTCCCGGTGCGAGAGGATCGAGGGCAAGTCCGTGCGGCGTTCGACGTAGATGGCGTCGAGCCACGCGCGCGTCAGAGAGTCCATGTGCCTCTGAAAGAGGAGGGCGAAGCGTTCGGGCATGGGGAAATCTCGGAAAGAGTGTTCGGCGTTCGGCTGCCCGCGTCAGGCTCCGGGCGGCCCCGTCTTTATCATCCGCCTGACCCGCAAGAAGGGTTTGGAGTGCTTTTCCGGCGGAGTTTAGACACCGGCCAACATTTCGCGCGGCCCTCTGACCGACGCCGGACGCTACTTCATCAAGCGGCTCAGGAGTTGGACGAGTTGGTCGAAGTCAATCGGCTTGGTGACGTACTCGTTGCAGCCCGCCGCCAGCGCCTCGGCATGAAAGTCGGCGGAGTCGTGCGCGGAGACGGCGACAATCGGAACTTTGCCGAGGCCGTCGTGCGCGCGTATCTGCCGCGTCGCGGCGAGGCCGTCGAGCATCGGCAGGCTCAAGTCCATCAAAATTATGTCGGGGCGTTCGCTCTGCGCCTTCTCGACCGCCTGTTTGCCGTTCACGGCCTCGACCACGCGGTACCCGCTCATTTCCAGCAAACGCCTCATCATAAAGCGGTTATCCTCGAAGTCCTCGACCACGAGGACGGTCGGGGGCGGCCCTTCCATCTCTGTCATTCCAGTCCCACTCCCTCCGGCTTAGCGGCTCGCCGGGACACACTTCACGGCGTAGTCTAAAACGTATGACTAGCAAACAGTCTCTATTTTTGCTAAGATGCCGCATCGAAACACGACACAACAGATAGCACGATTTGGGCTCAATCCGTACAGGCCGTGCAGGCTGCCGGACGCCTTCAAACCACTGGACGAAGGCCCGGCGGTCGGGACACGAAGGGCATTAAATGAAGCCTTTAGCAACAGAAACACAAGACGCAGAGACGCTCCGCCAGCTCGGCGGCGCATCCGTGCAGATCGTCCACGACCTGAAGAATCAACTCAACGGTCTCAAACTCTATGCCACTTTCCTGCGCAAGCGTTTGGAGAAGAGCGACCGCCCGGCGGACGAGTTGGAAACCGTCGCCAAACTCATCAACGGGCTCGAACGCGCCGCCGGAGACATGACGCTGCTCGTCCGCTACGGGCGGCCTCTGGAACTGCGCCGCAAGGCGGGCACAGACCTCTCGAAGCTCCTCTCGGAGGCCGCCGAGGGGCGCGGCGTCGAAGCCGCCGAAGGCTCCTTCGACGGCGACTTCGACCCGGAGACTTTGCGCGAGGCTTTGAAGAGTATCACCAACGGAGGGCGCGCGGGAGCCCCTGCGGCGGGCGTCGAAGACGACGGCGCGGGCGTCCGCATCCATCTGCGGCGCGAAGGGTCGGCGGCGGTCATCGAGTGGCGCGGCGTCGCGCCGACGGGCGAGGACATCTTCGGCGGCTTCGCCGGGGGCGAAGGCTTGCGGCTCGCGCTCGCCGCCAAAATCATCCGCGCGCACGGCGGCGAAGTCGCCCAGAACGGCGAAGTTCTCCGCGCGCGCCTACCGCTCCAAAACTCAGAACGCTGAGCGCGGAACGCCGGATTGAAAAGACAAAGCTCTTGCTTTTCAGTCCAGCGTTCGGCGTGCCGAGTTCATACTTTCAAACCGGGGAGAGGAATCGAAGTGGAACGTAAAGATGTACGTATTCTGGTGCTCGACGACGAGCCGATGATGACCGACTCGCTGAAGCAGAATCTGGTCGAGGAGGGCTACACGGTGGACACGGCTTCGAGCGGGGCCGAGGCCATTGAGCTGTTCGACCGGGGCGGCCATCACCTCGCCGTCTGCGATCTCCAACTGCCCGACACCGACGGCATGGAAGTCCTCAAGCACATCAAGGACACTCGGCCCTCAACCGAGGTCATCGTCGTCACCGGCTACGGGACGGTCGAGCGTGCGGTGGAGGCGACGAAGGCGGGCGCGTTCTGGTTCCTCGAAAAGCCCTTCGACTTCGAGGTCTTGATGCCCCTCGTCGAGCGCGCCCTGCAACGCTACGAGCTGATGGCCGAGACCGAGACGATGCGCCGACAGCTCTCGACGCGCACCGAGTACTTCAACATCATCGGCTCTTCCAAGCCGATGCAGACCATCTACGAGACCATCGAGTCGGTCGCCAAGTCGGACGCCAACGTCCTCATCGTCGGCGAGTCGGGGACGGGCAAGGAACTCATCGCCAACGCCATCCACTACAACTCGCTGCGCGCGAAGAAGCCCTTCATCAAGGTCAACTGCGCCGCGCTCCCGAAGGAACTCATCGAGTCCGAACTCTTCGGCCACACCAAAGGCGCTTTCACCGGCGCGCACGCCGACAAAGACGGGCTCATTCAGCACGCGGCGGGCGGCTCGCTCCTCTTGGACGAAATCGCCGAGATGCCCGTCGAGTTGCAACCGAAACTCCTCCGCGTCCTACAGGAGCGCAGCTATCGCAAGATCGGCTCCGAGCGCACCTACGCCGTGGACTTCCGGCTCATCTCCTCGACCAACCGCCCGCCCGCCGACGCCATCCGCGACGGGATGCTGCGCGACGACCTCTTCTACCGCATCTCGACCATCACGATTCACGTCCCGCCGCTCCGAGAGCGGACTGAAGACATTCAACTTCTGACGGAGCACTTCCTGAAGATGTACGCGCGCAAGTACCAGCGGCCCATCACGGGCATTTCGCAGGCCGCGTATCAACGTCTCTTCGGCCACGGCTGGCCCGGCAACGTGCGCGAGTTGCAGAACGTCATGGAGCGCTCGGTGCTGCTCGCCAAAGGCGGCAAGATTGAGCCCGTGGACTTGCCCTTCGAGAACGGCTCGCTCCCCGAAAAGAACGCGCAGGCCGCCGGATGGGACGTGCCGCCCAACATGACGCTCGAAGAGATTGAAAAGCTCGTCATCGAAAAGACGCTCCAACGCACGGGCGGCAACAAGCAGGCCGCAGCCAACCTCCTCGGCATCTACCGCCCGCGCCTCTACTCCAAAATCAAGAAGTACAAGATAGACATCCCGGCGCTCATCACGACCTAGAAGAGGGCGCAAGTAAAAAGGCGGAGGGCAAAGGTGAAGAGGCTTCAACCTCTCTTCACTTTTGCCCTCAGCCTTTTTCAGTCTGTCCGGCAGGCCGCGCCGCTCGCGGCGGTTTGCGGCGTCAGGGGGTGGTGGCGGGAGCGATTTGGATTTCCTTTTTCTCCTCGTCGCCGGGGATGTTCGTGTTGACGATTCTCAGATCGAACTTCTGACCGGCGGTGCCGCCCTTCAAGAACCTGATCTCGGCCCTGATTTCTCTACCGTCCTCGGACGGCTCCTGACTCAGAATCTCTAACTGTGGGCTGTCGAGTTCGAGCCGCGAGTTGTGGAGGTACGTGCCCTTGACGGTGACGGTCACGGGCTTCGGCAAGTCGGCCACAGCCGGTTGCTCGTACTCGACGGCTTTCACTACGATCTCCTTCGGCGTGACCTTTAAAGTCACTTCGTCTCTGCCCGACGGGGTGGACACTTGAAGCGTGTACGTTCCCGGCCTCACCGTCTCCTCCACCTCCACGTCGGCAAGGATGGCACGCCCGTTCTCGTCAATGTCAACGACGTTCACGGTAATTCCCGGTTCTCCGGGGGCCGCGATGCCCGCGTCCTTCAGGTTCGTGCCGCTCAGCCTGACGCGCAGCTTCGCGCCCTGCGGGACGGTCTGCGGATTCGGCGCGGACGCGATGGGCGGCGGCTCGACCGGCCCCGGCGGGTTAGCCACGAGCGTGATGCGGTTGGCGTACTGAATCACGTCCCCGATGATGATGAGTTTGCCGAGCCGCTCCCTGACCTCGCGCGCGTTGTTGCGCCACGCCTGATATTCCCTCTCGGTCTCCACGTCGCCGGGCAGCCGGAGCAGGTCTTTGGGGAAAAAAACGAGCGTGCGAATCTGCGTGTTGTTGCGGATGATGAGGCCGTCGCGCAATACCTGTTCGTCGAAGCGCTCGCGCTGGCGGTCGCGCGGGTTGGGCCAGACGAGTTCGAGCCCCTTCTCCAAAGGGTTGCTGAAGATGTTGATCGCCTCGCTGTAGTTGGCGCGGTGGTTGACGTTGTGAAAGTAGGGCGTGAAGCCGGTGAAGATGGGGCCGAGCGCGGTGATGGTGCTCAGGACGAGCGTCCGCGCGTTGGTCGCCTGTCTCGCCTCAAGGCTGCCGCGCGTGATGCGGTAGCTGCTCGAAGGCAGGACGGTCTTGCGCTTATCCTCGTCCGGCGTGGCCGTGCCCGCCGCCAACTGCGCGAGCGACCCGGTGCGGGTGGCGAGTTGCGCTTTTTGCTGCTGCTGCTGTTCCTGAATCACCCCGGCGTCGGTGGAGCGCCTGTTCGTCCGGCGGGCGATGCGATTGCGCGCGTTCCGGTCGAGATACTTCTGAAGCTCGGCGGTGGTCGGGAGTTCAAAGCCGACGCTGACGATCTGCAAGTTATAGGCGGAGTTGTTGCCGATGACGACTTCGATGGCGTAGTAGTCGTTCTTGAGCTTGCGCCCGAAGTTGTCGCCGACGATGCCCTTGGGCATGACCGACCACATGATGTCCACGGCGGGCGGATTCACGCCCGGCGGGATGACGCCCGGCTGCGGCGTGTCGGAGACGCTGAACTCGACGATTCCGAGCGTCGAAGTCTTCTTCGTGGCCGGGTCTTCCGCGACCACCCTGAGCGACACCGACTCGAACGCGGCGTCGGCGGGGACGCGGATTTTGGCGCGCAGGACGCACGGCTCCCCGTTCCCCCTCTGCCCGCCCTCCACGACCGCGATGCTCCCCCCTTCGGGGTGCACGAGATAAGCGTTCGTCAACTCGTTCTGCGCTCCACAGTCCGAACTCCGGCTGACGACCAGCACGTCGTAGTCCTTGCCCGGACGCCCCTTGTTGGGACTGAGCGTGTACTCCTTGAGGGCTTGCGCCGCGACGACGGACGAGGAGGGCTGAAACCCCGGCACGAGAGCCAGAGCGTTAAAGACGAGACAGAAGGCCACGGAGCAAGTCAGTGACTTGAGTGGCGTCAGGGGGCTGCGCATTGTGTGTCTGCACCTCTCAGGTGGACTCGGCGTGCGCCGAGCCGGAAAGAGCGTTACGGCCCGTTGTAACCCTGATAATTAGCGGTTGGATAGTGAAGAGCGAGTCGTCGAAGATGAGAGCATCAACGACCGACACGAAGTGTCGCGGCAGAGAGCACAAGATAGGGGCAAAAAGGTTTTGCTGTCAACCGGAAAGATTTCCGGCCCGCATTGCCGCCGTGACGCGCGTGAAGCGCGACTCGTGGGCCGGCGTCATCCCGCGCGCGGCCTCAGTCGAGTTGGTAGGTGGCGACGCTCGTCGGGGTCTCGAAGCAGCGGACTTTGTAGATGCTGACGCGCTGGTCGCCGACGCGGGAGGCGACGCGTTCGAGGATGTAGCGCGCGAGGTTTTCGGCTGAAGGGTTGAGTTCCTCGTCGAAGGGCGGCAACTCGTTGATGTTGCGGTGGTCGAGGTAGGCGACCACCTCGTCCGCCGCGTCCTTCAGCTCGCCGAAGTCCACGAGCAAGCCGATGTTGTCGAGTTCGCGCCCGCGCGCGTAGATTTCGATCTTGTAATTATGACCGTGCAGGTTCTCGCACTTGCCCTTGTAGCCGCGCAGTTGGTGCGCGCTCGAAAAGTTGCGCTCGATCATCACTTCAAACAGTCCGCCCATCGCTCTCCCTCGCACGGCTCGTTTCAACTCTGAGAGTTCCCTTCCCGACGAGTGCCGGGATTATCTCACCGGCGTCGTGTCCGGCTCAAACACGCGCGCCACTTCGGCGATGTCCGAGGTGACGCGGCACGGCGGCAGGCTTTCGAGGAAGAGCCGCCCGTAGCCTTGCGTCCTCAGACGCGGGTCGAGGACGGCGAGGATACCCCGGTCGGTCGCGCTGCGTATCAAGCGTCCGAGCCCCTGCTTCAAGCTGATGATTGCCTGCGGCACGCTGTACTCGTAGAAGGATGAGCCGCCCTGATCTTCGATGAAGCGCTGGCGCGCGGCGACCACCGGGTCGCTCGGCACGGCGAACGGGAGCTTATCAATGATGACGCACGACAACTGCTCGCCGCGCACGTCCACGCCCTGCCAGAAGCTCGCCGTGGCGAAGAGCACCGCGCCCTCCGTCGAGCGGAACTTGTCGAGCAAGCCCGCCTTCGACGCACTCCCCTGCACGAAGCAAGGGTACTCGACGCGCGGCGCGACGCGTTCGTAGAGCGCGCGCATCCCGCTCAGAGAGGTCGAGAGCACGAAGGCGCGGCCCTCCGAGACTTCGAGCAGTTTGATGACCTCTTCCGCCGCCGCGTCGGCCCACTGCGGCGAGCGCGGGTCGGGCATCCTCGGCGGCAAGTAGAGGACGGCCTGCTGGTCGTAGTCGTAACCCGAAGAGGCGACGAGTTCGTCCGTCCTGTCGCCGCCCGCGCTTTCGCCCTCGAACTCTTCCTCGCCGCCGGAGAGTCCGAGGCGTCGGCGGATGAAGTCGAAGCGGCCCGCGCTGGCGAGCGTCGCCGAAGTCAAGACGACCGTCTCGACGCGCCCGAAGAGCTTGTCCTGCAAGAGCGTGGAAACGTCAATCGGCGAGGCCCGCAGGAAGATTCCGCGCCCGCGCCGCTCGATCCAGTAGACGTAGCGGCGGTCGTCGCCCGAAATGATGAACTCAAGATTGAAGCGCGCCTCGCGGATGCGGCGGACGAGGTTCTCGACCTCCGGCGGCTGCTCGCGGATGGCGTCGAGCGTCGTCTCCATCCTCTGGAGCGCGCCGTCCAAACTCAGATAAGCCTCGCCGAGCGCCGTCGCTTCTATCTCGCCGTTCTGTTTCTTGCGCGCGAACGTGCCGGGCACAATCGGCGCTCGGCCCTCCTCGCCGCGCCCCTCGCGGAAGCCCATCCAGAACTGCTCGGCGAAGCGCGCGACGCGCGAGGCGGCGCGGTTGAGTTCGCGGTTGACGGAGGAGTCGGTGACGGGCAGTTGTTGGAGGTCGCGCAAGAGGTCTTCGAGTTGGTAGTTCGAGACCTGCGCGCCGAAGTATTCCGCCGCCACGTCCTCGACCTGATGCGCCTCGTCGAAGACGACCGCCGAGTAGTCCGGGATGACCTTCCCGTATTCGCCGCCGCGCATGGCGAGGTCGGCGAAGAAGAGATGATGATTGACGATGACGATGTCGGCGTCGTTGGCGCGCTGCCGCATCCGCGTGATGAAGCAGGCGTCGTAGTCGGGGCACTTCTGTCCGAGGCAGATTTCGGAGCGCGCGTCTATGTGCCGCCAGAAGGAGAGGTTTTCGGGAAGCTCGACGAGTTCGGCGCGGTCGCCCGTCTCCGACTCGCGCGCCCAGTGGCGCACCTCCTCGAAGGCGTCCACGTCGTCCAAGCCGTCGAGAATCGGCGTCGTCTCGGCCTTCTTCACGCGGTTCAGGCACGCGTAGTTGCCGCGCCCCTTGAGGTACGCCGCCGAGAACTTCTTCTTCAAAACGCGTTGGAGGAAGGGCACGTCCTTCTCCATCAACTGCTCTTGCAGGTTCTTCGTGCCCGTCGAGATGACGACGCGCCCGCCGCGCGCCGTCGCCGCCGCAATCGCCGGGACGAGGTACGCCAAAGTCTTCCCCGTCCCCGTCCCCGCCTCGACGATCAAGTGCCGCCGCTCCTCGAACGCGCGCAGCACGGCCTCGGCCATCTGTATCTGGCCGGGCCGGTACTCGTAATCGGGGTGGGCGCGGGCGATCAACCCGCCGGGGCCGAAAATCTCTTCCATAAAGAAATGCCAGTAGTCAGTATAAAGGCTGGGCCTTCATGTTGACTACTGGCGGGTAGGTTTGAGTTGGTGCGAGAAGGTTCGGGGTTACTGGTTTTCGCCTTCGTCCTCTCCCTGCTCTTGTCCGGCGGACGGCGTGGGCTGGCTCGCGGAGGGGTCAACATCCTCGGAGGGGTCAACGCGTTTCGGGTCAGGGTTGATGTTGTCTTCGTTTTCCATCAGCTTCTCCTTGACGAATCACAGAAGCGTGCCGTCGGCACGTCTGGGGCAAGAGTGTGTGTCGTGCGAGGTGTTCAGACTGTTCAAGTTCCGGCGGGCGCTTCCGACACCCAGCGAACGTAGATGAAGGCGGCGCTCTTCTACTCCGAGTGCTGCACGGGGTTGATGCCCTTGCTGGCGGTCTTGCTCGACGCTTCGCCGCCCGATTTGTCGTTGTCCTTCTTCTGCTCGCTCACGCCTTTGTCGTCGTCGCCGCCGATTGCGCCCGGCCCCTGCGCGGAGGCCGGTGCCACGTCGCCGGGGTTCTCGGACGGGTCAACTTTGTTGCCTTCGGGGACGGGTTTGTCGTTCTCTGCCATGAGTTCTTCTCCTTTTGTGAAGTGGCGGGTTTTAGTCCGCGCCCATCGCTTCGATCTCCGGCCTGCGGCGGAGGCGGTGCGGGTAGAGCGGGAAGCGCGCCGAGAGTTCGTGGACGGACTCGCGGACGCGCGCGCGCACCTCCTCGGACTCCGGCTCGTGGAGGATGGCGGCGATGAGCCGCGCGACCTGCCGCATCTCCTCTTCGCCCATCTCGCGCGTCGTCAAGGCGGGCGTGCCGAGGCGGATGCCGGAGGCGACGAAGGGCTTGTTGGTGTCGAAGGGGATGGTGTTCTTGTTGGCCGTAATCCACGCAGCTTCGAGCGCCTTCTCGGCCACCTTGCCGGTCACGCCTTTGCCGCCCATGAACACGTCGAGGAGGATGAGGTGATTGTCCGTCCCGCCGGAGACGAGCCGGAAGCCTTGCGCGGAGAGTTCTTCGGCGAGCGCCCGCGCGTTCCGCAGAATCCGCCGCTGGTAGTCCTTGAAGTCCTCCCTCAGAGCCTCGCCGAAGGCCACGGCCTTCGCCGCGATGATGTGGATGAGCGGGCCGCCCTGCACGCCGGGGAAGACCTTCCGGTCAACCTCTTTGGCGATGGCGTTCTCTTCTCCGGCGCGGCACAGGACGAGGCCGCCGCGCGGGCCGCGCAGAGTCTTGTGCGTCGTCGTCGTCACGAAGTCGGCGTGCGGCACGGGCGAAGGATGCAGGCCCGCCGCAATCGGCCCGGCGATGTGCGCGATGTCGGCCATCACGCGCGCGCCGACCGACTCCGCGATCTGCCCGATGCGCTCGAAGTCAATCGTGCGCGGGTAGGCCGAAGCGCCGCAGATGATGAGCTTCGGGCGGCTCTCTTCGGCGATGCGTTGCAACTCGTCGTAATCAATCTGCTCGGTCTCACGCGAGACGCCGTAGTCCGCGACCTTGTAGCTGAAGCCCGAAAAGTTCAGAGGGTGGCCGTGCGTGAGGTGGCCGCCGTGCGAGAGGTTCATGCCGAGAATCTGGTCGCCGTATTCGAGCGCCGCGAGCAGGACGGCCATGTTCGCCTGCGCGCCGCTGTGCGGCTGGACGTTGGCGTGCTCCGCGCCGAAAAGCTCCTTCGCGCGGTCAATCGCCGCCTGCTCGACCACGTCCGTAAACTCGCAGCCGCCGTAGTAACGCTTCTTCGGATAGCCTTCCGCGTACTTGTTCGTGAAGACCGAGCCCATCGCTTCGAGCACGGCCTCGCTCACGAAGTTCTCCGAGGCGATTAGCTCCAAGCCCTCGGCCTGACGCGCCACCTCGTCGTCAATCGCGCGGGCAATCAAGGGATCAACTTCCGCCAGAGGCGCGTTCCGCAGGTCGCTCATCTCTCCTCCTCACAGGGGCCGACGCTCGTCTCTTATGCAGTTGTATCTCGTCTCTTATGCAGTTGTATTTTGAAAGTCGCCTGATGTTACAACACGCCCCGCCCGCCCGCAACGCGCCCCGGTGCTGCTCGCCGCTTGAAGATTTTGGAACTTCGTTTATACTCCAACGTAAATATGACCGGAATCCATTTTTGGTCAACAGTCAAGGAGGAGCAGTTTATGAAGAACTTCCGAGCCGCCTTAACCGCCGCCCTGTGTGCCGTCCTGATGATGATCGTCCTGCCGGGCGACGCCCCGGCACAAGGGCCGCCCGAACAGCCCGACATGACGCTTGACGCCGCCGCCCGCGCCGAAGTCGTCGAGAGCATTATTAAACGTCTCGGCGAAGCCTACGTCTTCCCCGAAGTGGCGGCGAAGATGGGCGAGTCTCTGCGCAAGCGCGTCGCCGACAAGGAGTACGAACAGGTCACGAGTGCCAGAGAGTTCGCCGCGAAGCTGACCGCCGACTTGCAGGCGGTGAGCCGCGACAAGCACCTGCGCGTGCGCTACTCGCACCAGCCCATTCCGCAGAGGCCGCAGCAGCAGCGCGAGCCGACCGCCGAGGAGCAGGAGGAGTTCCGGCGCGAGATGAGCCGCATCAACTACGGCTTCGAGCGCGTCGAGCGCCTGCCGGGCAACGTCGGCTACGTAGATTTCCGTGGCTTCTTCGCGCCCGAACTCGGCAAAGAGACCGTGGCCTCGGTCTTCAACTTCCTCTCGAACACCGACGCCCTCATCATTGACCTCCGCAAGAACGGCGGCGGCGACCCTGAGATGGTGGCGCTCATCTGCTCCTACCTCTTCGGCCCGGAGCCCGTCCACCTCAACTCCCTCTACTGGCGCGAGGGCAACCGCACCGAAGAGTTCTGGACGAAGAAAGAGGTCGCGGGCAAGCGCTACACGGGCAAGGACGTGTATGTCCTGACGAGTAACCGCACCTTCTCCGGCGCGGAAGAGTTCTCCTACAACCTCAAGAACCTCAAGCGCGCGACCATCGTCGGCGAGTCCACGGGCGGCGGCGCGCATCCCGGCGGCGGCTTCCGCATCAACCAGCACTTCGGCATGTTCATCCCCACGGGCCGCGCCATCAACCCTATCACCAAGACCAACTGGGAAGGCACCGGCGTCGAGCCCGACGTGAAAGTCCCCGCCGATCAGGCACTCAAAGTCGCGCACCTCGCCGCCGTCAAGAAGGCCGCCGAGCGGACGACCAACGAAGATTTTAAGGGGGCGCTCCGCGGTCTGGCCGAGACTCTCCAGAAAGAGTTGGCCGAACTTCAGAGCAAGAAGTAGCCGGAGGCGCGGCCATCTTCGATAAAGTGGGCGCGGGCGTATTCGTCCCGCGCCCTTCTCATTTGCGCGCCTTCCTTTCATTCGACGCGCGCCGCCGCGCCGGTTTGCTTTACGCTCGCGGGCTGCGCGAGAATGTGCGTTCGTCCTCGAAAGCAGATTCGCCGACTAAGGAGACAGGACACTCAAACTTTTATGCGCTGGTCACAATTCTTTATTCCGACGCTCCGCGACGACCCGGCTGACGCCGAGGTGATTTCGCACCGTTTGCTTCTGCGCGCGGGCTACATCCGCCAAC
>DASTQX010000081.1:0-13126 GCA_035761505.1 Pyrinomonadaceae bacterium
CCCGCTCGTCGAGGACCTGGGCACCTTCTCCGTGCGCGGCGGCCTCATCGACGTCTTCAGCCCGCTCTACGAGAAGCCCGTCCGCATCGAGTTCTTCGGCGACACCGTGGATTCAATCAGGAGGTTCGACCACGAGACGCAGCTCTCCATCGAGCCCTTGCGCGAGACGGAGGTCGTGCCGATGCGCGAGTTCGCGGTCGGCGCGGGCGACTTCCGCCTGTGGGCCGAGGCGGCGCGCGAGCGCTGGGGCGCAGACGACGCGCGCGCCCGCGCGCTCAAAGACCGCACGACGCTCGCCGAAGAGGGCGAGACTTTTCCGGGCTGGGAATGGCTCATGGCTCTCCTGCTCAACACGGACGCGAGCGCGTTCGATTACCTCGGCGACTCCATCATCGTCGTGGACGAGCCGGGCGGCGTCGAGCAGTATCTCGCAGGCACTTACCAGACGCTCGAAGCGCGCCACGCGGAGATGGACGCGGGAGGCGAGATCGGGCTCAAACCGGAAGAGTTGTACCTGACGCCGGAGGAGTTGCGGGCGCGCGTGGACGCGGGCGCGCGTATCGAGTTCCGCGCGTTGGGGCGCGCGGCGGCGCTCGTAGATGAAAGGTTCGCGGGCGAGGCCGAGCAGCCCGCCGCGAAGATCGGGCGCGCGCGGCCCGCGCCGCAACCGCTCTTCCTGTTCCCGGCGGTGGTGCAAGCGCCCGAAGTCGAGTGGCGCTCGCAGCCCGCGCGTCGTTATCACGGGCGCGTGCCCGAACTCGCCTCGGACGTGCGGCGCGCGCGGGACGAAAGAAGGATTCTGACGCTCTTAGCGATGCCGAGCGCGGGCGTGGCCGAGCGCGTCGGCGAGATGCTCGCCGAGTATCACGTCCCGGCGCGCGTCGCGCTCGCGGGCGAGGGCGGCGCGGCGGCGGAAGAGTTCCCGGCCATCGTCACCGTCGGGCGTCTTTCGGGCGGCTTTGAGTTGCCCGCCGAGCGGCTCGTCGTCCACGTCGAGACCGACCTTTTTGACGAGGCGAGCGACGCCTCGGACGTGCGCCGCGCGCCCGGAACTTCGCCGGGGACGACCGGCGCGGCGACGAGGCGGAAGAAGTCGAAGACCGCCGCCTTCCTCTCCGACTTTAGGGACTTGAAGGTCGGAGATTACGTCGTCCACATTGACCACGGCGTCGCGCGCTTCGGCGGGCTCCAACGGCTCGAACTCGGCGGCCAAGCGGATGGCGGCGGGCGCGAGTTCATGCTCCTCTTTTACGCCGAGGACGCGAAGCTCTACGTGCCGGTGGAGCGGCTCGACCTCGTGCAGAGGTATTCGAGCGCCGAGGGGCATGAGCCGACGCTCGACAAACTCGGCGGCCTCGGCTGGCACAAGACGAAGGCCAAAGCCAAACGCGCGATGCGCGACATGGCCGACGAGCTTCTCAGGCTCTACGCCGAGAGGAAGTTGGTGCAAGGTTACGCCTTCGCCGCCGACAGCCCGTGGCAGAGGGAGTTCGAGGAGGCTTTCGAGTACGTCCCGACGCCCGATCAGGACACCTCCATCGAGGACGTGAAGCGCGACATGGAAGCCTTGACGCCGATGGACAGGCTGCTTTGCGGCGACGTGGGCTACGGCAAGACTGAGGTTGCGATGCGCGCCGCCTTCAAGGCCGTGATGGACGGCAAGCAGGTCGCCGTCCTCGCGCCGACGACGGTGCTGGCCTATCAGCACTACGAAACCTTCCGCGCGCGCTTCGCCGCCTTCCCCGTGACGATTGAACTCATCTCGCGCTTCCGCTCGACGAAGGAGCAGAAGGAGATCGTCAAGCGCGTCGAGGCGGGCGGGATTGACGTGATTATCGGCACGCACCGGCTGCTCTCGAAGGACATCGCCTTCCGCGACCTCGGCCTCGTCGTCGTGGACGAGGAGCAGCGCTTCGGCGTCGCGCACAAGGAGCGTTTGAAGCAGATGAAGAAGCGCGTGGACGTGCTCACGCTCTCGGCGACGCCGATTCCGCGCACGCTCAACATGTCTCTCATGGGCTTGCGCGACATGTCGGTGATCGAGACGCCGCCGCGCGACCGGCTCGCCATCCAGACGCAGGTCGTGCAGTTCTCGGAATCGGTCATCAAGTCGGCGGTCGAACTCGAACTCGGTCGCGGCGGTCAGGTCTTCTTCATCCACAACCGCGTCGAGACGATTGAGACCATCGCCGCGCTCGTCCGCCGCCTCGTCCCGCAGGCCCGCCTGACGGTCGCGCACGGGCAGATGAACGAGAAGGAGATGGAGCAGGTGATGCTGGATTTCGTTGCGTACAAAGCGGATGTGCTGGTTGCGACGACCATCATCGAGAACGGCATAGACATCCCGCGGGCCAACACCATCATCATAAACCGGGCGGATCATTACGGCCTTTCGCAGCTCTACCAGTTGCGCGGTCGCGTCGGGCGCTCGAACCGGCGGGCCTACGCTTACCTGCTCATCCCTTCGGAGGCCGAGTTGACGCCGATTGCGCGGCGGCGCTTGGCGGCCATCAGGGAGTTTTCAGACCTCGGCGCGGGGTTCCGCGTGGCGGCGCTGGATTTGGAGTTGCGCGGGGCGGGGAATCTGCTCGGCGGCGAACAGTCGGGGCACATGGACGCCCTCGGCTTCGATCTTTACACGCAGATGCTTGAACGGACGGTTGCGGAACTGCGCGGCGACGACATCGAGGACGAGGCTTCGGTCTCCATCAACCTCGGCGTGGACGTGGCGATCCCCGAAGATTACGTCTCGGACATGGGCCAGCGCCTCCGGACTTACAAGCGCATCGCCTCGGCCCGCGAGGAGGAGACCTTAACGCAGATTCGGCGCGAGACCGAAGACCGTTACGGTCGCTTGCCGGAGACGGTCGAGAGGCTTTTCGCCTACGCGCGCCTGCGAAGGACGGCTGAGGTGATGGGCGTCATCTCGATTGACCGGACGCCGACCGGCTTGGCCGTCAAATTGAAAGAGACGGCACGGGTCGCGCCCGAAAAGCTCCACGCGCTCGTCGAGCGCGGCGGCGAGGGCGCGAGCTTCAGCCCCGCCGGAGTGCTCAGAATCGAGGCGGGCGAAGGCGAAGAACTCATCGAGGCCGCGCATCGCGTGTTGCTGGAAATTCGCGCCGAAGGGTAGAATACGCACTTTGTTCGAGACGGGTCGCCGACGGCCCTCTCCGCCGCCCGACACACACGCCACTTCGCACGGCAGGCACCGCTCGCCTGTCTCAAAAGTATTTTTCAGAGGAGTTAGAACTTTGTCATTCAAAAACATTTCGGCCCGCGCGTGGCCGCTGCTTTTGGCGGCGCTCGCGCTGACGGTGCTCTCGGCGGCCCCCGCCCGCGCGCAGGAAGAGGGCGTCCCCGTCGTCCTCGACGAGCCGGTCGTGCAGGTCAACAACGACGTGATTCTGCTCTCCCAGCTCAAGCGCGAGAACCGCGAGTTCAAGGAAGTGCTCGTCAAGCAGCGCGGCGTCTCCGAGCAGGAGGCCGACGCGCAAATCGCGCAGAAGCAGGCCGAGGTCATCTTCGGCCTCATCAACGAATCGCTCATCATGCAGAAGGGCAAAGACCTGCCGCGCATCACCGAGGAGGTCGAGGCCGAGGTCAACCGCGAAATCCTGCGCGTCGCCAGCCGCGAAGGCATCAAGAGTATCGAAGACCTCGAAACGGCGATGCGCGCCGAGGGCGTCCTGCTCTCCGACATCCGCGAGACCCTGCGCCGGCAATACACGCAGCAGGCCGTCTTGCAGCGCGAGGTGGACGCCAAGACCTACTACGGCCTGACGGACGCCGAGCTGCGGAAGTACTACGACGCGAACCGCGCCAAATTCCAGAGCGTCACGCTCTCGGAGATTTTCCTGAGCCTCGCCGGTCGCTCCGAGGCCGAGGTGCTCGCCAAAGCCAAAGACCTCATCGGGCGCGCGCGCGCCAACGCGGACTTCGGCGAACTCGCCGCCAAGAACTCCGAGCGCGAGCGCGAGGGCGTGCGCGTCGCCGAGAAGACGAAGGGGCGGCTCGAAGAGGACGGCAAGCCGCGCTGGTTCCTCGTCGCCGAACTGCAAACGGCCATCTCGAACGCCATCAAAGACCTCCCGGCGGGCGGCGTCAGCGAGCCCATCAAGGTTGACGAGGGCTACCTGATTTTGCGCGTCAACGAGCGCGACGACGCCTTCAAGGAGAACCACGTCCGCGGCGTGCTCGCGCAGGAGCGCCTGCCGAAGGATCGCGAGAACTATCTGCGCGGGCTCCGCCGCGAGGCTTACATCATGCCCGCCAAAGAGTACAAAGCCGTCATCCAGCCCCTCCTCGACAAGGACAAGGCCGAGACCGCCAGCCAGCCGGACTCGCAGCCCAAGCCGAAGGAAAAGAAGTAGAAAAAGAAGGTCAATAGTAAATGGTCAATGGTCAATGGAAACTGCTTTCATCCATTGACCATTTACTATTGACCCTGATGCCCATGCGTCTCGACCAATTCCTCCGCGCCAGCCGACTCGTTTTGCGCCGCACGGTGGCGCAGGAGTTGTGCGAGGCGGGGGCCGTCTCGGTGAACGGCGTCGCGGCGCGTTCGTCGCGCGCGGTGCGCGTCGGCGACCTGATAACCCTCACGCGGCGCGACCGCGCGCTCGAAATCCGCGTCGCCGCCGTCCCCACCACCAAGCAAGTCTCGCGGGTCGAAGCCCCCACACTCTACGAAATCCTCAACGAAACAAGGACAAACGAAGAACTCGTCGGCGGCGAATGAAAAGTCGGAGGCATTGCGTCTTTACCTTCCGCAGACCACCCTCGCCGAGCCAGACGTTTTCTTTCCGTTCGCCTTTCGCGCAGCCGGAGGCGATATTTGGCCGGGTGGTTGTCCAGAAATGGGACGCCCCTCACCGCGCCCCGCTCGCAAGCTTCGGGAAATAGCCCCTCCTCAAAGTGGAACGCGATTTGCCCCAATGTCGGTCGCAAACTATTACCTCGCGAGCGGGCCGTGTGCGGGGCCGTTCCAAAACAAGAAGGGTTTTATGAACATCCTGAGCAGTATCTTTACCGACGATCTGGCGATTGACCTTGGGTCGGTCAACACGCTCATTTATGCGCCGGAGCGCGGCGTCGTTTTGAACGAACCATCGGTCGTGGCGATTCAGAAGTACACGGGCGAAGTCCTCTCGGTCGGGGCCGAGGCGTACAAGATGCTCGGACGCGAGCCGAAGGACGTGGAAGTCCATCGCCCGATCCGCAACGGGACGCTTGACGACTTCGAGGCGGCGGAGAAGATGCTCAAGGCTTTCATCAGCCGCGTCACGGGCAGCCAGATCAGGCGCAGCCACATGGTCATCGGCGTCCCCGGCTCTTCGACGCCCATCGAGCAGCGCTCGGTGCGCGACGCCGCGCGCGACGCCAAAGCGACGCGCGTGGACTTGGTTGACGAAGGGCTCTGCGCCGCGCTCGGCGCGGGCTTCTCGTGCGAGGACGAGCAGGCGCACCTGGTCGTCGACATCGGCGGAGGAACTACCAACGTCGCCATCATCTCTTCGGGCGCGGTCGTCTCTTCGTCGAGTCTGCGCGCCGCCGGGAACGCGATGGACGAGGCCATCCGGGATTACGTCCGCTCGCATTACGAGATGCAGTTGGGCGAGCGCGCCGCCGAGCAGGTCAAGAAGGACTTCAGCGCGGCGCTGCGCGTCGGCGACGGCTCGCACAGCATGGAGATTATCGGCAAGCAGGTGACGGACGGGCTGGCGAAGGTCGTCGAGATTACGGCGGAAGAGGTGCGCTCGGCGCTTGAGCCGGTCGTCGCGGAAATCGTCGCGGGCGCGCGCCGCGCCATCGAGGAGTCGAAGCCCGACGTGACGGCGGACATCTATCAGACCGGGCTCATCCTGACGGGCGGCGGCGCGCTGCTCGGCGGCATGGCCGAGCGGCTTCAGAAGGAACTGCGCCTGCACGTCGCCGTGGCCGACGAGCCTCTGGCGGCGGTCGCGCTCGGCGCGGGCCGCCTGCTCGTGGACAAGGAGCGATTGCACCGCGCCGCCATCCGCGAGGACGTGCCCGTCTGGCAGGCGCAACACGAACTCGTCGTCAACTGGTAAGTTTTCCGAGCGAAGGGGGAGAACGAAAGAGGGTGGCCGGACGTTTATTCCGGCCACCCTCTTTCGTCTCCGACGCTCATGCGCGGAGCCACCTTCGCCCCGCGCTCAACGCTTCCGCTCTTTCACCAGAGGCACGTCCTCGTCCTCTTCATCTTCTTCCGGCAACGCGTCCGCCGCGTGGCCCGGCTGCCTCAACTGTCGCGCCTCGCCTTCGCGCAGGATTTGTTCCGCGTCCAGAATCGCACCGAGCACTCCGGCGCGCTCCGCGGGCGGGAGCCGCCGGTACGCGCCGACAACTTCAACAATGCCCGGCGCGTCTTCCGCGCGTCCTTCCGCGCCGGGCGCGGGCGGCAGGAGGACGAGGCCGCAGACGTAGAGCGCGAGGGCGAAGAAGGAGATGTAGCCGGTGGCGGGCGCGAAGGCCGGGGCGTCGAGCGTGCCGAGCGTGAAGCCTTCGAGGAGCGCTCCGGCCAGACGCTTGAGCCAACCGCCGTCCGGCGCGTAGAGCGCGGCGAGCAGCATGTGCTTGAGCACGAAGGCCGTGCCGAAGAGCGCCGCGAGACTCCGCAGCAGGCGGCGCGGGTCGAACGAAGAGAACTGATTATTCCAGAGCGTCCACAGGAAGAAGAACGAGAACATCCAACGCAAAAGGCCCGCTTCCGGCAGCACGCTGTTGAAACTCTGCGCCGAGGCGAAGAAGAGCGCCGCGAGCGTCAGCGCGTGCGAGACGTTCGTGAGTAAAGAGTTGTCGCCCGATAGCCAGCGCCCCACGTCGAGCGCGCGCCCGCGCACGAAGAGCGCCATCAGCATCACTGCCAGAATCAACGTCACGAGCGGCGGCGCGACGAAGACGAGCGCCTTTGTTCCCGCGCTCACGCGCAAGCCGCCGAGCATCGCCGCCGTCAGAAAGACCGTCGGCAGCAGCACGAACTGGACGAGCGCTGTGTTCTTTGTGCGGTTGTCTGTCATCGAGAACGGTTTTTAGCAGTTAGCTTTTAGCCTTTAGCTCTCAGCAAATCGTTGCCCGTGGCTACTTCCTTTCGCGGAAGACTTTGAGCGGGTTGAAGTCTTCTGCCGTGCGCTCAAGGCCGCCTTCGAGTTCCGCTTTGAGTTCGGCGGCGGAGCGGATTTTGAGTTCGGGGTCTTCGATGGAGAGCGCGCCTTCGGGCGAGAGTTGGATGGCGAGCGTGACGGCTTCGAGCCCCTGCCGGAAGAGCGCGTCGTCGTTATAGACGCGGCCCCAGCCCTGCCGGTAAAAGGCGTAGGCGACGTAAAACTGCGTCCGCGCGTCGCGCCGCGCGGGGTCGGCCCGCAGCCACTCGTCGCGCGCGGCGGCGTACTGCTCTCGCCGGAAGAGTTCGCGCGCCGCGTCGAAACGCGCGCGGTCAACCTCGTAAGTCCCGGCGACGACGCTGGCCTGCCGCGCCACGTCGCCCACGCTCTGCGGCGCGGCGGCGTAGAGCCAGACGACGAAGGCCGCCAAGATGAGCGTCCACACGATGCCGACGCTTTGGATGAGCCTGTGTTGCATTCTATAATCCGTCCGCGCCTGTGAAAGCACGTTCGCCAGTTCTACTCTACTTTGAAAAGGATAACCGATTTCCGTTATGAAAACATTTCTCTTCACGCTCGCGCTCGTCGCCTGCACGGCTCTGAGCGCCGCCGCGAGCCAAGACCAGCACAAGGGCCACGGCAAGAAAGCCGAGCCCGCCGCCTCTTCCTCGACGAAGGACGAAGTGATTAAGCGCGGCGAGGCGCTCGGCGATTCGCCGCAGGTCGCCTTCGCCGACGTGCTCAAGGAGCCCGCGAAGTTCGCCGGGAAGACCGTCCGCATCGAAGGGCTCGTCGAGCGCGTCTGCAAGATGGAAGGCTGCTGGATGCAGATTAAGCCCGCGGCTGATTCCGAGGCGAGCGTCCGCGTCACCTTCGACCACAAGTTCAGCGTCCCGAAAGACGCCGACAAGATGAAGTTCCGCGCCGAAGGCACGGTCGGCGTCAAGACCTTGAGCAAGGAAGAGGTTGACCACCTCGTCAAAGACGACGGCGCGAAGATCAAGGCCAACCCCGACGGCACGGCGCACGAAGTCTCGTTCGTCGCCACCGGCGTCGAACTCTGGAAATAGGGTCAAAGGTGAAAAGGGTAAAGGGGTAAAAGGATAAGAAAGGCCGGTCTGTCTTCTTCCCTTTACCCTCTTTCCCTTTTCCCCTTTTCCCCCCAAAGCTTTGCTTTATGAAGCCTTTCAAGATTCGGGACGTTGAAATCAATCCGCCGCTCGTGCTCTCGCCGATGGCGGGCGTGACGGACGTGCCTTTCCGCGCGCTCTTGAAGCGGCGGGGCGGCATCGGCCTGACCGTCTCGGAGTTCATCTCGGTCGAGGGCTTGACGCGCAACAACCCGAAGTCGAAGCGGCAGATGCGCTTCTTCGATTACGAGCGCCCGTTCGCCGTGCAGATTTTTGGCGGGCAGCCCGAACGGATGCGGATGGCCGCCGAGATGGCCGAAGAGGTCGGCGCGGACATCCTCGACGTGAACTGCGGCTGCCCCGCGCCGAAGGTCGTCAAGCACGGCGGAGGCTCCGGCCTCTTGCGCGACCTGCCGCGCCTCGAAACGATTCTCAAAGAGATTAAGAAAGCCATCTCCATCCCTCTGACCGTCAAGATTCGCGCGGGCTTCTACGACAACAACATCAACGCGGTCGAGACGGCGCGGGTCGCCGAAGCGTGCGGCGTCGAGCACATCGCTCTGCACGGGAGGACGAAGGAGCAGGGCTACAAGGGGCGGGCCGACTGGGATTTGGTGCGGCAGATTAAAGAGGTCGTGCGAGTTCCCGTCTCCGGGAGCGGCGACGTGGTGACGGTCGAGGACGCCTTCGCGCGCTGGCGCGAGACTAACTGCGACGGCATCCTCATCGGTCGCGGCGCGCTGGCGAACCCGTGGATTTTCCGGCAGATCGAAGACACGCTCGCGGGCCGCAAGCCCTTCCAGCCGACGCTCGAAGACAAGCGCGCGGTGCTGCTCGAATACTTCGACCTCCTGCGCGCCGACATGCCGGAGTTTGCCGCCATCGGTCGCATGAAGCAGTTGGCCGGGCAGTTCACGCGCGGGTTGCCGGGCGGCGCGCGCTTCCGGCAGGTCATCTATCATTCGCACGCCGTCGAGGAAATTCTCGACCGCATCGGCGAATACTTCGAGACGGTCGCGGCGGGCCGCACCTACGTCGGCGAAGGCGGCGCGGAGGAAGATGAAGAAGCGCCCGTCCTCGATTCGTGCGAAGCGGCGACCGTCTAGGACTCACACCGAGAAAGAAAAAACGGGAGCCACGAGGCCCGCGCCTGAAGCGGGCTTTCGTGGCTCCCGTCGCATGCGGCCCGCGCTTAGTTCAAAGCGGCGAGACGCAATTCCGTGCGCGCGGACGTTTGCGTGTGGATGTCCGCGAGTACCGAGCGGTTGAGGCCGAGCATGGCTAAACGGTCGGAGCCGAGTTCGTCCAGCGAGGCGAAGTTGCAAGTCTCGTCAATGCGCGCCACGGCGTCGGCCATGTGCAGGAGGAGCGCGACGGGCGCGTTAATCCTCATCGCGTCGTGATGCGCCTGCACGGCAGCGGCCAGCGTGCGCGGCAGCGCGCAAGCCTCCAAGACCCACTGGCCGACCTGCCCGTGGTCAACGCCGAAGGCGGCCACCTCGCGCTCGACGCGCGCGGCGGGGTCGAGCACGTCGAAGCCCTGCGTCTCTTCGGGGAAGAGCGCGCCGAGCAGAATCTCTCCCAAGTCGTGAAGGAGTCCGAGCGTGTAAGCCTCTTCCTCGCCCACGATCTTCGTGTGCGCGGCGATGAGTCGCGCGGCCTCGGCGGCGCGCAAGGCGTGCGCGCGTGCGCGGCCCGCTTCGCCGTCCCAATCGCGCGAGCCCATCCGCGCCAGAACGGCCCCCGCGTGCGCGACGCCGAGCCGCGCACACGCCTCGCCCAAGTCAGCGGTCGGCGTGGCGTTGTAACGCGTGTTGGCCTCGTGCAGGACGCAGGCGGCGAGCACGGGGTCGGTGACGATCTCGCGCCGCAGTTCCTCGAAGTCGGGCTGATGCTCGGTGAGGTCGAAGGTGGTGTGGTCGAGAAGTCCGGCCCACGTGTCGGGCGCGAGGCGGTGGCGGATGAGCGCGAGCGATTCCAGCTCGAAGAAGGCGCGGACGACCGTCGGGTCGAACTGCTCGCCCGAACGCCTTTCGATGATACGGAGCGCCGCCTCGTGGTCGCATGCCTCGCGGAAAGGCCGTGGGCTCGTCATCGCGTCGTAGGCGTCGGCGACGAGGATGATGCGCGAGGTCAGAGGAATCATCTCGCCGCGCAAGCCTTCGGGGTAGCCCGTCCCGTCGAAGTGCTCGTGGTGGTGGCGGACGGCGGAGGCGACCTCCTCCATGTCGGGCACGCCGGAGAGCATCCGCGCCCCGCGCTCGGAATGTTGATGAACAATCGCGCGCTCTTCGGAGTCGAGCGGGCCGGGTTTTAAGAGGATGTGTTCGGGCGTCCCGATCTTGCCGATGTCGTGGAGGAGCGCGGCCAGAGAGAGTTGTTCCAACTCATCGGCGTCGAGCCCCAAGCGTCTCCCGATGGCGGCGGCGTAGCCGCTCACGCGGCGCGCGTGGCCGTGGATGTACTCGTCTTTGGCTTCGAGCGCGTCGGCGACGGCGCGGACGAAGCTCCGCGTCATCAACTGCAAGCGCTGCGAGAGACGGCGGTTGGCGAGCGTCAATTCGTGGTGGCCGCGATTGGCCTCGTAGTGTTCGAGCGCGCGCGCGGCTGTCAGGCGGAGGTCTTCGTTGTTCCAGGGCTTGGTGACGTAGCGATAGACCTGCCCGCAGTTGATGGCCTCGACCAGCGCCTCCATGTCGGTGTAGCCGGTGAGAATCATACGCACCAGATGCGGGCGCATCGCGGCGGCGTGTTTGAGCAGTTCGATGCCGGTCATGCCGGGCATCCTTTGATCGGTGATTAAGAGCGCCACGTCATGCTGCGAGAGGAGCTGAAGCGCCTCCGCGCCCGAAGAGGCGGCGAGCACCTGATAGTCGCGCCGGAAAAGTCTTTCGAGCAAACGCAGGTTCGCGGGCTCGTCGTCCACGACCATGATTTTGTAAGGCATTATGTTTGAGGAAACTCCTGTCGGTTTGATGAGGACTGGAAAGATGAATTACTTGCCGGTCGGTTGTTGTTGCTGCGGTTGCGGCACGCCGCCCACGGGGAGGCCGACGACGAAGGTCGAGCCCTGTCCGGGTCGGCTGCGGACGCGGATGAAGCCGCCGTGCCGCTCGACGATGCCGTAGGTCACGGAGAGTCCGAGCCCCGTCCCTTCGCCGACCGGCTTGGTGGTGAAGAAGGGGTCGAAGATTTTGCGCATGTGTTCGGGCTCGATGCCGCAGCCCGTGTCGGAGATGGCGACCATCACCTTCTCTTTCTCGACGTGCGTCTGGATGGTGACCTCGCCGCCGCCCGCCGCCTCGACCGCCTGCGCGGCGTTCGCCAGAAGATTCATCCAGACCTGATTGAGTTGGCCCGCGTAACAGTCCACGGGCGGCAACTCGCCGTAGGCGCGCTTGAGCGTGACGCGCCCCTGCGAGTAGTAGCGCGAAAGCAGCCGCACGGTCGCGTCGAGCCCCTCGTGGATGTCCACCTTCTTGAACTCGGCCTCGTCGAGCCGCGAGAAGGTTCGGAGGTTCTGGACGACGTTCCGGATGCGCTCCGCGCCCTCGCGGCAATCGGCGATGATCGAGTGGAGGTCGGAGAGCGTGTTCTCGTAATCAATCTCTTCCTTCAGCGCCTTGACCTGCCCGCGCACGTGTTCCGAGAGCGTCGCGCTGTCGTAGAGCGTGAGCAGCCGCTCGATAGCATCCACGGAGTCGGCGAGGAAATCCATGTTGCCGTAGATGAACCCGGCGGGGTTGTTCAGTTCGTGCGCGACGCCCGCCGCGAGTTGGCCGAGAGAGGCCATCTTCTCGCTGTGGACAATCTGCGCCTGAAGGCGTTCGAGTTCGGCCTTGCGCTTGGCGAGTTCCGAGTTGCGGCGCTCAAGGTCTTGCTTGTAGTGGCGCGCGTCGCGCAGCAGCGCGCGGCGTTCGAGCGCGCGCTCGACCGAAAGCTCAAGGACGTGCAGGTCAATCGGCTTGATGAGGTAGTCGCTGGCCCCGATGCGCACGGCGTCGAGGACGCGCTGCGTGCGGTCAATGCCGGAGATCATGATGACGGCGGTGTCCGGGTGTCGCGCGATGACGTGGCGGAGCAGTTCAATGCCGCTCAAGCCCGGCATGCTCACGTCGGCCAAGACGAGCGCGAACTCTTCGCGCGCCATGTGCGAGAGCGCTTCGTCGGCGTTCCCGGCGGTCGTGCAGAAGTAGCGCGCGCCGAGACAGTCGGAGAAGAGCCAGCGGATGGATTCTTCGTCGTCGACGATGAGGATGCTGCGATCCTGTTTTTCCGTAGATGTGTGCGGCGCGCCCGCCAGAGGCTTGGCGCTCGCGGGCGGCATCCCGCCGAGAACTTGTGGCATAGAGTTGAACCGGGCCGAGGTCACACCGAGGGCAACGGCAGGGCCGAAAACGCGTGCCTGTCGAGTTTATAAAAAGGTCTTTGACCGAAGCATGAGGCGGTCGCCGGGAGACCCGCCGCGAGAGGCCGGAGGGCACTTCATTCATCCTACTACACGAAACCCACTCCGCGCAGCAACTTTTTTTGCAGACGCTTTTAAGACGCGGAATCGCAGGTTTTTACGAGGCGGGGAACGGAAAGACAGAATCCAGAAGTCAGGAGTCAGAAGAAAGAAGGTGTCGTCTCTTCCTTCTGGCTCCTGACTCCTGAGTTCTGGATTCTGTCTCCTTCTTTCCGTTCCTCGTTTCTTTTAGAGTCCGAGCGGTCGCGGCGTCTTGCCGCCGAAGAACCAGCTCGCGCCGACGCGGAGGCGGTGCTGCCACGTCGGGAGGCGGGCGGTGTAGAGCGCGAAGCGTGCCTGCCGGGCGAGCGCGCCGCTGACGGCCTGCCCGGCGACGAGCACCGCCGCCGTCTCGGTGCCGA
>DASTQX010000082.1:0-8122 GCA_035761505.1 Pyrinomonadaceae bacterium
GACGGCGCGGGGCTGCGGAAGCTTTCGGAGGAAGAGGCGCGGCGGCAGGCACCACCGGCGGGCGGCGAGTTGTCGAAGGATAGAACGCTGACGGTCTTCACGGAGGACGGCGACGTGTTCCTCTACGACCACTCGAAGGGCGAGCGTCGTGCTCTGACGCGCACGGTGGAGGTGGAGACGAACGCGCGTTTCACGGGCGACCAGAAGCGCGTCTATTTCACGCGGCAGAACAATCTCTACGTGATGTCTCTGGACGGCGGGCTGCTCGAACAGTTGACCGACATCCGTGCCGGAGGCGGCGGGCCGCAACCCGGCGCGACGCCGCCGAGGGCCGGGAGCGAGAGTCAGGAGGTCTTGCGGAAGGAGGAGCGCGCCTTGCTCGAAGCCGTGCGCGAGCGCGCCGAGCAGCGCGAGGAGCAGGAGGCGCGTCGGCGCAAGCGCGAGAGGCGGAGGCCGTTCCCGCTCCCGGCGGGGCAGACGGTGGCGAACCTGACGCTCTCGCCCGACGGCGCTTACGTCATCGCCAGCATCGGCGAGCAGGGGACGGGCGCGAAGGCCACCATCGTCCCGAACTACGTCACGGAGACGGCCTACACCGAAGACATCAACAGCCGCACGAAGGTCGGCGACACGCAGGGGCGCACGCGGATGGCCGTCGTCTCGACCGAGACGGGCGAGTTCAAGTGGATCGAGCACGGGCAGAGAGTCGAGGTCGCGCCCACCGTCCAAACGCGCACCGAAGGCAACGCCACCGAACAGGCGCAACGCGAGCGCGGCGTCCAGAGCGGACAGGCGCAGGCCGGACAACAAGCCGCGCAGCAGACTCAAACGCAGACGCAGCAACAAACTCAAGGGCAGCAAGCGCCGCCGACTCAACAGGGTCAGCAGACGGAGACGACTTCGGCGCAGGCGCGCGACCGCGACGTGCAACTCTTCCAGTTGCAGTGGTCTGAGGACGGCACGCGGGCCGTCTTGATGGCGCGCGCGGCGGACAACAAAGATCGTTGGGTGTTGGCGCTCGACCCCTCGACGGGCAAGACGCGCGTGCTCGCGCGCGTCCACGACGACGCCTGGGTCGGCGGCCCCGGCTCCTTCACGCTCGGCTGGCTCCCGGACAACCGCCGCGTTTACTTCGTCTCCGAGCGCGACGGCTTCGCGCACCTCTACACCGTCTCGACCGACGGCGGCGAGCCCACGCAGTTGACCTCCGGGCGCTTCGAGGTCTCGGACGTTCGCCTCTCGCGCGACAAGACGAAGTTCTACTTCACTTCGAGCGAGGGCAGCTTCTTCGAGCGACACCTCTACTCGATGCCCGTCGCGGGCGGGGCGCGCACGCGCCTCACTTCGATGCCGGGCCACAATCAGGCGGAAGTCTCGCCCGACGGGACGCTGCTCGCCGTCATCAATTCTTACAGCAACAGGCCGCCGGAGCTTTACCTGCACAGCCCCGACGCGACGGCGCGCGTGCAGGTGACGAACTCTCCCATCCCCGAATTTTCGACCTACAACTGGATCGAGCCGCCCGTCGTCTCCTTCAAGGCGCGCGACGGCGCGGACGTTCACGCGCGCCTCTACAAGCCCGCCAACTTCCGTCGCGGCGGCCCGGCGGTGCTGTTCGTCCACGGCGCGGGCTATCTTCAGAACGTCCACAAGTGGTGGTCGAGCTACTACCGCGAATACATGTTCCACCATCTTCTGATGGAGCGTGGCTTCGCCGTCCTCGACATTGATTACAGAGGCTCCGCCGGGTACGGGCGCGACTGGCGCACCGGCATCTACCGGCACATGGGCGGCAAGGACTTGAGCGACCACGTGGACGGCGTCCGCTACCTCGTCAGCGAGCACGGCGTCGACCCCAAACGAGTCGGCATCTACGGCGGCTCCTACGGCGGCTTCATCACCTTCATGGCGATGTTCACCGAGCCCGACGTGTTCGCCGCCGGCGCGGCGCTGCGGCCCGTCACCGACTGGGCGCACTACAACCACCCCTACACCGCCAACATCCTCAACACGCCGCAGGCCGACCTCGAAGCCTACAAGCGCAGCTCGCCCATCTACTTCGCCGAGGGCCTTCGCGGCGCGCTCCTCATCTGCCACGGCATGGTGGACACCAACGTCCACTTCCAGGACACCGTCCGCCTCGTCCAACGCCTCATCGAACTCCGCAAAGAGAACTGGGAACTCGCCCTCTACCCCGTCGAAGACCACTCCTTCGAGCGCCCCGCGAGCTGGGCCGACGAGTACAAGCGCATCCTCAAACTCTTTGAAGAAAACCTCCGCCCCGACTCCCGCGCATCCGCCACGGGCGGCGACTCAAGCGCGGAAGTAACACCGCCGAAGCAACGCGCAAACACCCGGAGAGAGTGAATTAAGCCAGCCCTAATCATCGGTGGTGGGCGTATAATCCGGCGGGGCTCCGGCGGTACAATCCGCCGTGGGCAGAAGCATTAACATAGAGAATTGACCCGCCAAGATTAGACGCCCCGCTATGGATGAGATTGCCAAATACAATTTGAAGAGGTGGAAGGCACTGGCGGAGGCTGACGCGTTATTCACGCGCCCGGCCTTAGCTCTCGACGTTGTATCGGCGCGGGAGAGGGTTGATCCCGAAGGGAGGCTGGGAAATCTTGACGGTAAGGACGTGCTTTGTTTGGCTTGCGGCGGTGGTCAACAGTCGGTCGCCTTCGCATTGCTTGGGGCGCGCGTGACGGTCTTCGATCTCTCCGACGCTCAGTTGGAGCGGGACGCGGAGGCCGCCGCGCATTACGGCGTCGAGGTGAAGATCGTGCAAGGTGATATGCGCGACTTGTCGCGTTTCGAGAAGACGACTTTTGACCTCGTCTATCAAGCCTATTCTTTAGGCTTCGTGCCCGATGTCAATGTTGTGTTTCGAGAGGTGGCGCGTGTCCTGCGCGTCGAGGGCGGATACTATTTTAATTGCGCCAACCCCTTCTTTGTCGGGTTGAGCGAAAGGGACTGGAACGGCGAAGGGTACACGCTCAAGCACCCTTATCTTGACGGGGCGGAGATAACTTACGAAGATCAGGAGTGGGTGTATGACCGAAAGCGAATTGATGAGCCGATCCAGTCGCCGCGCGAGTACCGGCACGCGCTCAGCACGTTGGTCGCGGGCTTAATCGAGCAGGGCTTTGTGATTTCACATGTTTCCGACTACACCGATTTCCATCCCGACGCGAAGGCCGAGCCGGGGACGTGGGATCATTTTGTTTCAATCGCTCCGCCGTGGCTCAGCTTCTGGGCGTCTTACCGTCCCAACTCTGTGTCGCAAACGGCCACCTGACAACTCGACCGACCCGATGCTTCCTCTCAGGCACGACGCGCCCGGTTGAGACGGCGCTTCGGTTGCTGACCTTTTCGGAGACTTCATGGGGCGAATGATTCTGGCCGCGACGTTGTGTCTGATGGCTTCGGCACTTTCCATTTGTACGTCCGCACGGAAGGAGAGCGGGATGGCGGGGAAGGGTTCGGACGAGGAGGCGAGGCGCGCGATTCTGGAGATCGAGCGCGAGACGATGGCGGCGATTGAGCGCAAGGACGGCGAGGCTTTGGGCCGCATCCTCGGCGAAGACTTCGTGTACCGGACTCCGGCGGGCGAGGAGTTGTCGAAGGAGGCGTTTCTGAAGAACATCACCTCCATCCCGTTCGAGATTCTGTCCGTGCGGGGCGAGGGCTTGAAGGTCGGCATCTACGGCGAGACGGCGGTGCTGACCGGCGTCCAGATTGCGACGGTGCGGACGGCGGAGGGCAAGGAAGAGTCGGGGCGAGGGGCTTTTACCGACGTGTTCGTGAGGCGGGACGGTCGCTGGCTGATGGTGCTCGCCTACGACGTGGAGTTGCCCGCCGCCGCGCCGCCGGAGAAAGAGGGCGCGAAGTGACGCGCGCCGAGAGACGAGGGCTCGCGGCGGGGCGTCTCGCCGTGACGGTCGCGTCGTGCTTGCTGGTCGCGCTTGCGTCTCTGAGTCTCGACGACGACGCGCGGGCGCAGAGGCGCGGGGCTTCGTCTGGGGCGCGCGTCCGTGTCAGTGGCGACGGGCGGCGCATCTCGCTCGTCGAGCGCGGGCGGGCTTATGCGCTGGCGTTGGATGATAAAGTCGGCGCGGCGAGGATTGAGGAAGCGAAGCTCCTTTTCTTGACGCGGCGGGGAGATTTCACTTACCTGCTGATTGATGTCTGCGGCCTCTCGAAGCGCAGGCCGGACGACAGGCAATGCGGGGCGGGGCAGGAGTGCAACGTCGTCTGGGTGAAGCTCGACAGCCGTCGCAGGGTCGCGGACGCGAAGTCCGAGTTGTACGAGTCTTGCTGGTTGCCGGTCACTTCGGAGCACGGCCCTCGAATCGTTGGCCGCCGCATGGTGTTGGAGTTGGAGAACCTGCGCGAGTGGGTGAGCAAAGAGGTCGGCTACGACGCCGGGAGGCCGGAGGAAGGGCTGACGTTCAAGTTCTTCACCATCCCGAAGGCTTAAAACTGAAGACTGTGAGGGAAGATTCGATGAGAAGACCCGCACGACGCGCCGCCGCGCTCGCGCTGCTCCTTTTGCTCTCGACGCACGCGCCTCTGCTGCGCGCGCAGGGCGACGCGGCGCGCGGGCGCGGGGTGACGGCGGAGGATTACTTCGCCTTCGAGTTCGTGAGCGACCCGCGCGTCTCGCCGGACGGGCGGCTGGTGGCTTACGTCCTGACGACGGTTGACCAGAGGCAGAACCGAAGACAGTCGAACGTGTGGCTCGCGGACGCCGACGGCGCGCGACCGCCGCGACAGTTCACGACCTCGCCTCAGTCCTCGACCTCGCCGCGCTGGAGCCCCGACGGTCGCGCGCTCGCCTTCCTCTCTTCGCGCCCGCCCGACAGCGGCACGAGCGCGCCGCAAGCGACGCCGATGCCTCCCGCGCCGCAGACAGCAACCGCCACGCAAGGCGCTGCGAGCACGCAAGGGACTGCGAGCACGCAAGGCGCGGCGCAACTCCCGGCCCCCGCGAGCACGCCGCCCGGCCCGGTCGGGACGGCGACGACGCCGGGCGTGCCGAGCGCGTTGGCAAGTGCGACGGCGACCGAAGCGCCGCGCGCGCAGGTCTTCGTCCTCTCGCTCGAAGGCGGCGAGGCGCAGCGCGTGACAAGCCTCCGCAACGGCGTCAACAGTTTTCAATGGTCGCCCGACGGGACGCGGCTCGCCGTCCTGAGCCGCACGGGGCCGAGCGACACGAAGCCGCCTTCGAGCGACGTGCGTCACTACAAGCACACCTCTTACAAGTTCAACGACACGGGCTGGTTTGACGACAAGCGCGGCCACGTCTGGGTCGTGGAGGTGAGGACGGGCGCGGCCAAGCAGATTACTTCGGGCGAGGACTGGAACGATTCCGACCCGCAATGGTCGCCCGACGGGACGCGCATCGCCTTCGTCTCCGACCGCACGGGCAAGGCTTTCGACGAGAGCCGCAACTCTGACGTGTGGGTGACGAACGCCGACGGGACGGGCGGGCTCACGAAAATCTCCGACCACGAAGAGGCGGACGCGAGCCCGCGCTGGTCGCCGGACGGAAAGACAATCGCCTTCGTCGGCGTCGTCAAGCAGCGCGAACATCCGAAAATCTGGCTCGCGCCTTCGACGGGCGGCACGCCCTCTCGACCCGCCGCCGAAGGGCTCGACCTCATCCCCTCGAACCTCGAATGGGCCGAGGGCGGTCGCGCGCTCTACTTCGAGTCGGGCGTGCGCGGCGAGACGCACCTCTTCCGCGTGGACGTTTCCACGCGCCGCTTGAAGCAGGTGACGACGGGCGCGCGCGCCGTGCGCGGCGTGGACATTGACGCGCGCTCGCGGCGGATGGTCTATGCGGCGAACGACTTCAAGCGGCTCGACGACCTCTACGTCGCGGAACTCGACGGCGGCAACGAGCGGCAGTTGACGCGACTCAACACGCGGCTCTGGAATCAACTCCGCTTGCAGGATGTCGAGCGCATGACCTACAAGAGCGCGGACGGCTGGGACATTGACGGCTTTCTCGTCCGCCCGCTCGGCTGGCAGGAGGGAAAGAAGTATCCGCTCGTCCTCAGCATCCACGGCGGCCCGGCGGCGATGTACGGCGTGGATTGGTTCCACGAGTTTCAGGTCTATGCCGCGCGAGGATGGGCCGTCTTCTACACCAACCCGCGCGGCTCCACGGGCTACGGGCAGAAGTTCGAGCGCGGCATCGAAGGCGAGTGGGGCGGCAAGGATTACGTAGATGTGATGAGCGGCGTCGAGGCCGTCTTGCAGAAGCATCCGTGGATTGACCGCGAGCGGCTCGGCGTCACCGGCGGGAGCTACGGCGGCTTCCTTACCAACTGGATCGTCGGACACACGAACATCTTCAAGGCAGCGGTGACTTTGCGCAGCATCTCGAACTTCGTCAGCGACGAGGGCACGCGCGACGGCGCTTACGGCCACACACCCGACTTCGGCGGCGACCTCTTCGAGCGCTTCGATTTTTACTGGGAGCGCTCGCCGCTCAAGTACGCGAAGAACGTCCGCACGCCGACTCTCATCCTGCACGCCGACAACGACCTCCGCGTCCCGCTCGAACAGGCCGAGCAGTGGTTCCGCGCCCTCCGGCACTTCGGCGCGACCGCCGAACTCGTCGTCTTCCCGCGCGAGAACCACAACCTCACGCGCACGGGCGAGCCGCGCCATCTGGTCGAGAGCCTCAACTGGCAGACCTACTGGTTCGAGCGTTATCTCGACGGCAACACGCGCGCCGTCCCGCCCGACGCGCGTTAGCCGTGAGAGGCGCGGCCCGCTGAAATGCCTTGCCCCGGCGGCGCATATCTGAACAGGAGAGCGACTCGTGTGGCGAATACCTTCGGCCAGCCAGCCGTGGGAAGAATCAAGTCTGATTCGTGCCAGCCGCGCCGCACGTCCGATTCGTTGACACCTTCACGGGAGATGAGCACATGAACCTCAACAGTTATCTCGGCAAGGAATTCAAGGTCATCAGCAACGAGGCGCGCGTCCGCCGCGACGACGACATCACGAAGTCCGCCACCTATGCGCCGGGCGAGCCGCTGCTCGCGGGCGCGAAGGTCGGCGACATCAAGATCATCCCGAAGCGCACGCAAGTCACTGTGAGCGACGTGACCTTCGACGCCAGAAAGAACACTTACGTTCGCGTCCATCCGGTCGAGTCCGCGCCCGGCACGCCTTCAGGCTGGACGATGGCGACGAACCTCGAAGGCGGCTTCCTCAACGAGACGGTCGGGCTCGCCCCCGCCTCTTGGGCCTTGCCGCCGCCGGGCGACCACAAGACCGTGACCGACAAGAACGCCATCCTCCGCGACGGCGGCCCGAAGTACGCCTCGCGCGGGAAGACGATTCCGGCGGGCAGCTTCGTCTTCGTGCTCGAAAGCTCGAAGGACACGAAGCCCGTGGGCAAGTACGTCCGCGTCTGCGCCGGGACAATCGAGGACGGGAACTTCACGCAGGGCGAGGAACTCGGCTGGACAGCCGCCTCGAACCTCTCCGAAGGATGCACGGACGTGTACGGCTCGGCGGAGTGGGCCGACCAGCAGGGGCCGAACGCGTGCTGGCGTTCGGGCAAGTTCATCGGCCAGAAGTTGCTCGTCAATATCGTCGGGACGGGCGGCGAGTTGGAGCAGATTACGTTCGAGAGTCTGGGGCCGTACCTGCGGCTCATCGAGGAGGCGGCGAAGGTGAACCTCGCCGTCGGGCTCGAAAGCGGCTTCCGCACCTTCGCCAAGCAGAAGTCATTGCACGACGGCTTCGTCGCCAAGAAGCCCGGCTTCAGTCTCGCCGCCAAGCCGGGCAACTCGAACCACCAGCACGGCCAAGCCTTCGACTTCAACACCGGCGGCTTCGACGGCAACCCCATCTACGACTGGCTCAAGAGGAACGGCCCACGGCTCGGCTTCATCCGCACCGTCAACGGAGAGCACTGGCACTGGGAGTACATGCCCGACGAAGCGCCCGCCTTCGTCAAGGCGAAGAAGTTCAAACTCGACAAGGTCAGGGTCTAAGTGAAACGACGAACGCGGAACGCGGAACGATGAACTGAAGATAAGTTGTTTTCAGTTCATCGTTCATCGTTCCGCGTTCGTCGTTTGGTTTCCCGCGC
>DASTQX010000083.1:0-8144 GCA_035761505.1 Pyrinomonadaceae bacterium
CTCGAAGCCGCCGGCGGCGTCGGTCGTCGCGTCGCCCAGCAGCACGCGCCCGGCCCCGACACCTTCCGCCTCGGAGGACGGCTCCGTGAAGTAGGCGCGGACGTAGAAGCCCGCGAGCGGGTAGCCGCTTAACGCGTTCACGAGGTTGCCGCTGACGGGCGGCGCGGTTCGCGCCGTCGGGTTCTCCGCGCGCGGCGTGGCCTCGACCTCAATCGTGATGTCGTCAGTCTCGCCCGCGCCGCCCTCCGAGACTTCGATGGGGTCGGTGGCGGCGAGCAGCCGGTCGCCGTGCAGGACTTTGAGGAAGAGGTCGGGGCGTCGGTCGAAGACGAGTCCACGGAAATGCGACTCGTCGAAGTCGAGCCGGAACGAGCCCTGCGCGTCGGTCTGCGCCGAGCCGAGGAAATCGTCGAGCACCAAGTCCTTATCCCATCCCTCGACGCGCAGCCCCTCGACGCCCCGTCGCGTCTCCGCATCAATCACACGGCCCGCGATGTGGAAGCGCTTCAATCTATTTTCAGACATCATGAAACTCCCCTCAGCAAACGCGCGGCCCGCACCGCGCGGACAAGTTGAGTGCTATCTGTATTGTGGAGAGTGATGATTGGATAGCCCAAGGTAGCTCTGGTGCAAAATTTCAATCGGCGACAAGATGTGGAATGATACCCGTTTGTCGTGCGGGCGCTTGCGGTTCTGTCGGAGAGTTGCCGAATAACAGGCAGGTCATCAGGATACCAGGTAAGACCATCAGAGCCTCCAAAGCGTCGCTAAATGTGCGCCGGCCTCTGATCGTCCACGACACCTGCCCGAAGCGGTCTAACATCTCATTCAACGCGACCGCTCGACAGCGTGGCCTTCATCATCTGCGCCCACTCCGGGTCGAACGGCCTGCCCGTCTTGAGAAGATTAGGAGTAGGCGGATTCAGACGCGACGGTTGCGCACTGCGGCGAGGGCTGCAAGGGCTGCGGCAAGGGTCGCAAGTGTCACGGGCTCCGGCACTGGAGATGGCGGGCGCGGGTCGGAGGGTGGCGGCGGGGGGAGGCCAAGGACGGCCAACGCGAGGAGTGGGAATTTCGGGAAGCCCCCGCCCTCACCTGCGCCGGTAGCGGCGGGCGCGGGCGCTATCTCGCCACAGTCGCAGACAGTCCCGGTCACGTCTCCGAGTTCCACGTTCTGGACGGTCGGGCCGCCACTTTGCGGCGTCTGCCCTCCGGCGCTTTGCGTGCCGCTCTGAGCGGTGGCGCTCTGGAACTCGATCTCTCCGGCGAGGGCCGTGTGTGCCGCCGAAAGGGAGAGGGAAGTGGCGAAGATGAAGGTGAGGATTCGCTGATTCATGGCGATGATAGCTGACGGCGGTTGACGTGCCGTGCGTCCGGGTCGGTTGAGGTCGAGGTGGCGTGTTGAGAGGCGTCCGAGGACGCGGACTCAAAGGCGTTGGTCGCACCTGCGTTTAAGAGTCAACAAAACAAACCTGCCGGGTGCTACAATGCCTGCCAATAATAGACGACTATTCGGCCCGTGTCTTCAAAAATAATGGCCGCCCGCCGCGTCCTCCGACCGCTGCGGCCCTCAGCACAGGATAAAGTCTCAATGCCTATCCGAAACGTCTTTGCTTTCCGTCGGCAGCGAGGGCCGTTGCGCCTCGTCGCGGCACTCCTGTCCGTCGTTTGTGTGTGCTCGGTGGCGGTCGTCGCAGCCGGGCAAGCCGCGCCTCAGAAAGATAAGCAGGAGGCGGCTCGGAGGGCTTTTGAGGAAGGAGGGCGGCTCCGGGGTCTGGCAACGCCTGAGTCTTTGCGCGGGGCCGTCCAAAAATATGAGGAGGCGATCCGGCTCTGGCGCGAGAGCGGAGATCAAGAGGGCGAGAGCAGGGGGCTGGCCTCGCTTGGGCTGACGCTCCAACTCTTGCACCGCCATGAGAGTGCGGTCGAAGTTTACAGGCAGGCGCTCGCGCTCCTGCGAAGGTCGGGCGAGCGTCCCGAAGCGGGCAACGTCCTTTACAATCTGGGAACCGCCCAACTCTTTCTGGGCCACTTCAACGAGGCGGTAGAAACTTACGAATCGGCGCTGGCGATCCAGCGCCGGTTCAAAGACCGCGGCGGCGAAGCCGGGACTCTCGCCTACCTCGGTGCGGCCTCCGAGCGGTTGGGGCGGTATGCGCAGGCGATAGAGAATTTCGAGCAGGCGCTCGCGATTTACCGCGAGCTGCGCGACCGTGCGCGCGAGGGGGTTCTGCTGAACAATCTCGGAGCGGCGTACAACGGCCTCGGCAGATACGACCGCGCCCTCGAACAATATCAGCGTGCGCTTGCCGTCTACCGCGAAGTCCGTGACCGCGTGAACGAGGGGACGACGCTCGCCAACGTCGGTTTCGCCTTTTACAAACTGGGGCAGACGGGGAAGGCCATCGAATACTATGAGCGTGCCCTTGCGCTTCAGCGCGAACTCGCCGACAGGTCGCAAGAAGCGAACACCTTGACGAAGCTCGCGCTGGCGCAACTCGCGGCGGGGAGAGCTGCCGAGGCGCTCTCCACGTCCGAGCGGGCGCTCGTCCTCCAACGGGATTTGAAGGACAAGTACGGCGAAGGGCGCGCGCTCGACGCGAGAGGCCAAATCCAGCGGGCGCTCGGCAAGCTCGATATCTCGCTCGAATATCTCGGCTCGGCTTTGGCGTTGATGCGCGAACTGGGCGCGGGCGCGGGCGAGGCCGGCACGCTCGGCGAGTTGATGCTGACGTGCAAGGCGCGCGGCGCGACGCGCCTCGCCATCTTTTACGGCAAGCAAGCCGTCAACACTTTGCAGGAGCTTCGACGGAATATCCGTGGGCTAGACAGGGAGTCGCAAGGGGCTTTCGTCGGGGCCAGACAGGAGACGTACCGCACTCTGGCCGGGCTGCTGGTTTCGGAGGGGCGGCTGCCTGAGGCGCAGCAGGTGCTCGACATGCTCAAGCAGGACGAGTACCTCCAGTTCGTCCGCCGCGATGGCGGGGAGACCTCGGCCCTCGCGGGCCGCGCCGCGCTCTCGCCCGAAGAGGCCGCTTTAGAAGCACGCTACCGGGCCATCTCCGACCGCGTCGCCGACATCGGTCGTCGGTGGAGCGAACTGGCCGCGAAGCCGTCGCTCACGCCCGAAGAACAGCAGCAGTTGGCTGACCTTGAGAAGCAGCTCGAAGTCGCCAACACGGCGTTCCAGAAGTTCCTCGACCAACTCGATGCGGAGTTCGCGCGCGGGGGCGCGGGCGGCGACAACAAAATCTATCAGCTACGCGAGGCCGAAGGGCTGAAGGAGGTTTTGCGCGAACTCGGCGGCGACGCCGTCGCGCTCTACACGATCATCACCGAACAGAAATACTACGTCCTCCTCTACACCCGCGACGCGATGATCGCGCGCGAGTATCCCATCCGCGCCGCGGAGTTGAACGCGAAAATCTTCGCCTTCCGCGAGGCGGTGCAGAGCCCCTCGACCGACCCGCGCCCGCTCGCGCAGGAACTTTATCGAATCATCTTCGGGCCGGTGGCGAAGGATTTAGAGCAGGCGCGCGCCGAGACGCTGATGTGGTCGCTGGACGGGGCGCTGCGCTACGTGCCGTTGGCGGCGCTGCATGACGGCGAGCGCTACGTGGTCGAACGCTACCGAAACGTCGTCTTCACCCCGGCCACGCAGGCGAATCTCAAAGACCGGCCACGCGCGCAGACTAAAGGCTTAGGCTTCGGAGTCTCGAAGGCGCACGGCGACTTCGGCGCGCTGCCAGCCGTCCCCGAAGAGTTGCGCTCGATCTTCCGCGAGGAATCCGCGCCGTCCGCTCCCGAAGCGAGAGGCGTCCTGCCCGGCAGGATTCTGATGGACGAAGAGTTCACGGGCGAGGCGCTGAGGAGCGCCTTGCGGCAGCGTTATCCGTTGGTACACATCGCCAGCCACTTCGCCTTCAAGCCGGGTGATGAGACCGACTCGTCCCTCCTGCTCGGCGACGGTCGTCTGCTCACCCTCGCGCAGATCAAGTCCGCGACGAACCTCTTCGGCGGCGTCGACCTCCTGACCCTTTCGGCGTGTGACACGGCGTCGGGCGGGGCCGCCACCGACGGGCGCGAAGTCGAGAGCTTTGGCGTCCTCGCGCAGCGGCAGGGCGCGAAGGCCGTGCTGGCAAGCCTCTGGCCCGTAGCGGACGCGAGCACGCGCCGGTTGATGCAGGAGTTCTACAGGCTGAGGGGCGAAGGCGAAGCGATGACGAAGGCCGAGGCTCTGCGGCGCGCGCAGTTGGAACTGCTGCGGGGAGGCGCTGACGCTCAAGCCTCCGCCCGCGAGCGGCGCGGGCTCTCGGTGGGTGGTGCCACCCCGCCAAGGTTCTCGCATCCTTACTTCTGGGCACCATTCATCTTAATCGGCAACTGGAGGTAAGCGGCCCTTTCAACGCCCAGTGGTGGTGGCCCTCGCCCTCCCCGATTCACAGGATGCCCTGCGCACGGAACCAAGACCTCTGCCTTCCGCCCTCCGGCCCGGCGTGTGATGCTCCGCTCCTCATTTCAGGGCGTTCTTGAAGACGTATTTGATGAGAAATCTGGCTTGGCGGTTGATGAAGGGCACGACCAGTTGGTGAGGGATGGTCGGCGGGTCGTCGCCGAGTGGGTCAACCATCTCTTCGACTTCGCGGAGCAGGTTCAGACCACGTTTGAAGATGGACGGAGACGAATGGGGGGACGCGTGCCGGTAGAAAGCTTCGAGCAGAGCCGCCCTCTTTTTTATCGCCTTTGTAGAGAGAGACGGGGGGAAGCCGGGTAAGGCGCTCACGAACGCATCGGCCCCCTCTTTTATCTCGATGATGGACGCCTCCGCCGCCAAGACCGCCGGGAGCTGCGCCTCAGGCGGGAGCTTCTTGATCGCCTTCACGATCATCTGCCCAAGGGCTTCAAGCTCGTAGGGCATCGGCGTATGACGCGCCATCTTTACTTCCAGCTTGGTGCGGGCGTCATTCTTCTGCTTCAGTTTCTTCGACATCAAAGCCTCGGCGTCGGCGGCGCGCGGACACCGGACGCGGTCATTCGTCGGACAGGGCGTCGGTCTGGAAGTCGTCCAGTTCGTCCGTCTCGTCGGCGGCGGAATTCGTGCTGATGAACATGTATGCGCCTGCCTCTTCCTGCCCGATGTATACCATCGTGTGGTGCCTGACCAGCTTCTTCCCGTTGTAGGCGACGACGAAGTAGGAATTGCCCACCAGAGGCTCTTCGACGAACTTCATGCCGCGCCCGTTGAGGCGCACCTCTCCGTGCGCGTAGATGATCTGCCCGGCACCCTCCGTGAGCATCGGGTTCAATCGCCGGTGATCTTTGTAGACCTGAACGCTCGTCACCAGAGGATTCAGCACAAGGTATTGGAGCGCGTCCTCACTCTCGGCGGAGGCCATGCGCTGTTTATTGTGAAGTTGAAGGATGTTGTAGTTGCGGTAGTGCGGCAGCGCGCGCCGCACGAGTTCGTACTGTTCCTCCTGCCATTTGCTGAGCCAGCCGTGGGGGCTGAGCACTTCAACCGCCTTGCCCGCAGGCACCCAGAGCAGGTGGTGCAGCTCGCCGTAATTCTCCGCCGGCCAAGTGCTGGCGAGCCGCTTGGCGTCGTCGTCGAAGTAGACCGCGTCGTCTCGCTCTTTATAATAATTGTTGAGCCTCTGGATTTCGTCGTCGTCCCTGAGCGTCATCCAGGGGTTGTTATCCGGCCACAACAGCCAGAAGTATGTATCTCCGCGAATCTCACGAAATTTCTGGAGCGCCGCCAAGCGCGGCATGGGCATCTGCATCAACTCGCTGAACCTCTTGAGCGCCGCCCGCGCCGGGTTCTCGCCCGCGCGAACCTGCCCACCGGGGAGGACGTATTCGCCGGGGTTGTCGAAGACGTGCAGCGTAGTGTTGTGGGCGGACAGGGTGCGCCTGAAATCAATCACGTTCCTCTGCGCGAGAAGGACTTCAAAGCCTTTACGATTCCTGATCGCCAAGATGTATGACGATGCCATCTCTGCTTCTCCTTTCGCCGGGCGCGGGTGGCGTCCCTTCTCTCGCGGTCGAACTCGCGGTCGAACTCACGTCCGGTCAAACGCCCGCGACGATGGCGGCGGCGACGGCGGACTTGGCCCGCCCAAGCGCCTCGCCGACCGCCCCGCGCACGTCCGCGACGGGCTCGACGCCGGTCTGGGCGACCGCCAGCACCCACGCGGCATCGGTGCGAGAGGCCGCCTCGACGCCGGACGCCTCGGTCTCGGAAGCGACTGTTAGTCGTCGAGCAGCCGCCTCAGCCGCGGCGAAAACTTTCTTCTCGATGACGGCGGCACTCGCCAAGTCTTCGAGGTAGGTGGCGATGCCCTGGGCGACGGCTGCCGCCTCCAGTTCGACGAGGGCCGGGGCCAGCTCGACCACCTTACCGCGGAGAATCTGTATCGCGAGCTGGTAGGCGACCCGCGCCTGCGCGGTGCCCCACGCGGCGTCGGCCTCTCCGGAGGAGACATCTGCGGCGGCGGCGGACTCAGCCTGCGCGACGGAGAGGCGTGCGGCGGCGATGGCGGCGGCGATAGACATGAGGCGCGTGCGTTACTCCCCTCACTTCGGGAAACGTTCCGGCCCGCGCGGCAGGGCCGCTTCGAGACTCGCCACGAGCAGGAGCCGCGAGACGAGGCGGACGCCTCCGTCACATGAGCAGGCTGGTGTTGGCGTCGTACAGTTCAAAGAACTTCGAGAGCAGCGCTATCGGCGCTGTGACATCCGCCTCCGTGTCGTAGACGTTAGTCAACAAAAAGAGGCCCGTGATCGCGTTTATCTCGTAGAACTTCCAGAACCGGCCATCGGTCAGAACGCCGTGGATGAAACCTTGCTGCGTCTGTTTGATCTGCCAGAGCGTCGCCATCTCCGCCAGTAGTTGATTCTCCCCGCTCGGCGGGCTGTTGGGGAGGAAGGTGGTAGCCTTCTTTGCCTCGATGATGACCGAAGGGTTGTAGATCGGGGCGCTCGTTTCTCTGTCAATGTCCGCGACGAGGTAGTCAAGTGAGCCGTGTCCGAGCCGGGTATTATTCTCCGCGACGGTCTCTTCGGCGGTCACGATCAGTCTTCTCGCTTTCGACACGGCCATCGCTTCGTAGACGAAAGCGTCTATGTAAGCACGCCGGGCCGCCTCTGAGCGATCAAGGTTCCACCAGTTCTTGATGTTCTTGAGACGGGCATCGAAGTCCGGGGGCAATTTGATGGCAGGGGTTTTGAAGCCGATCGCGTTCTCAGCCACCACGTTCCGGTTGAGCGCCTGCGTGAGCTGGCCCAGCATGGTATTAGAATCAAGGGAATTGAAGTACGTAAACGCTCTGGACATAACTCTCCCCCTCTCTTCGAGCCAACGGGTCTGGCCTCAAACGGTCTCTCGGTGCGCCGCGACCCCTCTAGACGCGCCCCAGTAGCAGCAGAATCAGGACGATGAGGAGCACCACGCCGAGCACGCCGCTTGGGTAATAGCCCCAACGCCTGCTGTGCGGCCACGCGGGAGCCGCGAAGAGCAGCAACACGACGAGCAGGATGACGACGATGGTGGTGGTGTTGGCGCGCATCCGCTTCTCCTTGTCTTCCCCGCCACACGCATTAAACGGGATTGATGGAGACCCGCACGGGGAGCTTGTGTTTGTTCACCGTCACGACGGTCGCCTTCGGCTTCGGCGGCTGCGCCTGCTCAGACCCCGCCGCCGTGGCCTGCGGGGCCGCGCCGAGTTGCAAGATGACGGGGAATTTATCCCTCGGCACGCTCACGTTCGTCTCCGGGTTGGACAGTTGCCCGAAGGTGGCCTCGAAGGGAAAGTTCGAGGGCTTGAGGACGAATATCAGTCCGCCCTTCTTGCCGCGCGCGACGAACGGCCTGCGGAGGGCGTCGCTGACGGCGAGCGTGAGCGGAAAGCTCCGCTCAGTGATAGCGACGTAAGACCCGCCGTTCGGGTTGCGCCTGATGCGAGGCAGTTGAATCGGGGCCGCTTTCCCGCCACCGGCGGCGGCCTTGAGGTCGGCGAGCTGTTCGGCCACGTCGTTGCCGGTGTCGAGCTTGACGGCAGCCGTCGCCTCCATCGGGCTGAGGTTCGCCACCAAGTTCACCGTCTTGCCCGCCACGGTCACTCCGAGCTGGTTGGCCGCCTGCT
>DASTQX010000084.1:0-16619 GCA_035761505.1 Pyrinomonadaceae bacterium
AACGGCGCGCGCCATCTCTACTACCGTCTCGGCAACGGCCAGCCCGAACTCGACCGCACGGTCATCGAGCAGCTCTCGCGGATGCGCATGATGGGCCGCCGGGGCATCCACCCGCCGCAAGCCATCATTGACCCCGGCACGGTGCTCCACGAGATGCGACTCTTCAAGACCGAGGAGGAGATCGAGCACATGCAGCGCGCCGCCGACATCGCCTCGGAGGCGCACCGCGAGGCGATGCGGCAAGTCCGCCCCGGCATGAACGAGTACGAGGTCGAGGCGCTCATCGAATACACCTTCCGGCGCGGCGGGGCATCGGGGCCGGCGTATAATTCCATCGTCGGCGGCGGCGCGAACGCCACCATCCTCCACTACGTCAACAACGACGCGGAGCTGCGCGACGGCGACCTGCTCCTCGTGGACGCGGGCGCGGAGTACATGGGCTACGCTTCGGACATCACCCGCACCTTCCCCGTCAACGGTCGCTTCACCGACGCGCAGCGCGAAATCTACGAACTCGTCTTGGAAGCTCAGGAGCGCTGCATCGAGATGGTCGCGCCCGGCGTCACGCTCGACGAGATGCACCAGCGCTCGGTCGAGATTCTGACCGCCGGGATGGTCAAACTCGGCCTCCTCGAAGGCGACCCGGCGAAGCTCATCGAGGAAGAGAAGTACAAAAAATTCTACATGCACCGCCTCGGCCACTACCTCGGCCTCGACGTGCACGACGCGGGCCGCTACCACCTCGACGGCGAGCCGCGCCCCGTCGAGCCCGGCATGGTGATGACGGTCGAGCCCGGCCTCTACATCTCCGAAGACGCCGACGACGTGCCCGAAAAATATCGCGGCCTCGGCGTCCGCATCGAAGACGACATCCTCGTCACCCCCGACGGCCACCGCGTCCTCACCGCCGCCGCCCCCAAACACATCCCCGACATCGAACAACTCATGGCCCGCTAACCCCGCGCCTGCGAAGTGGGGAAAGAAAAAGAGTCAGGGGCTCGTCGAAAGGCGAGCCCCTGACTCTTTCAGGCCGTCAACCGTCGGGCGCGGGCCGGTCGCGAGCGGTTACTTCTGATACTCCCTCTCTTCGGCGAGCGGCACCTGTTCGGGGTCAATGGGAGCCTCGGCGGGCTTGCGGTCGCGGCGGAGCCTCGGCTTGACCTCGCGCGAGAGTTGTTCGGCGAGCCGGTCAACCTCCACGTCGCTCATGCGCGTGAGGTCGGCGGCGACCCCTTGCGGGACTCGGCACCTGCCGACGCGGCGGAGGCGCGTGTTGCCGAAGCCGATGGTCATGCCGAAGACGCCGGGCACCTCGCGCCACTCCGTCCACTGGCCCGCGCCCTCGTCGCGCGGCGAAGTCCCCGCGAAGAGGTCAATGACCATCCCGTCGTGGCCGACGTTGTTCGCGTAGTCGCCGTGCATCAGAAGGCGGTCGCCCTCCTGCTGGTAACGACCGTTCCAGTCGGGGAAGGTGTCGGAGTACCAAGCGCCGACGATGCCGCACGCGGCGCAACGCTTGTAGGGGAGGAAGCAGATGCCCTGCGTCGCCCACTGCTGATGGGTCGCGTTGCAGTCGTCGAAGTAGGTGATGAGCCACCGGTTGCCGCCGTCGAAGACGTTCGGCGTCGGCTGCGCTCCGGCCCGGCCCGCGAGCGCGGTGACGGCGAGGAAGAGCGCGAACCCGGTCATCATCATCTTGGACTTGAGGAATCTCATTTCATTCTCCTTGTGCAGCGATTGAGGTGCTGCGTGTGAGGGTAAAAGGCGTGGCCCTCAGAAGCGGGAAGCGAGGAATGTAAGGAGCGGGAAAGCGAGGGTCACAAGGCTGTGACGGGCCACTTCAACGCATTTCCCGTTCCGTTGCCGCCGCGCGCCGATTCGAGCCGTAAAACGCCTCTCCTTCGAGACGGACGCCGGTGCGAGTGACTACTGGAGTGGACGCGCCGCCCCGCCGCGTCCTCTTTTGTTCACTGCCTTCGGTCAGCATCTTTACAAACGCGCGCCGGATGCTTCATGCTCTTCGCCGTTTAAATAACGGTGAAGTCCGACCGCGCCGCGCCTCACGATTGATTCCAACGCGCCGCGCGCGGCTTGCCTCTCGTCAACGTCTGATGTTTCAATGCGCGTCGCCGCCGACGGCGGGCGGCGTCTCTCGCACCCGGCGTTCACTCGTCGGGGCCGGGCTGACAGTCCAGAGGCGTGACAGCCGACGACACACTTACAAGAGGGAGGGAAGAAGGTTTGTCCGACGAGACAGCGGAGGTGACTTTCCGAGAGGTGACGAAGGAGACGCTGCGCGAAATCCTTCTCTTGAAGGTCGCGCCGGAGCAGGAGAATTTCGTCGCGCCCAACGAGATTTCCATCGCCGAGGCGCACTTCTCGCCCGACGTGGCTTGGTTCCGCGCCATCTACTCCGGCGAGACGCCCGTCGGCTTCGTCATGCTCGAAGACGACGAATCGAAGCCGCGTTATTACCTCTGGCGGTTCATGATTGACGCGCGGTATCAGCGGACGGGCATCGGTCGGCGGGCGCTCGAACTCCTGTTCGAGCATGTGCGGACGCGGCCCGGCGCGCGGACGCTCTGGACGAGCGTCGTGCCGGGCGAGGGAAGTCCGGGGCCTTTCTACGAGAGGCTCGGCTTCGCCTACACGGGCGAAGAAGACGAGGGCGAACTCGTCATGCGGCGCGAGCTGTGAGCGCGCCGCGCGCTCTTCTATTTGCGAAGATCGTCGAAAAGAGTGAACGGAAAAAGGAGAACGAATGTTGATGAGAATTAAAGGTCGCGCGGCTTTTGCTTTCGTCTTGCTCTCGGCCCTTCTGGTGGCGGGCTGCAAGCCTTCCGGGGAAGCGAACTCGAACGCGGCGGCCCCGACCGCCGACGCCAACGCCAACGCGGGCGCGGCGAACGCGTCGAGGCCGCCCGCCGTCAAGACCGACGCCGACGGCACGATTGCTTCGGGCACGGGCGTCGAGAAGGAGAAGCCCTCGCCCGGCAAAGGCAACGTGCAGGGCAAAGCCTTCTTCAACGGCCAGCCCGCCGCCGGAGTCGAAGTGCAACTGTGTGAGAAGTTCAGCCGCTTCGTCGGCGGGTGCGGCGGCGAGAAGTTCACGACCAAGACGGACGACGCCGGAGAGTACTTAATCAAAGACGTGCCGCCGAGGATTTACGAAGGCTTGACCGTCAAAGTCTTCGACACGCCGTACTACGTCTTTGCGACTTCGGGCATCGTCCAGTCGGCCAAGTACAACGTCGAGGAGGGCAAGACCTTCTTCGCCCCCGACACGCACCTCTTTAAGCAGGACTTGAAACTGCTCAGCCCGAAGGCGGGCTCGAAGGTGGGGCCGGACAACATCGAAGTGAAGTGGGCCTCGTACCCGGACGCCGCTTATTACAAGATGAGCATCTACGCCGACACCGCTTCCGGGGCCAAGTCCGAATACGACTTCATCAACCGGCGCGTGGAGGGCGAGTCCTTCTCCCTCGACAAGCCGCTCTCGCCCGGCGCTTACACCGCGCGCGTGGACGCCTTCAACGACAAAGACCTCAAGCTCGCCCAGAGTCCCGGCGACATCAAATTCACCGTCACCGGCACGCCCGCACCTCCGGCAGGGGCCGCGCCCGGCGGGGCCGCGAAGTAAGGCCCGCGTTTTTTAGAAGCCGTCGGGGAAGCCCACATGAGGGGCTTCCCCAACGGCTTCTGAGACGTGACGGTCGCCGGAGCTTGCGCTGCCCCGTCGCGGGATGATTTTTAGTAAACTGGCGGCGGGGTGTTCGGAGGATGAAGGCGAAAGAGAGCGATTGCTACATTGACGTGTGGCGGGAGGCGGACTTCGGCGGCGCGCGGCGGCGCATCTACGGCCCCGCCGAATACCCGACGCTCAAGTTCGACACGGAGACTTGGGGCGACGACATCGGCAGCCTCCGCGTCGGGCCGCACGCCTTCGTGCTCGCCTACCGCGACCCCGACTTCAAAGACAAGATGATCGCCTTCGGCCCCAACGACGAGGTTGCGAACCTCTGCGACCTGAAGTTCGACGACGAGATAGACTCTCTCAAGGTCATAGACTCGCTGAAGATTTTCGACGAGGTGGTGGGCCGCGCCGCGTTGCGGCAGAGCGAGGGCGCGGCGTCCGCCCACCCGCCCGATTCGGAGCCGGGCCACCAGCCCAACCGCGCGAAGCCGAAGAATCGTCACAAAGGCAGGAGGCGCTAAGGCGCTTCAGAGAACGGCCCGGCGCGGCGGCTACACAAAGCGGCGCGCTTCTGTTAAGTTGCGGCTGTTCCTTTTAAAGACTCTTCAAACAAGGGGGAGAGAGATGGCCGACCAGACGCAAGGCCCGGAGCTTTCGGACGAGATGCACGCGCTCGTGAGCGAGAGCAGGTCGAACTCCGAAGCCTTCTCGATTATCGGGACGGAGTTGATAGAAGTGAAAGCCATGCTCATGGCTTTGATTGACCTTCAGAAGTCGGCCCTCTACGCGACGGGCGTCTCCGAGAGCGAGTTGGAGTCGAACGTCCGGAACCTCATCGAAGGCTACCGGAAAAGATTCTTAGCGGGACTCGAAGGCCGCGTGAGGGACGCGGCGGACGAGCAGTAAAGAACATTGCGCGCGCGTCAATCGCCGCGCCTTCCGTCCTTATTCCTCGAACCCTTCCGACAACTCCGCGACGATCTCGGCGGCGATTTCGCGCGCGCGCTCGACCTCCGAGGACTTGAGCGAGACCGCGCCGACGACGGCGTGGCCGCCGCCGCCGTAGCGCTCGCAGATGGAGGCGATGTTGTGGCGGCGCGGGCGCGGGCTGAAGGGGTTCGAGCCGACGGAGATTTTCGTCCGGTCGGGGCCGCGCGTGACCGCGACCGAGTAGGTCGTTTCGGGGCGGACGTAGTAGGGGATGAACTTGTTGAAGCCTTCGAGTCCTTCGTCCACGAGGTCGAAGGTGATGACGCCGCGCGCGTAAGTGGCCTTGCGGCGGACGGTCTCCAAAGTCTCGCGGTGGCGTTCGAGGATGGGGCGGAAGCGCTCTTGCACCTCTTCGCCGGTGGCGACCTCTGCGAGAGGCTTCTCGGTCAATTCGCGGATGAGCCGTTCGTGGAAGTCGTCGCCGGGCGTGTTCTCGATGACCTGCATCAGTTGGAGCGCGGGCTCGCGCAACTCGACGGGCTGCGCCGCCGAGGTGTAGAGCGCGCCGTCAATGATGTGCGCCCAGTGGACGAGCGGGCCGAGCGCGGCGTCTTCAAAGCCGAAGCGCTCGCGCGCGACGCGTTCGATGAACTCGGTGCAGGACTTGCTCTCGGCGTCCCAGAACTTTTTGCCCGAAGCGTCGGCGCGGAAGTGCGCCTCGTCGGCGGGCGTGAGGAAGGCCGACTGGTGATGGTCGAACCACCACGTCAGGCGCTCCGAAGGGCTGTACTTGAAATCCACGATGGCGTTCTCGTCGCCGTCGAACATCTCCTCGTCGAACAGCGCGCCGGGGCGGTGCGTCAGCGCCGTGTACTCGACCGTGGCGGCGGGCGCGAGCCGGGAGCGGTAGAAGCGCGTGAAGACGGCGGCGGACGCGACGCCGTCGAAACAGTGGCCGTGGTAGAGCAGGCGAAGTCTCATCGGTATTTGTATCAGCGCGAAAATAATGGTCTGAAAAAGCAGGCCATGATAGCAGCCTGAGAAGGGAAAAGGCGAAAGGGGAAGGGAAGGGAAAGAGGAAGGGGGAAGAGGGGAAAGGGGTAAAAGGGAAGAGCGGGCCGAACGAGTGGAGAGTGCCTTCTCCCTTTACCCTGTTCCCTTTTATCGCTTTCCCCTTTTCCCCTCTCGTCTTACTGGCCGAAACGTTGGCGGTACTCGACGGAGTCGAGGAAGGCCGTGACCATCTGGGCTTGGCGGAAGTCGCCGTCGAACTCGTTGAGCTTGCCGAGCCAGAAGTTGTAGCCGCCGTGGTTGGTGTCGGGCGCGTCGTTCGGGTTGCGGCGCAGATAGCCGAAGAACTGCATGAGGACGAACGCCCGGTTCTTCTCCGCCGCCGCGAGGTCTGCGTCTTCGGCGACTTTCCTTAAGACCGAGGCGCGGCCCGCCGCGTTGTTGTTCGCGGTCAGTTCGGCGATGAGCGTCGTGCGCTCCGCGTCCGAAAGGACGTTCCCGGCGTTCGTGTTGAGTGTGTTCACGAACTGTTCGGGCGTCATGCTCGAAGGGAACGCGGACGTGAAGCGCGAGCGCTCGACGAACTCTTGGGCGAAGGCCGTCTTGTTAGCGTCGAGCCGTTCGGGCCAGCCCGTCGTGCCGACGATCACGTCCCGCGCGATGCGTTGGGAGTCGGGGATGAACTCGTCGAGGCGCACGACAGGGACGGGAATCTGGACGGGCACGCCGTTCTGCGTGGCTTGGCCGATGGCGTCGCCGTAAGCCGCCTTGTAGATGCGTTGGACGAGATAGCCGGTCTCCTGAAATTCAATCGAGAGGAAGAAGGCCGCCGAGGTGTCGGTGCGTTTGAAGGCGCGGCACTGCGCGTCGAGGCCACAGGCTTCGAGGCCGTTCGTCCAGAAGGCGAGGCCGCCCGCGTCCGCTTCGCGGCCTAAGAAGTCCCGGTAGTGCTGCGCGACGAAGAACTGGTTGCCGTCAATCGCGTTGCCCGGCTGCTGGACGACGTAAGCAGCGCTCTGGACGGGGCTCATGACGAAGCCCGCCTTAAAGGCGCGCGCCTTGAGCGTCAGCGAGCGGTCAACGCGGAGCACCGCGCCGGGACTGACCGCCGGGTCGCTCTCCGTCGGGTCGCTGCCGTTCGTCGTGTAACGGATGAGGGCGTCGGGCGTCGCGCAGTTGACGGTGACGTTGAAGGGGAGCGGGAACGTGCCGGTGCCCTTGTCGAAGGTCGGCGCGGGGAGGACGGAGATGCCCGTCACCTCGACGGGCGCGGCGCGCGAGAAAGAGGTTCCGTCGCCGAGCGAGCCGTTGCCGTTGCGCCCCCACATCCGCAGCGTCGAGTCGGCCATGAGCGCCGCGCTGTGGAAGTGACCGGCGGCGATGCCGACCGCGCCGGAGATGTTGACGACGCGCACCGGGGTCGAGCGGTTCGACGGCGGCAGGACGCCTTCGCCGAGTTGGAGGAAGCCGTTGTAGCCCCAAGTCCAGACGGAGAAATCGTCTTTGAGCACCATCGAGTGACGCGCCCCGGCGGCGACTTGCGTCACGCCCGTCAAGGGGCCGCCCGCGAAGTTGACGACCTGCACGGGCGAGAGTCGCCGCGTCTGCGTCGCATCGCCGAGTTGCCCTTCCGAGTTGAAGCCCCAAGCCCAGACCGTCCCGTCGTTCTTCAGTGCGAGAGAGTGCTTCTCGCCCGCCGCGACGGCGACGATGCCGTTGAGGCCGGGGACTTGCGCGGGCGTCGCTCGTCCGTTGGTCGTGCCGTCGCCGAGCTGCCCCTCGAAGTTGCTGCCCCAAGCCCAGACCGTGCCGTCGGAGCGGACGGCGAGCGCGTGCGTGTCTCCGGCGGCGATGGCGGTCACGCCCGAAATGTTCGTCTGGACGGGTGAAGTGACGGGGAGGCCGCTGCCCGCGCCCGTCCCCAACTGCCCCGACTCGTTATCGCCGAAGCCCCAGACCGTCCCGTCCTCCTTGAGCACCAGCGAGTAGAAGCGCGCGGCGGCAATCGTGCGCGCGCCCGTCAAATCGCCGGCGCGAACGGGCGTCGCCCGCATCTGGACGGAGCCGTCGCCGAGCTGCCCCTTGAAGTTCGCGCCGAAGGCCCAGACCGTGCCGTCCGCTTTGAGCGCGAGCGAGTGTGAGAAGCCGCCCGCAAGCGCCTTCACGTCCGAGAGGTTGCGGACGACGACGGGCGTCAGGCGCGAGAAGCTGCCGAAGGATTGCGTGCCGTCGCCGAGCTGTCCCGACTCGTTGCTGCCCCAAGCCCAGACCGTCCCGTCCGTCTTGGCCGCCAGAGTGTGCGACTCGCCCGCGCCGACCGCGCGGACGTTGCCGAAGCCGGGGTCTTGGACGACCTGCACGGTCGCCGTCGCCGAGTCGTTTGCAGGGTTCGTGTCCGTCCAGAAGTTCGAGGCCGTGGCCGTCGTCGAGAGCGTCGTGCCCGGCGCGATGGAGTCGAGCGCGAGGACGAGCGTGACGACTTCGGTGCTGAACGTCGTGCCGCTCATCGTCCCGATGTCCACGACGACCGAACCGGCTTGACCCGGCGGCGGTGTCGCGCAGTTGAAGCGGCGCGTCTCGCACGTCACGACGCGCACGCCCGGCGGCAAGGAGATGTTGATTTTGGTCTGCTCGGCGGTGTTGGGGCCGTCGTTGGTGAGGCGGAACATCTGCGTCAACTGGCGGCCCGCGCCGACCGGGTTGGGCTGCGCCGCGAGGACTTCCATCTTGAGGTCGAGCGGGTTCTGCGGCCCGCCGCCGCCGCCAGCCGTGCGCCGCGTGTAGGTCACGGTCGGCGCGTTCGCCAGAGACTTCAGAGAGGACGCGAGTTCGGTCGGGTCGGAGGTGTGCGAGGCGACGACGTAAGGGTCGGGGAAGCCCGCGCCGAGGCCGACGACCGAGAAGAGATTCTGATTGCCTTCGCCGTAGCGTTTGATGATCGTGCCGTCGCTTCTCAACTCGATCTCGAAGCTCACCGGGTTCTCGCCGCGCGAGGTGGTCGGGCTGGTCGGCGTGTCGAAGGTCACGGCCTGCCACCGGAAGATGATGCGGCTGGGGTCGGGGTTGACGACGTACACATCGTCGGTGGCGCGCTTGTCCGTGCGGAGGTCGTCCCACAGGCCCGCGATGCGCGGGAAGGCGGCGAGCGAGGCGACCGAGGGGATGGCGTCGCCCGCCGAGCCGTCGGGGTTGCGCGGCAGGTTGGACGTGAAGTAGAGCACGCCGTTCGTCGAGACGTTGACGCTCAACTCCGTCGTGTTGAAGAAGGGGAAACGGTTGTTGAAGTTGAAAGGGAGTTGGAAGTTGAGCTTGTACTCGTCGTCGCCCTTGAGGCCGAGCGGCGTCCCGCCGGTCGAGAGCGGCTCGGCGGCGGAGGCGGCGACGGTGTACGGGTCGTCGCGGATTTGGTCAACCGTGTACGCGATGGAAGAGATGGCCGAGGCGTTGCCCGCGTTGTCAAACGCGCGGATGCCGACGAAGCCCGAAGGGTGCCGGAACGGGAGGCGCGTGTTGATGAACTGCGGCGTGCCCGCGTCCGACGGCAGCGGGGCGAGCATGAGCCGCGCGTGCGCGAAGGCCGTCTCGTTCGTCAACGGCGTGTCCGACAAGCGAATCTCGTAGTAGGCGGCGCGGCCCGTCGTGCCGTCGTCGCCGGGCGCAGTCCATTCGAGCATCAGTTCGAGCGGGTCGAGCGAAGCCTGCCGCGAGCGGAAGTCGGCGATGTTCGAGGGCGCGGTCGCGTCGCCCTCGGCGGCGGTCTGCAAAGCCTTGAGCGCGTTTAAGCGCCGGTTCGTAATCGTCGTCGGCGGGAAACTCCCGAACTCTTCGCCGCTGAAAAGGAGTGCCGCGCGCAACCGCGCGAGCGAGATGGAAGGATGCGCCGCGCAAAGAAGCGCCGCCGCGCCCGCGACGTGCGGCGCGGCCATCGAAGTGCCGGACGCGAAGGCGTAATCGTTGCCCGGCAGCGTGCTCAGGATTTCGTCGCCCGGAGCCCACATGTGGACGCTGCGCGGCCCGGTGTTGGTGAATTGCGAGATGCCTTGACGGCGCGTGAGCGAGGCGACCGAGATGATGTTCGGGGCCGCGTGGCTCGCCGGATAGATGGGATGGAAGTCGTTGCTCTGCCGCTCGTTGCCTGAGGCGGCGACGAAGAGGATGCCCGCTTCGTTCAAGGCGAGGATGGCGTCACGCTCGGCCTGCGAGCGGCCCAAGCCGCCGTAAGAGTTGTTGAGCACGCGGACGTTCGCGCCCTTCGCGCCGCCCGTGCTCTGGAACAACTCGCGCATCTGCTTCGCGTAGTTGTAGGCGCGCACCGTCAGCATGACGCTCGACGAGGTCGCGCCGTCGGGGCCGAGCACCTTGAGCGACATGAGGCTGACCTGACGGCTCACGCCCGCGACGCCCGTGCCGTTGTCGCCCGCCGCGCCGACGATCCCGGCGACGTGCGTCCCGTGGAAGTCCGTCCCGTCCGATACGGGCGCTCCCGCCGGGCGGTCGAAGACGCTCGCGTCTTCGTGGAAGAAGTCCCAGCCGTGCACGTCGTCCGTAAAGCCGTTGCCGTCGTCGTCCACGCCGTTCGAGGGCGTCTCGCCGGGGTTCGTCCAGACGTTCGGTTGGATGTCCGGGTGCGTGATGTCGAAGCCGGAATCAATGACGCCGACCACCACGTCGCGGCTGCCCGTCGTGATGTCCCAAGCGCCTTCGGCCTTGATGTCGAAACCCGCGACGCCCGGCTCCCCGGTCACGACGCTCTCCTGCCCCGTGTTCTTCAAACCCCACTGCTCGCCGAAGCGCGGGTCGTTCGGCACATTGAGCGCGCGGCGGACGTAGTTCGGCTCGGCGTAGAGCACGTCGGCGCGCGCAGAGAGGGCGGCGACCGCCGCGAGCGTGTCTGCGGCGCGCACGCGCGCGAGGCGCAAGCCACGCACCAGAGAGAGCCCCTCGGCGCGCGCCAACTCGACGGGCAACTCGCGGCCCTCAGCATCGAGCAGGGGCGCGGAAGCGAGCGCCGCTTCGTCGGCCTTCGACTCGGAGCGGAAGCGGACTAAGACTTCGCCGGGGACGAAGGCGGGTGTCTCGCCCTTCGTCAACGAGGCGCGCGCGGCGGGCTCATAAATTCTTTCCTGCCGTCTTCCGGCTGCCGCGCTTGAGACGTTGAGGAAGGCGGACGCCAGCAGCGCCAGCGACAGAAAAAGAGCGACCGCGCGACGCGGCGCGACACCATTCAGTGGTGAGGGGGGCGAGGGAACCATCAGTATTTCTCCGTCTAAAATCTACCGGCGCGCGGCGCGCGGCGAGTCCGTGCCGCGTCTCAGGCACAGTTCGAGGGCTCTCGATCCCGAAAACCTTTCGGGGTCGCGTTGGAAGCTCGACGACTGTTCGGGGTGAGTGTGAACTTCTCAGGTTTGATGTGCTGACCGGCAACGCGCCCCGGAGAGCCGACCCTTCGCGGGGACTTTCCGAGGCGCGGAGATTTTACCTAAAAACGAGCCTTCGCGCACGCCGCCGCGCGCCTCCCTCAAGGCTTAATTTCGCAGGGCTCGATGGAGCTTTTCTCCGTCAGGCCGAGCTTCTCGCGGATGAACTGCTCGGCGTCCTTCTCGATCAACTCGCCGCCGACGACCCACGTTTTCTCCGCCAGCACGTCGCCCTTCGCGTTGAGCCGCGCCGGTTCGAGGAAGACGTTGAAGGGCGAGCCCCAGCGCCGGGTGTCGTTGGCGATTTTGCGGTAGCCGTAGTGCGTCGTCTGCTCGCGCGCCTCGCGCGCCTCGCTCTCGACGACGACCGTGTAGGGCATGCCGCCCTGCGTCTCGAAATACCGGCGCGAGTCGTCCGCCGAGGCGTACTCGCTCACGGCCACCACGTCGAAGCCGTCCTTGCGATACTTGTCGAGGAGGCGGGCGATGACCGGCGCTTCCATCTTCCAGTTCCCGCACCACGGGGCGAAATAGACGACCATCACCAGCTTCTTGCCCTTCGACCACTCGCGCAGGTTGACGGGCGAGCCGTCCTTCAGGCTCTTGAAAGTCCAGTCCTTGTAATCAATCTTCTGCTCGATCAGCGGCGCGTACTCGTGCCCCGCCGTCGAAGGCGTCTGCGCCGCCGCCTGCGCGGGCGCGGGCGGCGTGGTCGGGGTCTGCGCGCTTGCCCCGCTCGCGCCGAAGGCCAACGCGAAGCAGATAACGGCGGCGTGTCTCGTGAGCTTCTTAAACATCACTGTCTCCTCAAAACAGAACCTTGCGGCGGGGTTCTCATCCTTCGGGCCTCTCTCGCCCGTTCTGCGCCATGCGCTCAACGATCTCCACCAAGCGGTCGAGGCGCGCGTCCGTGTCGAAGAACTTCGCATCGGTGCGTTGCTGTGCGTCGGCGAGGTCTTTGAATTTATCGTCGGTGCGGCGTTGCGACTCGGCCAGTTGCCGCAAAGCCTCCTTGATGTTGACGGTGAATTGTTGCTGCGCGTCGGCGAGTTCCCTGAACTTGTCGTCGGTGCGGCGTTGCGACTCAGCGAGGTCTGTGAATTTATCCTCAGTGCGGCGTTGCGACTCGGCGAGTTCCCTGAACTTATTGTCAGTGCGGTGTTGCGACTCGGCGAGCTTTTTGAATCCGTCGTCGGTGCGAATGTGCTCGTCTATAAGCTGCGCGATGCGGCGGTCGTTCTCGGCTTGGATCGCGTGCGACTCAGCTTGGGCGGCGCTCATCTCGACCAACCAGGCGTCGTGTCTGGCCTGCGACGCGCCGAGCTGATTTATCCAGTCCATGTGCGTGTCCAAACGGTCGGAGTGGTTCTCCAACAGTCGAGTGACGATGGCGATAGACTGTTCCAGTTGCGTGACCTTTTCCTCGGTGCTCATGTCTCGTCAACCTTTCTCGACCGCGCCCGGAGGGATGCGGTCAGTTAACGCCGCGGGCGGTGGCGGTCGTCGTTTCGTCGAGTAAGGGTGCGATGCGGGCTTCAAAGTAGGCGCGGGTCTTTTCGCCGATGATGGTGTGACGGATGCGGCCCTCGCGGTCAATGACGAAGGTGGTCGGGAGCACGCCGACCTTGTATTTGGCGGCCACGTCCTCGTCGCCGAGCGCGACGGTGTAGTCCATCTTGACCTCTTTCTGGAACTCCTTGACGAGGGCGGCGGTGTCGTTCGTCGAGAGGCCGACGACGGCGAAGCCGCGCGACTGGAGGTCTCGGTTCAGCTCGCCGAGGGCCGGTATCTCCGAGCGACACGGGACGCACCAGGTAGCCCAGAAGTTCAGCAGCACAACGCGGCCCCGGTAGTCGCCGAGGCGCAAGGGCTCGCCCGCGAGCGTCTTCAACTCGACTTCGGGCGCGGGCTCGAAAGAGGCGTTGCTGGTCGGCGTCTGAGAGTTTTGCCCGCCGCCCGTTGTCGCCTGCTCGCCGCCCGCGTCCTGCTGGACGAGACTTTCGGCGTTGGGCAGGTATCTCGAAGCGACGCTCGCCACCCACGTCAGGCTGTTGCTCGCCACCATCAATCCCATGACGATGAGCATCACGCCGGAGACGACCTCGACCTTGTGGAGGTGGCGGCGGAACCAAGTGTAGAAGCCGAGGAACTGGTTGAGCAGAAGGCCCGTGGCGAGGAACGGGACGGCGAGCCCCGCCGAGTAGAAGGAGGAGAGGATGAGGCCGCTCTTCCAACCGCCGCTCGTCGCCGCCAGACCGATAATGCCGCCGAGAATCGGGCCGATGCACGGCGTCCAACCGGCGGCGAACGCCATCCCCAGCAGCAGAGAGCCGAACGTGCCGCGCGGCTTCTCTTCGGAAAACTTGCGCGTGTCGCGGTAGAGCGCGCCGATCTTCAAGACGCCCATCAACTGCAACCCGAAGCCGATGATGACGAGGCCGCCGATGACCCTCACCCACGGGCTCGAAAAGAGCACGTTCCCGACCCACCCGGCGGTCGCGCCGAGCAGCACGAAGATGAGCGAGACGCCCGCGTTGAAGGCGAGCGAGTTCCACACGACCGCCCGCCGCGTCCGCACGCGCGAAGAGCCGCCCTCGCCCTTCAGGTGGTCAATGCTCACGCCGGAGATGAGCGAGATGTACCCCGGTACGAGCGGCAGCACGCACGGCGAAAGAAAAGAGAGCAGCCCCGCGACGAAAGCCACTGTGATGGTAATGTTAGAGCCTTCCATAACGCCTTAGAGCTTACAACAACTCCGACAAAAACGCCGCCCGCCGCGACGCACCGTGAAGTAAAGAAACGGTAAAAAGTTTGCCCGGCGGATGAGACGCAGGGAAAAGCCGTGAGCCGTCAACCGTAAACGGTGGCAGGAGAAAGACGGGTCTTATCCTGTCAACTGTCACTTGTCACGGTTCAAGGCTTCTCCTGTATGAGCTTCTCGATCATCGAGGCGAGGGCTTTGGTTTCGATGTCGCTCGCGCCGACGGTGATGAAGCGGACGCGCCCGCGCCGGTCGAGGAGGAAGGCCGTGGGGATGGTGGCGATGCCGTAGTGCACGTCGTTCTCCTCGTGGTCGGCGATGGCGAAGCCGTAGGGGATGCGGTTCGTCCGCTTGAACTGGCGGAGAAATTCCAGCTCTTCGGCTGGCCCCATGTCGCGCCCTTCGCCGCGCCCGCCGAAGAAGTTGGTCATGCCGATGATGACGAGCCCGCGGTCTTTGTACTTGCCGTGCAGCGCGTTGAGCTTCGGGATGGTGTAGCGGCAGGGGCCGCACCACGTCGCCCAGAAGTCGAGCAGCACGACTTGGCCGCGCAGTTCGGAGAGGGCGACCGGCTTCTGGTCAATCCATTCGGTGATTTTGAGTTCAGGCGGCGTGGCGGCGAACCCGGCGGCTGCCGGGGCGTCGGGCGGCGGGCCGAGCGGCTCGCCCTCTTCGAGCAGCATCACGGTCGCCTGCCCGTAGAGTCGCGCCGAAGGGAAGGCGAGCGCGAGCGCGCGCATCTCCTGAATGACGGCGAGCGCTTCGGCGCGGCGGTTCGCGCCGAGCAGAGTCTCCGCGAGGAAACTGCCCGCGCCGTAAATCACGGTGTCGCGGCGCGCGGGCGCGAGCTTCGGGGCGCGCGCGACTTCGAGGGCCGAGGTGTAGGCCGTGCGCGCGTAGGCGGCGGCGCGCGCCGAGTCCTTCCGCTTCGCGTAGAGCGAGGCCATGACGTAGTTGAGGCGGTGGAGGTCGTTCGGCGTGCGCGGCTCGCGGGCCGTGTAGTCGTTGAGGAAGCGCTCGGCCTCTTCGTGGCGGTCGAGCTTCGCGGCGTGCTCGACGGCGAGGGCGCGCGCCCTCTGCTTCAGAGCTTCGGGCGCGGCGGCGTCCGTGACGAAGCGGCGCAGCGAGTCGAGCGCGGGCTCGGAGCGCCCGGCGAGGACGTAGAGCATCCCCGCGTAGTAGAGGTCGAGCCCGCTCAAGGGGCCGCGCGCGGAGAGCTTCGTGGCGTGGCGCAGCGCGAGGTCTTTCTGCTCCTGAAAGGTCTTCTGCTCAAGCTGCTTGTCGTAGGGGACGGCGTTCTTCCTGAACTCGTCGAACTTGCGGCGCGTGTAGCCTTCGGCGTCCAAGTAGAGCGCCTGCGCCTCCGACGCCGGGGCGCTGTCGGGCGCGCTCGCCACGGTCGCGCCTTCGCTCTGCTTCGCCTGCGCGCTCGCCACGCCGGATGGTCGGAGGGAAGAGAGCGCGGAGACGAAGACGGCGGCGGCGAGCATGAACAGCAGAAATCTTTTCATCAAAAATCCTGACCTCTTAATTCCTTGATCTTTTAATTCTCAGTCCTGCGCGTGACGTGTTTATCCTTCGCCCGCCGCGACGAGCGCGCTCCGGCGGCGGAAGCGCGCGGGGGAGAACGCTTCGAGTACGCGCGGGTCGCCGGCGGTTGCCCCGCCCGCGATAAGTCCGGCGACGAGTTCGCCGGTCGCGGGCGCGAGCAGGATGCCGTTGCGGTAGTAGCCGGTCGCGTAGAAAAGTTTCTCCACGTCGGCGGACGCGCCGAGCACGGGCAGACCGTCCTCCGCGCGCGGCCTCAAGCCCGCCCAACTGTCCGTCCGTTCGAGCGAGTTGAAAGCCGGGGCAATCTCGGTCGCGTGGAGAGAGATTTCGCGCGCTCCTTCATCCGTCACGCGACAGTCGAAGCCGCTCAGCTCGGAAGTCGAGCCCGCGAGCAGACGCCCGTCGCGGCGCGCGACGAGATAACCTCGCGGGCTGTAGATGACGTGGCGGACGAAGGGCGCGGGCGCGTCCGGCTGCCGCGCGCAGAGCATCTGCCCGCGCACGGGCTCGATGAGCGGATGCGAAGCGATGCTCTCTCCGTCACGCGCGCTCACGCTCGTCCGCTCTCCTTCGCCTTCTCGGAAGAAGAATGGAAGGCGCGAGGTGTGCGCGCCCGCCGCGAGCAGCACCGCGCCCGCAGGGATGAAACGCGCCGTCGTCTCGACGCCCACGGCGCGGCCCGCGACGACGCGCACGCCGCGCGCCGCTTCGTCGTTCAACTCGACCGCGCCGTGGCGACGCGCGCTCAGAGAGAGTGCGCGGACGAGTTCGCGGTTCTCGACCTGCCAGTCGCGCGGGAAGAGGAGCGCCGCGCGCACGCGTGTCGAAATCGAGGGTTCGAGCCCGCGCGCCTCCTCCGCCGTCAGCCGCTCGACGGCGAGCCCCGCTTCCTTCTGCCAGCGAAAGCGCCGCGCGAGTTCCTTCTCGTCCTCTTCCGTGAAGGCGAGGTAGAGCGTGCCCGTGCGGTCGAGTTCGATGTCAACGCCGCTCTCTTCGCGGAGCGCTTCGGCGAACGCGGGGTACAACTCGCGGCTCGCGCAGAGCAGGTCGAAGAGCACGTCCCTGCGGTCGGCCTCGGCCTGCGGCGCGAGCATCCCCGCCGCCGCGCGTGAGGCCGCGCCCGCCGCGCCGCCCTCGACGACCGTGACACCCAAGCCCCGCCGCGCCAACTCGCGCGCCGCCCCAAGCCCCGCGACGCCGCCGCCCACCACGACCACGTCCGAAGCCCCCTCCAAATCAAAGCCCTTTCGCATTT
>DASTQX010000085.1:0-32037 GCA_035761505.1 Pyrinomonadaceae bacterium
CTGGACGCCCATCGTCTATCTGCGGCGCAACCTCCCGCGCGCGGAACTGGCCGCCCTCTACGCCCTCGCCGACGTGGCGTGGGTGACGCCTTTGCGCGACGGCCTCAACCTCGTCGCTAAAGAGTACGTCGCCTGCCAGCGCGGCGGGGCGGGCGTGCTCGTCCTGAGCGAGTTCGCGGGCGCGGCTGCCGAGATGGGCGAGGCGATTCTGGTGAACCCTTACGACGAGGGGCGCACCGCCGAAGCGGTCGCGCGGGCGCTCTCGCTCCCCGAAGAGGAGCGGCGCGAGAGGATGGCGGCGCTCTACCGCAGGGTCACGCACAACAACGTCTTCGCGTGGGGCGAGCGCTTCATCGAGAACCTGAGCGAGGCGGGCCGCGCGCGCGCCGACCACGCCGCCGCCCTCCCGGCGGAGTTGCCCACGCGCGACGCCGTCAGCGCGTTCCGCGCGGCGCGGAGTCGCCTCCTGCTTCTCGACTACGACGGCACGCTCGTCGGTTACGCGAAGCGCCCGCAGGACGCGGTGCCGCCCACGGAGCTAATTCGTCTGCTCGGACGACTCGCCCTCTCGCCGAACACGACGACGGCGGTCGTCTCCGGCAGGTCGCGCGCCGACCTCGAAGGATGGTTCGGCGGCGTGCCGGGGCTGTGGCTCGCGGCGGAACACGGCGCGGTCATCAGGCCGCCGGGTTCCGCCGAGTGGGAGTACAGCTACGCGGGTTACTCGCCGGAGTGGAAGCGGGACTTATCAGCCTTCCTCGAACACTACGTCGACCGCACGCCCGGCAGCTTCGTCGAAGAGAAGGAGTTCTCGCTCGTCTGGCACTACCGGATGTCCGACCCGGAGTTCGGCGAGTGGCTGGCGAACGAGCTGGCGCACGACCTCGAACAGATGCTCGCCGACACCCAACTGCGCGCCGTGCGCGGGCAGAAGTCGGTCGAGGTGAAACTGATGTGGGCCGACAAGGGCGAGGTCATGAGTCGGCTCGCCAGAGAGTGCGCGCCGCCCGACTTTCTGCTGGCCGCCGGAGACGACAAGACGGACGAAGACCTCTTCGCGCGGCTGCCCGCGACCGCCTGGACGATCCACGTCGGCGAGAACCAGTCGCGGGCGAGGTTCCGCCTGCCGGGGCCGGACGAGATGTGCTCGCTGCTACTGGAATTCGCTGCCGCCGGTGACACAGTGGCTTCGGGTCAGACCGCCTGAGGCGAACGCCTTCCTCTCGGCGGGGGTTTAGACCGCCGCCGACAAGTCAGTTTAGCGTGACAGGAGAGACGCGGAAGCGATGAGTAAAGAGGCAAAGTACAGGCTCGCCTTCAACGCGCCGAGAGCCACCAACTTCGACACTCCGTCTCGTATTGACTTCCAGACGCTCGCCGGTGCGTTGACGGCGGCGTGGGCGAACGACACCTCCGGCGGTCGCGCGCTCGGCGTCACGTTTGGAGGGATGCCGGTCATGGGCGAGGAGGATTTAAGGCGGGCCTTCGAGCGGCTGCGCGCCATCGAGCATGAATGCCCCGGCGGCAACAAGATCGGCTGCGCCGGGCAGGTACTCAGGGAGATGGGCCTTGAGTAGTCGTCCCTCGTTCGCCGTGGCCCCTTCCGGCCAGCCCCCGGCGGCGACTACCGACTTCGCCGACTGTCTTTTGTAGATGCTCCTGAGAACGATGACTTGCGGCTCCGGGGCGAGACGGTAAGGGCAGGTTTGCCGCTTTCCTCGATAGGCGTGCTAACGTACCTTCAAGGACGAGGAGGAGGCGCGCCGTCGCGGACTCGCTCGCATTGGAGCGCGGCGGCGTGGTTGATGTTGATGGCAGGGACAAGGGGTGACGACTGTGAGGGAGAGTAAGTACCGGCCCATCCGTGACTACGCGCTCATCGGAGACGCGCACACGGCGGCGCTCGTCTCCTCGGAAGGCTCGATAGACTGGCTGTGCTGGCCCCGCTTCGACAGCCCGGCGGTCTTCTGCCGCCTGCTCGACAAAGATAAGGGCGGTCACTTCCGCGTCGGCCCCGTCTCCTTGCGAGCCGCCGCCGAGCGCGCTTACGTCGAGGGGACGAACGTGCTCGCCACGGTCTTCTCGACCGACGCCGGACGGTTCCGCCTCACCGACTTGATGCCCGTCGAGCGTCTAAACCGGAGTCACGAAGGCGAAGACATCGCCTCACACTACCGCGTGCTCCGGCTCTTGGAAGGGCTCTCCGGCGAGGCGGAAGTCGAGGTCAACTTCCGGCCCACTTTCGATTACGCGCGCGCCGCAGCCACCCTCCACACATACGAGGGAGGCGTCGTCGCGCGCCACGGGCGCGAGGCGCTCGCGCTCTCCTGCCCCGCCTCTTTCCGCGACGACCCTTCGGGGGGCGTCACCGCGCGCTTCAAAGTCGCCGCCGGGCAGCGCGTCTGGGTCGCGCTCACCTACTTCGCGGACGCCGACGCTCTGAACCACACGGCCCTTCAAATCAACGCCGACGTGGAATTGGAACAGACGCTCGAATACTGGCGCGAGTGGTCGCAGACCTGCACGTACAAAGGGCCTTACGAAGAACTCGTCAGGCGGAGCGCGCTCGCCCTCAAGCTCCTGACCTACGAGCCGACGGGCGCGCTCGTCGCCGCCCCGACCACCTCTCTGCCGGAGGAGTTGGGCGGCGTCCGTAACTGGGACTACCGCTTCACGTGGCTGCGTGACTCGTCGCTCATTCTCTACGCCCTGCAACTCCTCGGATACTACGAGGAGGCCACGGACTTCTTCGGGTGGCTCGACGGCCTCTGCATCCCGTGCGGCAACGAACTCCAGATCATGTACCGGATAGACGGCGGCTCGCACCTGCCTGAGCGCACGCTCGAACACCTCGAAGGCTACCGAGGCTCCCGCCCCGTGCGCGTGGGCAACGGGGCTTTCGGCCAGAAGCAGCTCGACATCTACGGCGAGGTGATTGACGCCGCGTACCTCTATCACGAGCGGATGCGCCGCCCCGTCCGGCCCGAACTGTGGGACGCGCTGCGATACATGGCCGACCAGACCGTCGCCCGCTGGCGCGAGCCCGACCACGGCATCTGGGAGGTGCGGGGCGGGCCGCGCCACTTCCTCTACTCGAAGCTCCTCTGCTGGGTCGCGCTCGACCGGGTAGTTCGCATGGCCTCGCCGGGCGGCCTGCCGGGCGACGTTGACGTGTGGACTCGGACGCGGGAAGAGATTCGCGCGGCGATTCTCGACGAAGGCTACGACGAAAAGACGGGCGCGTTTACGCAAGCGTTCGGGGAGCAGGCTCTGGACGCCTGCGCGCTCGTCATCCCGCAGGTCGGATTCCTCCCGCCGACCGACCCGCGCGTCGTCTCGACCATCCGCGCGATTCAGGAGCAGCTCACCTCGCACGGGTTAGTCTACCGCTACCTGTCGGACGACGGGCTGCCCGGCGGCGAGGCCACCTTCGCGCTGTGCAGTTTCTGGCTGGTGGATTGTCTGGCCGAGGCCGGGCGGGTGGACGAGGCGCGCGAGTTGTTCGAGAAGGTCACCGGGTACGCCAACGACCTCGGCCTGCTCGCCGAAGAGATAGACCCCGTGAGCGGCGAGCTTCTGGGAAACTACCCGCAGGGCTTCACCCACCTCGGACTCATCCGCTCCGCCCTCCACATCGCCAAGGCCGAGGCGCTCGGCCCTGAGGAGCGAGCCGAGAATCCGGCGGAGCGGGCGCGCAGAATGGAAGGCGCTGGACAGGTGCCTGAAGCGCCGGTAGATCAGAGGTGAGAGAGGGCATGCCCTTCCGGGGATGCGGCTGCATGATAAGAACTTCACCCTCTACGGCGCGGTGCAGGAACTAGAAGCCAGACTCATCGAACAGGCTTTGAAGATAGAAGAGGGCAGCGTGACGCGTGCGGCTCGGAGGACTCAGGCGATTGCCGCCTTGCTCGCCGAGATCAGAGGCCGTAGCGGTCTTGAAGAACACAGGTGGATGCCATCATAAAGATGACCGGGTCCATCGCCGCGCGCGTCCCGTCATCCATCCGGGGAAGTTCGTCCAGTAGTCCGACGACGGAGGTCTGTTCAAAGAATGGAACGGACGCGAACACACGGCTGCGCAAGAGGTCTTGCAAAAGCTCGTACATCGGATTCCCGACGCGCAGCGTCGTCGGCGGCGCGAAGAAGGGGCGCTTGACGCCGCGGTACACCTCATCGGTCACGAACGGTCTGACGGCCTCGCGCAAGATATACTTCTGTTGACCGTCTCGCGCCAGCAGCGACGCCGGGATTGAGCGCGCAAACTCGAAGAGCTTGTGGTCGAGAAACGGCAGCCGGCCCTCGACCGCGTGCGCCATGTCCAGCCGTTCACCCGCCAGCACGTAATTCACGAACAGCGACTTCATCCACAAATAAATGATCTGCTTGGCCGGCTCCCGGCCCCGGAGATTCCGACGCCAATCAAACTGCTTGAGAAACTCCCTGTAGGGGTCACGGCGGGGGAACGCCTGAAGGAAGTCAGCCGAGACAAGGCGTCGCAGCAGGTCGAACTTTTCCGACACGTAGTCGAGCAGTGCCGGGGGGAAGTCCAACACCCGGCAGACCCGCGCGAGCCACGGCGAGGTGAGCGCGATTCGCCGTGCGGTCGGGTTCATAGGCCGTAGCATCCGGGCCAGCAGGCGCAGCCACTTCGACGGGCCGGAGCGCGCCCCTGAGGTCAACAGCGCCTGCCGGGAGAAATCGTACCCCGCGAAGAGTTCGTCTGCGCCTTCGCCGAGAAGAACTACCTTGTAACCCGCCTGTCGTACCGCGCGGCTGAGACGGTAACGCGCCGCGCCGTGCGCGTTATAGTGGATCATCTCTCCTTGCCCGACCGCCTCGGTAAAGGAGTCGGCGGACTCCTTCGCAGTGACCGACACCGGCCAGAAATCCGCCCCCACGTGAGCGGACGTTCGGCGGGCGCTCTCGCTCTCGTCGTAGTCCGGATGGTCGAACGCGACCGTGAAGGCGGCCACTCTGCCCTGAGCGTGTGCGCTGGCTAGTCCGAGGACGGAGGAGGAGTCCACCCCGCCGCTCACATAACAGCCCACGGGCACGTCGGCCCGCATGCGGAGGCGAACCGCCTCGTCCAACAGAGACCGCAACTGCTCGACGCACGCCGCCTCCGATTGGTTCGTTTCGTCTCGCGCGCGCGGGTAGTTAACGTCCCAGTAGCAAGAGAGCCGGAGCGACCCGGCGCGGGCGATGAGATGATGGCCCGGCGGAACCTGTCGAACTTCTTTGAACAGCGCTCGATCCTGATCCGCGCACAGGAACAGACTCTGAAACACCGATTCCCTGTCCCAGCCCGCGGGGACACCGGCAGCCAACAGCGCTTTGACCTCCGAGGCCAGATAGAGGACGCCCCCGACGCGCGCGTAAAAGAGCGGCTTGATGCCAAAGCGGTCGCGCGCCGCGAAGAGCGTCTGCGCCTCCTCGTCCCAGATGACGAACGCGAACTCACCGCGCAGTTGCTCCAGACACGCGACGCCCGCCTCTTCGTAAAGGTGGAGCGCGATCTCGCTGTCGGAGCGCGTGCGAAACCGGTGCCCGCGTGCTTCGAGGTCGCGCCGAATCCGTTCGTGGTCGTAAAACTCTCCGTTGACCACGATGCGCAACCGACCGTCCTCGCTGGCTATCGGCTGCGCCCCCGTCAACAGGTCAATAATGCTGAGCCGCGTGTGGCCCAGTCCGACCCGCCCGTGTGGTGCCGTCCAATGATGCTGCTCGTCCGGCCCGCGATGTGCGAGCCGCTCGGTGGCCCGCATGAGCGACTCCGGCGCGATTGGCTTCGCGGGCGAGAAAAGGGCGACTATGCCGCACATAAAGTTCCTCGGAAGGCCGTTGTGTAGGCGTGCGCCTACGGGTCGAGATTCATGGCCTGCATTTCAGGTTCGCCGCCGTCACAACTGAACTTCATCAACAGCGCCGGGCCGCCCTCGACGCGATTACCGCCGGGGACGACCCGCTCGACCGTCGAGTAGACGACCACCACGCCCCGCGGCTGAAACCTCTGGCAGTAGCGGCGGGCGGTTCGCGTCTGAATGCTCCTGCGAAGCTCTGCTTCGTGACCGGGCTCGATACGCATCCAGGTGAGGCCGTGCAAATAGAACTGGAGCAGGACGCCGCGTGTTGACTCCGGAAACATCGCGCCCGGCTCGATTTCGCGCCCGCGCGCGTCGCCCTCGTCTTCGACGATCCGGTATCGAACAGAATAGTTCCGCTCGTCAATCCAGTTGAAGAGTTGGTACTGTTGCGCGATGCCGATGCACCAGAGAGATGAAAAGAAGACCCTCTGTAGTGGCCCCAGACCCTCGGCGCTGCCCGTCTCCGGAGCACCTGCGGCGCAGCAGGCCGCGCGAGATTGATGGGCCGCGCCGCCGCTCGCAACGGATGGAATTTCGGCAGCCTCCGCGTAACCGCGTCGCGTCGGCGCGCGCCACTGTGGCAGGGCTACCGAACTGAGCATCGCCAGTGTTAAGACGGCGACAAAGAGGAGCGCGAACGCGCCGGAACAGCCCACACGCGCCGGCGCTCGCCGCGGTTGTGGCCCCGGCGCTCCCCCGCGTAGCCTGTCCATCAACTCGCCTCCGAAGGGGATTAACATGGCCGCGAGGCAGGCGATGTTTGCAAAGGGGATTTGAAGCGTGGCTAAGGTTCCGACGTGAAACCCGAAGAGCGCCAGCAGAAGACCGTATTTTGCCGGATGCCCTTTGGGCAGAATGAAGATGAGGGGAAACAGGGGCTCAAGAATCAGGGCGCTGTAGTTCAGCACTTTAAGCAAGCTCAAGTGCTCCGGCCCCCAGAAGTCCGGCGTCAGCGAGATCGGCAGTTTTAAGACGGCATAGAGCGCGCTGCCGTCGCGCCACATCGGACTGGCCCACTTCCACAGCCCCGCGACCAAGTATAGGAGAGCAAGGTTCCACAGGAAGCAGCGAGTCGCGGTGCCCGGCACCCTCTCGCATTTCCAACGCCGCCAAACCGCTCCCCGTTCGACTCGCCACTCGCTGAGGATCAGGGTGCGGCCCACCGGCAGCAGCAGCAACCAGAAGAGTGTCAGATGGACGATGGAATCGTCCACGTACATCACCAGAAAGTTCCAGCGATAGGCGCAGACCGCAATCAGGTAAAGAACGGCGGCGCAGGTCTTGACGCGGTACCCGACGATCAGCGCGCAGGAGCATAAACAGGCGATGAGGTAGATCGCCTGAAACATCGCCAGACTCATGCCCGGCTGAAACAGGCTCAGCCGGGTGAACCAGAAGAGCTGACGACTGAGTTCATGGTCAATCAGCCCGCCGGGGCCGCTGAAATCCCTCGCCTCAAGGAAGGTGCGAAGGAAGTAGACGAAGGCTAACACGCCTACCAGAACCCGAAAGAGATCCAGCGGCAGGGCAGCGACAGTCCCCGCGAACAATTCCCGGAGGCGTGCCGGAGATAGATGAGAAGACGGCAAGGTGATTCCGGGCTCCTGACGTACTGTGATGGTTGTCAGCGTCTCACCTCTACGTGGTTCTGCTACAAGAACCGCCTGCCGATTATAATCCGCCCTCCACGTTCTTCCAGCAAATCTTTCCCGTCACCTCATCGAGCGTACTCCTCGCCTTTCAAGTGGCTCGTTACCGACATGTTCCATGTCCTTTTCCGCCCAAGGAGGGTTCACGACCGGCTCCTCCGTGAATCCATAACACCATTAGCTTAAGAGGCACACGAAGGACGCTGTGTGTCGTAACCTTCTGATACCGGTGGATGAAAATCGAAGTCCGGACGGAAGTCGCAGCGTTCGGATTCTTCGCGTGTGTTTAATTTGGCGTGGGGTTTAACGGGGAGCGTTTACGGGCGTAAGGTGGCGAGGAGAGAGGCGATGTGGTCGTAGTCCGTGAGCAGGTAGGCGTGGCCGTGGCGCGCGCCCTCGCCCGCGTCCGGATTGATGATGACGACAGGGAGGGTGCGGAGGGCCGGGCGTTCGTGGAGGCGTGCCATCAGGGCGTCGAAGGTCGGCAGCTTCTCTTCCGTCAGGAGCATCTTGGGTGATTCACGCTCTAAGAGCGCGAACGCTTCCGCGTCGTTCGTCGCTTCCACGACGCAGTAGCCGTAATGCTCGACCGCCCGCCTCATGCCGGAGCGTATCCAGTCAATGTCCTCGACGATTAAGATCGTCGAGCAGTGCCCGCCTTCTGTTTTCATCTCATCCCCGACCCTGCGCAAGTGTTGCGCCCGGTGGACGCAGCCTCAGACGCTTTTATCAGAGTCGGGGAAGTGCGGTCTGTCCACTTCCGCACTCAGGGAGGATGGGAAAGAGGCGGGGAGTTTACATGTAAGTGTTTTCCCGGCTCGCGCCCGTCAATGCGCCGTAACATTCACAGGCGACGATTTCCAGCAGTTGCCGGTTGACGACGCGCAAGTTCCCGCGTGTGTAGATGATTGCCCCCCGGCGTTGCAACTCCCCGGCCAGCTCGGTGACGCCGGCGCGCCGCACGCCGAGGTGATGAGCGATTCTCTCCTGCGTCATCTCTATCGAGTCAGCGTCGAGGCGGTCGGTGAGCAGCAGCAGCCAGACGGCGAGGCGCTGTTCCATCCGGTGGAGGACGGAGCAGGCGGCGCGCTGCGCGACTTGCGTGAGGTACTCGGCTGAGTAAGCCAGTAGCGCCTGCCGGAGCCCGCCTGCGCGCTCTAACTCCCGCGCAAATTCGTGCCTCTGCACCCTGAAGGCGCTGCCCGCGACCGAGACGTTAAGAGAATGTGCGGGCGGGCGAGACGCAAGGAGCGCCGTGAGGCCGGCCACGCCTTCCCTGCCGATCATCCCGACCTCGGTGGATTTCCCGTCCTGCATGTCGGCGTGGCAGGAGACGATGGAATTTTCGGGGAAGTAGATAAACCGTGTCGTCTCCCCGGCGTCCGCGAGACGTTCTCCGACGGAGAGTGAGACGGGTTCGAGCATGGGCATCAGGCGCGCGAACTCGTCGTCCGGCAGCCCGGTGAGTAGCCTGTTAGTCAGCATCTCTTTCATGACCGGCACCTCGGAAAATTCTCAGCCTCCCTGTGAGGGCTATGCGGCCTTCCTGATGTGCACGAGGACGGACTTCGTGCGGTCGTGGTTCATGTGCTCGCAGATGCGCGCGAGGAGCACCTTGACCGGATGGACGCAGCCTTCATACCGGCAATCGAACTTGAAGCTGTCGGCGGGGCTCGCGCCGCGCGTGAACTCGGTCACGAGCCGCCGGAACTCCGCGACGTTCTCGAAGGGCACGACCTCGTCGTAGAAGTTACGGCCCGACATGTCCGGCCCGGTGCCGCCCGGCTCCCCGTCCGGCTCGGTTCGTGAGTAGAGCACCGTCCCGGCTTCGTCGAGTTCAAAGAGGCCGAGCAGTTCTTCCCCTGTCAGGAGCGATGCGCTCATCGTTCAAATACCCTTTCTTCAATCTAAGGAGCGATGCCCGGCGCGTTTCCGCCGAGATACTTTTCGCGCAAACGACGGCGGTCGGTCTTCGGCTCTGTCCAGAGCCGAAGACCGTCCGACTCGATCCGAATTATCGCGTGCGCTTTTTATCTCACAAGAGAAGGAGGCGGGGCTACTGGGTAAGGTGCGAAGCGCGAATAGGGATTATCCCTACTCGGTTAAAGGGCTTTGACCGCGTGGAGGGTTCGGCGTCAGTTATCCTGTAACCAGCCTTGAAACATGGCGTAGCGCACGAGGTCTATGCGGCTCGTGAGGTTCAATTTCCGCATCGCGTTGGCTTTGTGGACTTCGATGGTCTTGACGCTCAGGGAGAGGCGCGCGGCAATCTCCTTGTTGCTGTAGCCGAGCGCGATGTGGCGCAAGACTTCCGTCTCGCGGTCGCTCAAACTGCTTTTCGGCTCGCCGCGCAGAGCGGCAGCGCGCCCGCTATAAGTGTCCATGACTTTGGCGGCCAGTTTCGGGTCGAGGTATTTGCCCCCGGCGGCGACGGCGCGGATGGCGTGAAGCAGTTCGCTTGAGGCAGATTGCTTGAGCACGTAGCCGGACGCGCCCGCGCGCAGCAGTTGTTGAATGTAGCCATCGTCGGCGTGGCGCGAGAGCGTCAGCACTTTCAACTGCGGGCAGACCTCTTTCAGTCTCTCGGTCGCCTTGAGCCCGTTCAAACGGGGCATGGAGATGTCCATCACGAGCACGTCCGGAAGGAGCGCGCGCGCGCGCGCGACCGCCTCCAATCCGTCGCCCGCCTCGCCGACGACTTCCATGTCGTCCTGCGCGTTGACGAGCAGCTTCAGCCCCTCGCGCACGGTCTCGTGGTCTTCGGCGAGCATGACGCGCAGCTTCGTCATTCGGCCTCCCCTTCTTCTTCGAGGAACTTGACGGGGACGCGCGCGAAGATGGTCGTGCCTTCCTTCGGCTTGGATTCAATCTCCAGCGTGCCGCCGGCGAGCATGGCGCGCTCGCGCATGCCAATCAATCCCATCCCCTTCTGACGGTCGCCCTCAATCTTCTTGAGGTTGAAGCCTATGCCGTCGTCTTCGATGATGAGCACCACCTGATTATCGCGGCGTTCGAGCAGCACGTCGGCGCGTGTCGCGCGCGCGTACTTCATGGTGTTGTTGAGCGCCTCCTGCGTGATGCGGTAGAGGTTCGTCTCGGTTTCGGGCGCGAGCCGTCCCTGCTCCATTCCCGTGGTGTGAAACTGCGCTTCGACGCCCGCGTACTTAGACCACTCGCGCACGTAGTTGCCGAGGGCTTCCGAGAGGCCGATGTCGTCGAGCGCGGCGGGCCGCAGTTCCCACGCGAGAAAGTCCACGTCCGCGTCGAGCCGCTCGGCGATGGCCTTCGTCTGGTCGAGTTTGCGGCGCAGCTCGGCGTCTCCGCTGCACCCCTGTTCGAGCGCGCCGAGGTTCAGGCGCAGCGCCGTCATCTGCTGGCCGAACTGGTCGTGGATGTCGCGCGCGATGCGGCGGCGCTCGTCCTCCTGCGTCCGCACTATCTGGCGGAGCAGCCGCACGCGCGACTTCTCTATCTGGATGCGCTGCGAGATTTCGTCGCGCAAAGACTCGTTCACCTGCGCAAGCTCGTATGTGCGCTCGCGCACTCTCGTCTCCATTTCGATGTAGGCGCGGCGCAAGTCCTCCTCGGCCTGCTTTTGTCTGGAGATGTCGCGGGCGATTTTGACGAAGCCCTGCGCGCGGCCCTCGGCGTCGCGCAAAAGCTGCATCTCGCCGGAGACGAAAAGGCGCGAGCCGTCTTTCCGCACGTGCCAGCGTTCGTCGGGCGCGCGCCCCTCTCTACGGGCGGTCGCCAGCTCCTTTTCCGGCTCGCCCTTCTCGCGGTCTTCGGGCGTGAAGATGATTTCGCCCGATTGCTCGATGGCTTCGGCCTCCGTCCAGCCGAAAACCTGCTCCGCGCCCACGCTCCACGAATCAATGCGGTTGTCGAGCGTCAACGTAAAAATAGCGAAATCCGACGCGCTTTCGACGAGTAGGCGAAGCCTGCTCGTCGAAAGCGTCAAGACTTCTTGGATTCGTCTGCGCTCGGTGATGTCAACGACGACACCCGTGCTACGGACGGGCCTTCTCTCGTGGTCGTGCCCCGCGAAGGTCGTGCGGCTGCGCTTGTAGAGCCACCGCGTCTCGCCGTTGTCCGGGCGGACGATGCGAAACTCCTGCTCGAACTCGCCCGTCCTCTTCGGGTCGAGCGCGGCGCGCATCTCCTTTTCCAGACGCTCGCGGTCTTCGGGGTGCAACAGTTCGGGCAGGGTTTCCAAACTGATTTCCGCTTCGGGCGCGAGCCCGTGCATCGCCTTCAGTTCGGGCGACCAGTAAATCCGTCCGGTCGTCAAATCCAAATCGTGGATGCCGAAGTCGGCGACGTTCGCGGCAAACTGCAACCGCTCTTCCGACTCGCGCAAGCGTTCTTCGGCGCGGGCGCGTTCCCTCGACTCGACATGCTTAGAGATGATGATGGCGGCGGCCTGCGTGACCACATCGGCGAGCGTGAGGTCTTGCGGCGTAGCTTCACGCGGCTCGCGGAAGTACATCGCAAAGGTGCCGACCGCTTTGTTCTCGCTCGTCTTGATGGGGAAAGACCAGCAGCCGCGAAAGTCGTGCTCCTCGGCCATGTGGAGCCAGTTCTTCCAACGCGGCTCTTTAAAGACATCCGGGGTCAGGACGGGGCTACCGGTGGGAATCGCCAAGCCGCAGGCAAGCGCGTCCTCCCCGATGAGGAAGCCGTCCGCCTGCCGCAAGTAGGATTCGGACATGCTGCCCGCGCCCCAGACCGGGTACAGGCGAGCGCCTTCGGGGTCGGCGATGTAGAAGGCCGTGCGCGCCTCGCCGGTAGTCTCGTCGGCGACGATGCGGGCGACGCGGCTGAGTGAATCTTCGAGCGCCGCGCCGTTGGCCGCCGCCTGAAAGGCTTCTTTCAGCCCGCGCATCCGCTCCTCGTGAACCCGCAGGGCTCGTTCGGCGCGGTGGCGTTCGGTGATGTCGTAGAACAGGATGACGAGGCCGTTGATGCGGTCTTCGGTCGTGCGGTAAGGCACGACCTGCATGAGAAAGCCGCGGTCGTCCGTCGTCCGCACTTCGCGCTCGATTGATTGCAGCGTGTCGAGCACCGTCGCGGCCTCGGCGAGCACGCTGCTGTCTTCGAGTTTGCTCGTGATGTCCGAGAGCGGGCGGCCCACGTCCGCCGGGATGAGGTTGAAGATGTCGCGGGCGCGCGGCGTGAAGAGCTTGACGTTCAGGTTTCTATCAAGAAAGACCGTGCCGATCTGCGTCGAGTTCATCAGGTTCCTGAAGTCGTTGTTGGAGTGGCCCAACTCCTCTATCTTGATCTTCAATTCCTGATTGACGGTGGTCAGCTCCTCGTTGATGGATTGCAGCTCCTCCTTGCTCGTCTCAAGCTCTTCCGCCGCCGAGCGCATCTCTTCGTTCATCGCCTGTAACTCTTCGTTGGAGGCTTTCAACTCTTCGCGCTGCAATTCGTGTTGCTCGAAGGTCGCGCTCAGTTGCGCCTTGACTTCGAGCAGTTCCTCTTCGAGCTGGCGCGCTATCGGCTCGGCGTCGCCCGCCGCAGACCGCGCCTGCGGCTGCCGCTCGGCGGCGGCGGCGGCGTCGTCGTGCGGCTCCTCGAACACGACGAGGATGAAGCCGCGCGCCTTGTCCTCTTCGCTCAAGACCGGCTTGACCTGCATGCTGATGAGCCGCGTCTCGTCGCCCACGCGCAGGGCGACGGGGCGCACGCCCACGTCTGTCTTCTTCTGCGTGGCCTGATAGAGCGCGGCGCGCAGTTCCAGCCGCAGCTCCGGGCGAACGAGGCTGAGCAGGTTCGGCGAAAGCACGCCGCCGTGCAGCTCCATGTAACGACCCACGCTCTCGGACATGTGAACGATGTCGTAGTCTTCGTTGACGACGACCGAGGGGGGCGCGTAACGCTCAAGCAGGCGTTGGTGAAGGAGCAGGTAAGAAGAGCGCGGCGGCGCTTGCGTCTCGCTGAACCGGCGCACGCCGGGGAGTTTGCCGAGCCGCGTGATGAGCGAGGCGTCGGGGACGGGAAAGACGAGGCGCGTCTCCACCGCTCGCCCCTGATAGATGCGATGCTCTTTATCTACGGGGGCGTAGAGGTCGCTCGCGCCGTCCGTGGATTCCGACGCGCCGAGCATCAGGTAGCCGCCGGGGTTTAAGGCGAAGTGCAGCACGTCCATCACGCGCCGCTGCGCCTTCCGGTCGAGATAGATGAGGAGGTTGCGGCACGTCGCCAAATCGAGGTGAGCGAACGGCGGGTCTTTGATGACGTTATGCGTGGCAAAGAGCACGCGCTCGCGGATTTCGCGCCGCACGCGGTACTCGTCGTCCGTCTCCCTGATGAAGTAGCGGCTCAGGCGTTCGGGCGAGATGTCCGCCGCGTCGTTCAGGGTGTAGATGCCGTCGCGCGCGACGGCGATGGCGGCCTCGTCTATGTCGGTCGCAAAGACCTGTATCTGCGGCGGGCTGCTCAGGTTGATGCTGTAGTCCGCGAGCAGCATCATCACCGAGTAGGCTTCTTCGCCCGTGGCGCAGCCCGCGACCCAGACCCTCACCTGATCGTCCGCCGTCTTGCCCTCGAACAGTCTGGGGACGACCTCGCGCTCCAGCGCCGCGAACGCCGCCGGGTCGCGGAAGAAGTTGGTCACGCTGATGAGCAAATCTTTGAGGAGCGCCTGCGCCTCCGGCGGGCGCTCGTGCATGAACTGCGCGTAGGCGGGCAGAGATGCAAGCTCGTGGACGATCATGCGCCGCGCCATGCGCCGCATGACGGTCGCGCGCTTGTAGTTCGAGAAGTCGTGCCCGGTGCGCACGCGGAGTTGCGTCAGGATGTCGCGCAGCGCCGCCTCGTTCGCCTCGCGCTGCTCCTCCTCCGGCTCTTCACTGAGGCGGAGTTGTCTCAGTTGCTCCCCGTAGGCGACGATTTGAGCGGGCATCTCCGCCACCGGCAGCACGTAATCCACCAGCCCCGTCGCCAGAGAGTAGCTCGGCATGTCCGCGTACTCCGCTTCCTGCGGGTCTTGCACGATGGCGCAGCCGCCGCGCTCCTTGATGCGCTTGAGCCCCATCGAGCCGTTTGCGCCCGTCCCCGACAGCACGACCCCGACGGCGCGCTCGTGATGAGACTCGGCGAGCGCGCGGAAGAAGATGTCGACGGGCGCGCGGCGCACCTCGATGCTCGTCACGTTCGAGACATCGAGGTATCCGTGCTCGATCTCAAGACTCTTGTTCGGCGGAATCACATAGACGTGATCGGGCACGACGCGGACGCGCCGCTCGACCTGCGTGACCGGCATGGTCGTCGTGCTCTGAAGCACGGAGGCCAGTTGGCTGTCGTGGTCGGGCGAGAGGTGCAGGATGACGACGTAAGCCATGCCGCTCTCGGCGGGCACGCGCGCGAAGAACTCCCTGAGCGCCTGTATGCCGCCCGCCGAAGCGCCAATCCCGACGACCAGAAAATCCTGCCCCGCGTGCGGCTCAAACATCTGAGCGCCGGATTGGTCTTGATGAATATTTTCGCTCATCGCTGAATCCTTCGACAGCTTTTCGACGCGCTCGCCGGGCTTCAAACGGTGGCGCGAAAAGTTGCCGCACGTCAGTTGATACAAGCTTCTTTTCAGCACATCCGGCGGGACGCGAGTTATTAAGAGGAAGTCTAATCCATTGCCCCGCGCGTGTATAGCGAGCCGCTTTGATGCGGGCTATTTTATTGCCGGGTATGCTATAAGGGCATGTATATTTTCATCCCCCTTGCACTGTGAAACTTGTCAGAACCCGCGCCGGTCGGGTGTGAGGAGCGTTTCATGCCGAAAGACATCATCGTGGTGGGCGCTTCGGCGGGCGGCATCGAGGCGCTGCGCGTGCTGGTCGGCGCTCTGCCTGCGGATTTCGCCGCCTCCATCTTTGTCGTCCTGCACACCTCGCCGGAATCGCCGGGCTTGCTGGCTAATATCCTAGACCGCTTCGGACAACTGCCAGCCGTGAGCGCCGAGGACGGCGAGCCCATTCGACCGGGCAGAATCTACGTCGCCCCGCCCGACCGTCACCTGCTCATCGAGCCGCGCACGGTGCGCGTCACGCGCGGGCCCAAAGAGAACCGCTTTCGCCCCGCCGTTGACCCGCTCTTTCGCTCGGCGGCGCAGACCTACGGGCCGCGCGTCGTCGGCATCATCCTGACGGGCTATCTGGACGACGGCACGGCTGGACTCTGGACGGTCAAGCAGATGGGCGGCACGACGGTCGTCCAAGACCCGCACGACGCGCTCGTCCCCTTCATGCCGGAGAGCGCGCTGGCTCATGTGGAGGTTGACTACTGTCTCCCGCTCGCGGAGATAGCCCCGCTGCTGATGCGTCTGACCACCGAAGCGACGGAAGAGGAAGGAGCGTTTCAAGTGCCGAAAGAACTCGAAATCGAGGTCAACATCGCCAAGGAGCAGAAGGCGCTCGACGCGGGCGTGCTCACTTTGGGCGAGCCGTCGAATTACGCGTGCCCGGAATGTCATGGCGTGCTCCTGCAAATGAAAGATGGCCCGCCCTTCCGCTTTCGCTGTCACACGGGCCACGCCTACTCCGTCGAAAGTCTCATGGCGGAGATCACGGAAAAGATGGACGACGCGCTCTGGAACTCTATCCGCGCCTTTGAAGAGGGCGAGATGTTCATGCGCCAGATGGCCGAACACCTGAGCGAAGGTCATAACGGCCACACGGCTGAAGCCTTCCTTAAACGCGCCGACGAGACGAAGCGGCGCGGCGCGCTGATGCGACAGGTCGCCACGAACGGCGCAGAGTCGAACACAGGCGCAGGCAACGTGACGTAGAGCACACAGGGGCATCGCACCACGGCGGGCCGGGGGAGGTGGAAGTGTGGCCGCCGGAAGAGGTCTGACGAGCACTCGCAACTTAGATACTCTCGATTAATGGTCTTCAACGTGGGCCGAGGCGAAGTCTGAGGCCGAGCCTGACGAAGACGGGCGGGCCGAGGGTCGTGAGCGGCGTGCGCCCCACTTCATAGCGCGTGTTGAGCAGGTTCTCGGCGGCGACGAAGACCTCCGCGTTGTCTGTAAGCCTGCGAGAGACGAGCCCGTCGAGAGTGAAGAATCGTTCCAGAAGAAAGCGATTCAGGTCGTCGTCAAACTGCCCGCCCGTGAATCTGCCCTGTAGGCTGAAGGTGTGTCGCCGTGGGGCGCTGTAATCAATGCGAAAAGTGAGAGTGTGCATCGGGACTTGCGGGAGGCGCAGCCCTTCGAGCGTCGTGTTCACGGGGAAGCGCACCACTCTGGCGTCGGCCAGTTGGTAGCCGCCGGAGAGCGACCAGCGGTCGCTCAAGTATGCGTCGGCCTCGACCTCGACGCCCCTCGAACGCGTCCTGCCGAGGCTCTGCCGTTGCCGCGTGATTAAATTCGGCGTCTCGCTCAACGTCACGTTGGCTACGGGTCGCGTGACTTCCAGCCAGAAGAAGGTTGCGCGCGCGTTGAATCTTCGGCGTTGTGAGACGAAGCCCGCGCCCGCCTCCCCGCCCGCGAGTCGCTCGGCGCGCAGGTTCTCGTTAGCAAGGGTCAGGACGTTCCCGACGCGGAACGCACGGTACAACTCGTTGAGCGTGGGCGCGCGGAAGGCGCGGTAGCCGGAGGCGTGAAGTGAGAAGCCCTCGGTCGGGCTGTAGAGCACAGACGCGCGCGGGCTGAAGGCCGTCTCCGAGCGGTCGGGAAAGCTCATCACGGACGCGGGGCCGGGGACGGCGACGGGACTCGTCACGGCGAGGGCGTCCCGGTTGCGCCAACGGTCGAAGCGCCCGCCCAACGTCAGGAGCAGCTTCGGCGAGAGCCGCACGATGTCCTCGACGAAAAAACCGGCGGCGCGCTCTGTACCGCCCGCGCCGACCTTACTCGACGGGCGGCCAGCGACGTAAACCAACTCGTCGCTCGCGCCGCGCACCTCGCGCGCCTCGAAGCCCGCGACGAGCGCGTGCCTCTCCCCGAAGCCGCGCGACCACTGTGCGAGAAACCCGGCAGCCTGTGAGGGGACGCGCTGGTTGCGCGTGAGGGTTTCGCTGTGGCGGTCTGCGGAGACGGCGGAGAAGCTCTGGTCGAAGACCTGAGAGCTGAAGTGTGCGCGGAGGGTGAAAGCCCCGGCGCGGTCGTGCCTCCAATCGCCGCCGACGACCGCCTGCCTGACGTGCGTGCGGTTGCGTTGGAGCAGCGTGCCGTTGTCGCGCGCCTCGCCGAAATACGAGCCGCGTGCGAACACGCGCGCGCCGTCGCCCATTTCGCGTTCGAGGACGACGTTCAGCGCCGTGTGCCTCGTCGCCGCAGGGGTGTCCGCGCGGCCACGCTCCTCCCGGCTGACGAGAAAATATCCGCCCGTGTGGAAAGACTCGGCGGCGAGACTCGCGCTCCAGCCTCTCTTACGAGCGCTGGCGAAGAGTGAAGCGTCGAGCGTTCGCTGGCTCCCGTAAGACGCCTCGAAGGCGAGCGCCGGTCGGTCTTTGCTCCTCTTTGTGAGAACGTGGACGACGCCGCCGAGGGCCGAGCTACCATAAAGGTCTGAAGCCCCGCCGCGCAGCACTTCGACGCTCTCGACCGACTGGCGCGGGACGCGCCCCCAAGAGACCCATCCGCCGAAGGGGTCGTTCAAAGGCACGCCGTCTAACAACACGAGGGCGCGGCTCGCGCCGCTCGCGCCGACGCCGCGCAAGGAGACGCCCTGCGTCGTCGGGTTGGCGGCGCGGCTCCCCGTCCGGCGGAACAGTTGGAAGCCGGGAACTTGTCGGAGCGCGTCGTCGAGCGTTAAGGCAGCGCTGGCCGAGAGGTTTTCGGAAGAGAGCACGGTGACGCTCGCCGCCGTCTCGCCCAACTTCGTCTCCGTCCGCGTGGCCGTGACCGTCACACGTTCGTCGAGGGGCGCGGGGCTCAGCACGATCTCGACCTCGGCGGCTCCGCCTTCTGACACTCTCCAACTTAGTTCCCTTCGCGCGAAGCCTTGGGCCGAAACCGTGAGCTTGCCTTCCGCCACCGACACGCCGTCGAAGGCGAACCGACCGTCGTCGCCCGTCGAGACGCGACGGGGTGCAGACCGGCCCACGTTTAAAGAGATTTCCGCGTCGCGGACGGGCGCGCCCGCCGGGTCGAGCACGACGCCGCCGACGCGCACCGACGGGCGGGCGGTAGTCCCCTGCGCCCCAAACGCGGTCGCGCCAAACGTAGCGCCGAGTGCGAGAATAAGGATGACAGCCTTCAAGCCTTCCGGCAACAACACCCTCCCGTCTGCTCCGAGCATAAAATAGTGCGCCCCTGTTTTTCACCGGCGGCGAAAACGTTGACCGCAGAGCGGACGAAGCAGATAACTTATGCGTCACGCAAGGCGAAGATGGCAAGGTATTGAATCCCCTGCGACTCATCTGTACGGCCACGTACAGAGGGGGTCGCCCGCCCGCGCTAGAATGTCGAATCGCCGGGCTTCTTATTCCCCTCCATTGATTCGCCGTCGGACGACGTGCGTTGGTAGTCCCACGATTCCATGTCCGTGGAGGCTTGATGGCCGCTACCCGAACGACTGGGTCTACATCGCGCAAGCGTAGCCTCCTCCCCGTCTTCTCCGCCGTCCTTTTGCTCTCTCTGCTCTCTTCCGCCTGTAACTCCAAGCCCTCCGACACACAGACGACGCCGCAAGGTGCTCGACAGATACAAGAGCCGACGGGCGGCGCGGCGCGTGCCGGAGCAGGTGAGGCGGAGGACGGCCAGTGGGTGATGCCCGCGAAGGACTACGCGAGCACTCGCTTCAGCGGCCTCGAAGAGATCAACGCCGGGAACGTCCGTAATCTGAAAGTCGCTTGGACGTTCTCGACCGGCGTCAACCGAGGGCAGGAGGCCGCGCCCATCGTCGTCGGCGACACGATGTACGTCGTCACGCCTTACCCGAACATCCTCTACGCGCTCGACCTCCGAAACCCCGGCGCGACCAAGTGGAAGTACGAGCCAGACCCGGCCTCGGCGGCGCAGGGCGTCGCCTGCTGCGACGTGGTCAACCGGGGAGCGGCCTACGCCGACGGGAAAGTCTTCTTCAACACGCTCGACAACAACACCGTCGCCGTGGACGCCGCGACCGGCAAGGAGGTCTGGAAGACTTCCTTAGGGGACATCAACAAGGGCGAGACGATGACGATGGCCCCGCTCGTCGTCAAGGGCAAGGTGCTGGTCGGCAACTCCGGCGGCGAGATGGGGGTGCGCGGCTGGCTCACCGCGCTCGACGCCGCGACCGGGAAGATTGCGTGGCGGGCCTACAGCACCGGGCCTGATTCGGACTGTCTCATCGGCCCCGACTTCAAGCCCTTCTACTCACAGGATCAGGGGAAGGATTTAGGAGTCTCTTCGTGGCCGCCCGACGCGTGGAAGACCGGCGGCGGGACGGTCTGGGGCTGGATTTCATACGACCCCGAACAGAACCTCGTCTTCTACGGCACGGGCAACCCCGGCCCCTGGAACCCGGCGCAGAGGCCCGGCGATAACAAGTGGTCGGCGGGCATCTTCGCGCGCAACCCGGACACGGGCGAGGCGCGCTGGTTCTACCAGTGGAGCCCGCACGACCTGCACGACTACGACGGCGTCAACGAGCAAATCCTGCTCGACCTGCCCGTCGGCGGACAGACGCGCAAAGTCCTCGTCCGCCCCGAACGCAACGGCTACGTCTACGTGATGGATCGCACGACCGGCCAAGTGCTTTCGGCCAACCCCTTCGTCCACATCACGACCTCGAAGGGCGTTGACCTACAGACGGGTCGCCTCCTCTACAACGAGGAGAAGAACACCGAGCAGGTCGGCAAAGTCATCCGCGACATCTGCCCCGCCAGCCCCGGCGGCAAGGACTGGAACCCCTCGGCCTTTAGCCCCCGCACGGGGCTCATCTACATCCCACACAACAATCTCTGCGAGGACGCCGAGAGCGTCGAGACCGGCTACATCGCGGGCACGCCTTACGTCGGCATGAACACGAAGATGTACGCCGGGCCGGGCGGACACCGCGGCGAGTTTACGGCGTGGGACCCGGCAGCCGGGCGAGCGGTGTGGAAGCTGACGGAGAAGTTTCCCGTCTGGAGCGGGGCGGCGGCGACGGCGGGCGACGTGGTCTTCTACGGCACGATGGACGGCTACTTCAAGGCTCTGCACGCGCGGACGGGAGAACTGCTGTGGCAGTTCAAAGTCGGCTCCGGCATCGTCGGCCAGCCCGTGACGTATCGCGGCCCGGACGGCAGGCAGTACGTTGCGATTCTGTCGGGCGTCGGCGGCTGGGCGGGGGCCATCGTCGCCGCCGGACTCGACCCGCGCGACCCGACCGCCGCGCTCGGCATGGTCGGCGCGACCTCCGACCTGCCCGAACACACGACGAAGGGGGGCACGCTCTATGTCTTCTCGCTCCCTTGAACCGGCGGCGCTCGTGACTCTGTTATTTGCTTCCATCCTCACTTCTTGCGCGGGCGGCGCGCGGACGCAAACGCCTTCGCCGACGCAGACGCCGCAGCCCGCGCCGCAGCAGGTTCGACACGCGCGCCCGCCCGGCGTGCTGCGCGTCTGCGCCGACCCGAACAACTTGCCTTTCTCGAATCAGAAGTTGGAGGGTTTCGAGAACAAGATCGCCGAACTGATAGCGCGCGAGATGAACGCGAAGGTCGAGTACACGTGGCGGGCGCAGCGACGCGGCTTCATCCGCGAGACGCTGAGGGCGGGCGCGTGCGACGTGGTCATCGGGATGCCGAGCAGCCTCGAACTCGCCCTCACCACCGCGCCCTACTACCGCTCGACTTACGCCTTCGTCTATCGCAAAGGCCGGGGCTTGAACGTCCGCTCCTTCGACGACCCCGCGCTGCGCAACGTCCGGATAGGCGTGCAGATGATTGGCGACGATTTCGCCAACACGCCGCCGGCCCACGCGCTCAGTAGCCGCCACATCGTCGGGAACGTGAAGGGCTACAGCGTCTACGGCGACTACGCGCGGGAGAATCCCCCGGCCAGAATCATCGAGGCGGTCGCGCGGGGCGAGGTTGACGTGGCCGTCGCGTGGGGGCCGCTCGCGGGCTACTTTGCGAAGAGGCAGCGCGTACCGCTCGAAGTCGTGCCCGTCTCGCCGCAGATAGACCTGCCCTTTCTCCCCTTCGTCTACGACATCTCGATGGGCGTGAGGCGTGGCGATGATGAGTTCAGGGAGCAGTTGGACGAAATCCTCGCCCGCAAGAGTCTTGAGATTGAAGGCATCCTCGACGAGTACGGCGTCCCGCGCGTCAGCGCGCCGGGCGCGTCTTCAGGCGGAAGCACGAAAGGCGAAGGAGGCTGAAGGATGAGACTCGCGCGCGTCGTCATCACCCTCACGTTCGCCGCCTTCGGGCTGCTCCTTTTGTCCTGCGAAAGAGAGGAGCGAGGCTTTCGGGTCGAGCCCCCTTCGTCGAGCCGGATCAACTCGAAAACCTTGTCCGACTTGCAGCCCGGTGCGAAGACACCGGCGGTCGAAGTGAAGAACGAATATGAGGAGAACGCCTACGCGGTCTCCGAGGGCAAGCGGCTGTTTGAGGCTTACAACTGCAACGGCTGCCACGCGCAGGGCGGCGGCGGGATGGGGCCGCCGCTGATGGACGCGCGCTGGATTTACGGCGCGAGGCCGGAGCAAATCTTCGCCACCATCGTCGAAGGTCGGCCCAACGGGATGCCTTCCTTCCGTGGCAAAGTCCCCGACTTTCAGGTCTGGCAACTCGCCGCCTACGTCCGCAGCATGAGCGGGCAACTCTCGAAGGATGTCTCGCCGGGCCGCCCCGACAACATGAGCGCCAAGACGCCCGAAGCCTCGACGGAGAAGATGGAGCCGAAGCCCTCGGCAGGCGTGCCGAAGTCGGCGGAGATGCCCAAATGAAGAAGGGTAAAGGGGGAGAGGGTAAAGGGGAAAAGGAGGGAGCGCGCGCGACGTTGCGCTCCGCTCTCCGTCCTCCCCTTCCACTTTTCCCCTTTGCCCTTTTGTTGTCGGGCTGCCAAGGCGTCCAGTCCGCGCTCGACCCGGCGGGGCCGCAGGCAGGCCGTATCGGCGGCCTCTGGTGGTTGATGCTCTACACGCTGACGGCGGTCTTTGTGTTGGTGATGTGCGTCCTCGTCGTCGCCGCCTTCCGCCCGCGCGGCGCGTACCGGGGAGAGACGGCGTCCGCGCCCGACACGAAGCCGGATGCGGGCCGGGAGCGGCGGATGTCGAGGGCGGTTATCGTGAGCGTCGCCGCGACCGTCGTCATCCTGTTCGTGCTTCTGGTTTCGAGTTTCCTGACGGGCCGCTCGCTCTACTCGATAGCCGCCTCCGGCGAGAGCGCGCTGACGGTGAAGGTGACGGGCTATCAGTGGTGGTGGAAGGTGCAGTACGACAACCAGATTGCCGGGTACGTCGTCACGACGGCGAACGAGATTCACATTCCCGTCGGACGCCCCGTGCTCTTCAAGCTCACCTCGAACGACGTGATACATAGTTTCTGGGTTCCGAACCTGCACGGCAAGACCGACCTCATTCCGGGCCACGAGACGACGACGTGGATTCGCGCCGACCGCCCCGGCACTTACCGTGGACAGTGCGCGGAGTTCTGCGGCCACCAGCACGCGCACATGGCGTTTACGGTCGTGGCCGAAAGCCCCGAACAGTTCAAGGCGTGGTACGACAATCAACTCAAGCCCGCCGCACAGCCCTCGACGCCGGAACAGGCGCGCGGCCAGCAGGTCTTCATGTCGTCGCCCTGCGTCATGTGCCATCGCATCGCGGGGACGGACGCGGGCGGCGCGGTCGGCCCCGACCTGACGCACGTTGCGAGCCGACCGACGATTGCCGCAGGCACTCTGGAGAACAAGCGCGGCCACCTCGCGGGCTGGGTCTTGGACTCCCAGAAGATCAAGCCCGGCAACCGCATGCCGCCGAACAACCTTGAGCCGGAAGACCTGCAAGCTCTGCTCGACTACCTGCAAAGCCTGAAGTGAGGCCGGGGAGGCCGCGAGTGCCGAGACGCAAGAGCGAAGAGGATAAGAAGGACGGGCCGACTCGCGCGACGACGCCGCCGCCGGGGGATGAGCCGCGCACGGACACGGGCGACTCGCGGGCCGACGAGGTTCTGGCCGAGACGGTCGTTGACGAGCACGAGCGCGCCTTGCTCGAAAAGACTTGGAGCAACCTGCCCGGCTTCTGGGGCCAACTGACGAGCGTCAACCACAAGACCGTCGGCAGCCGCTTCATCACGACCGCCTTCGTCTTCTTCATCCTCGGCGGCATCCTCGCCGTCCTCATGCGCGTCCAGCTCGCGCGCCCCGAAAACAACTTCCTCGGCCCAGACCTCTACAACCAGATTTTTACGATGCACGGGACAACGATGATGTTTCTGTTCGCCGTGCCCGTGATGGAGGCGATGGCCGTCTACCTCGTGCCGCTGATGCTGGGAACGCGCAACATCGCCTTCCCGCGCCTGAACGCCTACGGCTACTGGATATACCTGTTCGGCGGCATCATGCTCTACGTCGCCTTCGTCCTCAACGTCGGGCCGGACGCCGGCTGGTTCTCTTACGTGCCGCTCTCCGGGCCGGAATACAGTCCGGGGAAGCGCGTGGACTTCTGGGCGCAGCTCATCACCTTCACGGAGGTCTCAGCCTTAGTCGTCGCGACCGAACTCATCACGACCATCTTCAAGTTGAGAGCGCCGGGGATGAGCCTGAATCGCATCCCGCTCTACGTCTGGTCGGTGCTCGTGATGGCCTTTATGATCTTCTTCGCGATGCCGACCGTGGCGCTGACGAGTTTGTGCCTGATGCTCGACCGGCTCGTCGGCACGCACTTCTTCAACCCGGCGGAGGGCGGCGACCCTATCCTGTGGCAGCACCTCTTCTGGTTCTTCGGCCACCCGGAGGTCTACATCATCTTCATCCCGGCGACGGGCTTCGTCTCGGCCATCATCCCGACCTTCGTGCGGCGGCCCATCTTCGGCTACACGGCGCTCGTCCTCTCGCTCGTCTCGACCGGCTTCATCGGCTTCGGCCTCTGGGTGCACCACATGTTCGCGGCGGGCCTGCCCGCGATGGGCGAGAGCTTCTTCACGGCGGCGACGATGATGATCGTTATCCCTTCGGGCATCCAGATTTTTTGCTGGATCGCGACCATCTGGGGCGGGCGGCCAATCTTTAAGACGCCGATGCTGTTCGTCATGGGCTTCTTCTTTACCTTCGTCCTCGGCGGGATGACGGGCGTGATGCAGGCGAGCGTGCCGCTCGACTTGCAGGTGCACGACACCTACTTCGTCGTCGCGCACTTCCACTACGTCCTCATCGGCGGCTCGGTCTTCCCGCTCTTCGGCGCGTTCTACTACTGGATGCCGAAGTTCACCGGGCGGATGATGAGCGAGCGCCTCGGCAAGCTCAACTTCTGGCTGATGTTCGTCGGCTTCAACCTGACCTTCTTCCCGATGCATCAGTTGGGACTGAAGGGCATGACGCGGCGCGTCTACACGTATCAGTCGGGCCTCGGCTGGGCTGAGATGAACCTGCTTGCGACCGCGGGGGGCGTGCTCCTGACTCTGGGCGTGCTCGTCTTCGTCGTCAACTTCTTCAAGAGTCGCCGCACGGGCGCGGTGGCGGGCGACAACCCCTGGGGCGCGAGCACGCTCGAATGGGCGACCTCTTCGCCTCCGCCCGTCTACAACTTCCTCCACGTCCCGACCGTGGCGGGGCGAGACACGCTCTGGACGCAGCCCGATGACCAGCCCGTCGTCACGGGGCTCAGAAGTGATGTGCGGCAGGTGCTCGTCACGAAGGTGCTCGACGCCGAGCCCGACCACAAGTCAGAGTTTCCGGAGCCGACCATCTGGCCGCTCTTGGCAGCGCTCGCCACGACCGGCCTCTTCATCAGCACGATCTTTACGCCGTGGGCCGTGGTCTGGGGCTCGATACCCGTCGCCGTCACGCTCATCGGTTGGTTCTGGCCGAAGAAGAGGCAGGCCGAGGAGCACCCGCCGGAGGAAGTTAAAGAAAAGATCGGGGAGCAGGCGGCGCTCCGCATCGTGGAGGAAGCCCCGTGAGCGCGCGCCGCACGATAGACGTTTCCGAGTTGCCGACCTACGCCTTCGGCCACCGCCCGCTGACGTGGTGGTGCACGATGAGCATGATCCTGATGGAGGGCACGATGTTCGTCGTGCTCCTCGTCTCTTACTTCTTCCTGCGGACGCGCGTGCCGGACTGGCCGCCGGGGCCGACGAGCCCGCCCGACCTCTTCTGGGGGACGGTCAACACCCTCGTCATCCTCGCGAGCTGCGTCCCGAACTACTTCGCCGAGAAGGCGGCCAAGCGTTTAGACCTCCGCCGCGTGCGCCTCTGGATGATCGTGACGCTCGCCTTCGCGGTCGTGTTCGCTGTCGTCCGCGTCTACGAGTTCCGGGCGCTGAATTGCAGCTACGACCAGAACGCCTACGGCTCCATCGTCTGGCTGAACATGGGCTTTCACACGGCGCATCTGCTGACGGACATGGTGGACACGGTCGTGCTCATCGCGCTGATGTTCATCGGGCCGGTCGAGGGCAAGCGCTTCGTGGACGTTTCCGAGAACGGCATGTACTGGTACTTCGTCGTCGCGATGTGGCTGCCGCTCTACGCGGTCATTTACCTCGCGCCGCGCTTCATGTGAGGTAAGGGTTTCCGAAGTGGGCTCCGACGCCGTCAAAGATTTCAAGGAGGGCGCAGCGCCCGCGGCACTGTGGGCCGGAGTGCTCGCGGGGCCGCTGGCCGCGCTCACGCAGTTGCAGGTCAACTACGCGCTCGTGCTGTGGGCGTGCGGCGCGGGGCGCGAATGGGCCTTGCATCTGGTGGCGCTCCTTGCGCTCGTCGTGACGGTCGGCGCGGGGCTGCTCTCCGGGCGCAACTGGCGGCGCGCGGGCGGCAGTTGGGAAGATGAGGGGGCGGGAATCATCCCGCGCAGTAGCTTCATGGCCGCCGTCGGCGTCCTGATTAGCGTCCTGACCGCGCTCGTCGTCGTCGCGCAGTGGCTTCCCATTTTCGTTTATGGCCCGTGTGAAAGATGAAGGCAGAAGGCAAAAGGCGGAAGGCAAAAGTAAAGACGGAGGCGCGCCAGAGTTTTGTCCCCTGTCTCCTTTCTTTTGCCTTTGGCCTTTTTACTTTTGATTTCGCTTCGGCGCACGACGGGAAGCCGCACAAGGTCGGCGATCTCATTTACACATGGGGGTTAGACCCGCTGGTCGTCGCGGGGCTCGCGCTCTCAGGCTGGCTCTACGTGCGGGGCGTGAGGAGGCTCTGGCGCGGGGCCGGGAGAGGGGGCGGGATTCGACGCTGGGAGGCTTGGGCTTACGCGGGCGGGTGGCTCGCGCTCTTCGTCGCGCTCGTGAGCCCTCTGCACCCTCTGGGCGAGGTGCTCTTCTCGGCGCACATGACGCAGCACGAAGTCCTGATGCTCGTCGCCGCGCCGCTCGTCGTGCTGGGCCGCCCGGTGGTCGCGTTCTTGTGGGCATTGCCCGTCGGCGCGGCGCGGCGAGTCGGGGGGTGGGGCAAGGCCGCGTGGTTTCAGCGCCTCTGGCGCGCGTTGACGAACCCGCTCGCGGCGTGGAGCCTGCACGCCGTCGCGCTGTGGGTCTGGCACGCGCCCGCGTTGTTCGAGGCGACGCTCCGCAGCGACCTCGTGCACACGCTGCAACACGTCTGCTTCCTCGGCTCGGCGCTCCTCTTCTGGTGGGCGCTCATCCACGGGCCACAGGGGTTGATGGGTTACGGGACGGCGGTGCTCTACCTCTTCACGACTTCGGTGCACAGCGGCGTGCTCGGCGCGCTCATCACGTTCGCGCGGGGGGTTCTGTATCCCGCTTACAACGAGACCACGCGGTCTTGGGGGCTTTCGGCCCTCGAAGACCAGCAACTCGGCGGGCTCATCATGTGGGTTCCGGCGGGGCTGGTCTACATCTTAGCCGGGCTCGCCCTCTGCGCGGGCTGGATGCGCGAGTCTGAGCGGAGGGTTCTGAAGCGCGAGGGCGCGGCGGCGCGGGCCGAGACGTGACGGGAGTTCAGGGGTGAGGTTTGCGAGGCGGATGCTAAACGGGCGCGGAGCGGGAGAGAGGGTCAAGCTGTTCGCGGCGGGCGCGTTCGCGGCGGTGCTCTTCGCCGTCGCGTCCTGCGGGGGCGGAGGAGAGGCCGAGCGCGCGGCGGCGCGGATGACGGGCGGCGACCCCGCGCGCGGTCGTGCGAAGATTGGTCACTACGGTTGCCACACGTGCCACACGATCCCCGGCATCGAAGGGGCCGACTCGCTCGTCGGCCCGCCGCTGGACAGAATCGCAAGCCGCACGTACATCGCGGGCGTCCTGACGAACTCGCCGGACAACATGATCCGCTGGCTCCGAGACCCGCACGCGGTTGACCCTCTGACCGCCATGCCAACTCTCGGCGTCGGCGAGCAGGACGCGCGCGACATCGCCAGTTACCTCTACACGTTGAAATAGCGCGAGTGCCGGGTGCACTTCCGCTCTCGCAGCCGGGGCGATCTTGCGCGAGAAAGGGGAGGACGTTTGACGGCGCGTGGGGGCTGATGACGAAAAGAAACACCGTGAGTCTGTTATTCACCTGCGCGCTCGCCGTGGCGCTCTTCTGCGCCTGCTCGGCGCGGCCACGCGGGCCGCTCGCCTACGTCACGAACGAGCGCGACGGCACGATCACGGTCATTGATACGGCGACGGACGAGGTGTTCTCCACCATCCGTGTCGGGGCGAGGCCGCGCGGCGTTCGCCTGAGTCCCGACGGCAGCCGCGTGTACGCCGCTTTGAGCACTCCTTCGGGGAAGGATTACGACGCCGCAGAGAATAAGATCGCGGCGATTGATGTCGAGAGCGGCGAGGTGGTGGAGAAGTATGAAGTCGGCTCCGACCCCGAACAGCTCGCCGTCAGCCTCGACGGCGCGCGCCTCTACGCCTCGAACGAGGACGCGGGGACGGCCTCGGTGACGGACGTGGACACCGGACGACTCCTCGCCACGCTCGTCGTCGGCATCGAGCCGGAAGGCGTCACCATCAGCCCCGAAGGGCGCTGGGTCTATGTGACCGCCGAGACGAGTAACACCGTCTCCGTCATTGACACGCGGGAGAACCGTGTCGTCCAGACCTTCATGGTCGGCGCGCGGCCCCGTGATACGGCGTTTTCGCCGGACGGCGCGCGCGCCTACGTGACCGCCGAGATCGGGCGCATCGTCTCCGTCGTAGACACCGGCGCACACAGGGTCATCCACAACTTCAGAGTCCCCGGAACGGGGAACGTCAAGCCGATGGGAATCGTCGTCTCTAATGATGGGCGGCGCATCTACGTCGCCACGGGCAGGGGGAACACCGTCGTCGTGTTCGACGCCGTGAGCTTCGAGGTTCTGGCGACCATCCCCGTCGGCCAGCGCGTCTGGGGCTTGGCCGTCACGCCCGACGGCAAAAAGCTCTACGCCGCCAACAGCCTCTCCAACGAAGTCTCGGTGATAGACACGCAGACGAACCGCGTGTTGAAGAACATCAAGGCCGGAGACGGCCCGTGGGGCATCGCGATTGAACGCTAAAAACCGGCGGCGGCTCGCCGAGAGCCGGGAGCAGGTTTCAGACTTCCACGCTCAGTCCGTCGCCAGCATGTTCGACACCTGATATTCCGCCGTCCCCGCCATCGTCGCCGGCACGGACGCGACTTCCAGCACGCGCTGCTCCTCCCGCCCCAAGGCTTCGACGACCCAGCTGCCGCGCACGAAGTAGGCCGTTCCGCCTTCGTCGAGATGGCGTTTAATCAAAAGATGGTTTTCGTGGACGGAGAAGTAGACGACCCTCTTCTCGCCATCGGCGACGCGCGGAATCTCCAAAAGGCGCGACGCCTCTTCGTCGTCGGCGTTCAAGATGAGAGTCCCGCCGTCGCGCACGCGCTCCGCGACGAGCGACTTGATGTAGACGAGGTCGTCCAGAGTCTCGATGCCGTCCTGCCCGATGCGGTCGGGACGGATGTTGGTTATTACGGCGATGTCAGACCAGTCGTAGCCCAAGCCCCGCCGCGTGATGCCGCCGCGCGCCGTCGCCGGTCACGCCGCAGGGCGTGCGCTCGCTCGCCGCGACCATCTCGCCCCCGACGACGAGCACGCGGTAGTTGCGCCCCTCGAATAACTCTTCGACGAGCACGTGCCGTGAATACTCGCGCGCGATGCGGAAAGCGAGCAGGACTTCTTCGGGCGTCGAGAGGTTGAGAGAGACGCCGAGACCCTGCCGCCCGTCCGGAGGCTTGACGACCACGGGCGCGCCTACGCTTCTGAGCGCGGCCAGCGCTTCTTCCTCCGTCTCGACGACCACGCCGCGCGGGACGGGGATCGAGACCTGTTCGAGCATTCGCTTCGTCAACTCCTTGTCTCCGGCGATCTCGACTCCGACGGCGCTCGTGCGGTCGCACATCGCGGCTTGGATGAAGCGGTGGTGCGTGCCGTAGCCGAGTTGGACGAGGCTGTCCGGCCCGACGCGGAAGGCGGGGATGTTGCGGCGCTCGGCGGCTTCGACGATGGCGCGCGTGCTCGGCCCCAACTCGTGGCGGGCGACGAAGCGGCGCGCCTCACGCAACTTCTCTTCGAGTGGGTAAGCCTCGCTGTTGATGAGCGCCTCGACCAGCTCGACGGCGACCCGCACGAGCTATTCCATCGCCTTCTCCGCCTTGTACTCGACGACGACGTTGTAGACGCCGGGCGTGCCCGCGTAGCGCGTCTTGCCGTGCGAGACGGGCACGCCCGCCGGGTTCGTCAGCTCAAGCGCGACGTGCTCGACGACGTGGTCGAAGTAAGTGCCTTCCCGGAGGCGTTCGACGAAGCCGCCCCGGCGGCCTTTCGAGCAGGTGTGCTCGTGGAGGCCGGGCAGCAGTTCGAGCAAGCGTTCGTCGAAGCGAGACTATCGCGTCAGTTGAGATGACGCAGAAAAAGGCAGCAGTTCGAGCAAGCGTTCGTCGAAGCCTTCAAGCTCTCGGCTCTCCCGTTCGGCGAGGTCTTCGAGGTCGAGCCTCATCAGGAGGGCAGGGCGGTAGGTGTAGACGTTCGGCCCGGTGAGGGTGCAGATTCTCTCGATTCTCATCACTTTCCCTTGTTCGTTTAGGAGCGCTTCCCCGCGGAGTCTGCATCTCAAACCCTGTTCTTCTTCGGAGTCTTATTGTCTTCGGGGACATGGGGCTCGCGGTTGCCGAGGTCGAACCTGTACCCGGCTGGCAGCACGTGAACGCTCACGTTGTAGAGGGCGAGCCCTTCGCACTCCCCGGCGTAAGGCAGGTTGGTGTAACTCATCGCGCCCGCGTCCATGACCGTCACCGCGCCCTCGCCGATCACCTCGAACTCGTTCCCTTCGACGACAAGCGCGGTGTTCTCGTCATTCCCCAGCCCAAGGTCTTGCGGGTAGTGCGCGACCGCCGTGAGCAATCTCCCGTGGCGGCCCCGCTGTGAGAAGTGCGTGTCAATCATCGCCCCGACGAGCAAGTCCATGCCCGGCCCGATCCTCACGGCCTCGACGCGCGGATTCTCTTCGGCACCCCCGCCGACGATCATCGAGTTCGACATCATCGCCGCGCCCGCGCTCGTCCCCCCGATGAGCAAGCCCTTCGCGTGGCGCTCGTGGATGAGCTTCTGCATCTCCGGGCCGCCCATCAGGGAGGTGATGTGGAGCTGGTCGCCGCCGGTGAAGTAAAGCGCGGTCGCCCGCCTGATCTTCTCAAGCGCCTCTGGCTCCCCCGCATCCTCGCGCGCGGATACGTCCACCGCCTCCGTCTCGTCCACGCCGAGACGCCGGAAGACGCTCTTGTATTCGCGCCCCGCTTCGGCGGGGTGGTCGGTCGCCACCGTCATCACTACAATGCGCGCCTTCGCCCCCTTTGCGAGCCGGACGAACCCCTTGAGGATGACGCAATCGCCCTCCTTGTCCTCCGAGCCGCCAACGGCGGCCAGCCTGCCGCGTGCCCCGCTCATCCCGACCCTGGCCTCCCAAACCTCGCGCTCGCCAAAGCCGCCCGCGCCGCACCCTCAGAGCTTAAAAGTCGCCCGACACAACTCCCTCTGATCCGCCGCCAGCGGAGGGCGGCGGGGGCGTTTAAATCTAATGTCATGTGGGGGAAACACCTTATATTCAAACGCGTCCGTCCAAGGCTGTACGAATACGGACGCATCCGCCGGTCGAGTTTGAATGTGATGAAACCGTGAAGCGCAATTTACGCGGGCGTTAAATACAGTAGCACTCGCCGGGCACTAAGTCGGCGCTAATGACTTCAACTAAGGATGAAAGAGAGGGGTTCACCTTTGCGTGTGGGTTGCCGATCACGACAAAGTTTGAGGCCGCAGCAGAATATCTATCCGCTGCGGCCTCATAAATTGCTGTGACTTAAAGAGAAGTTGGTAGCGGGGGGGAGACTCGAACTCCCGACCTTGGGGTTATGAAGGCCAAGGTAGTCGCCGCACACGCGTCACAGACCCACGAAAACAACACTTTTTGAGGGAGTCGCGACCCGACAAGATGCGTTTATGACACCT
>DASTQX010000086.1:0-15871 GCA_035761505.1 Pyrinomonadaceae bacterium
TGTGCGCCAAAGAAAAGGCGCGGCTCCTTCGGCGGGCGCGGGAAGAAATTTTTCGGGGTGACACTTTCCGGCAGCGAGGGGCTGACAATTAGCGTTGCGGTTCAAAATTTTGAAGGGCCGAGACGCACGGAAACGTCGGAGCGAGCGGGCGCGGTGTAGCAAAGCGTATCCGCCGCGCAGCGCTTGTCGAGGCAGGCAACCCGGCGAAAATTAAGGGCGCGACGGGTTGCCCGCCGCGCCTTTAAAATTTTCGTTCCGAGGCGTCAGACGCCGCCCGGCTCAGTCGTAATATTCGAGGCCGAGGTGCGTGATGAGGTCTTCGCCGCGCAGGTGGCGGAGCGTGTTCTTGAGCTTCATCAACTGGATGAAGATGTCGTGTTCGGGGTAGAGGCCGGGCGCGGTCTGCGGCGACTTGAAGTAGAAGGAGAGCCACTCCTGTATGCCCTTCATCTGGACGCGCTGCGCGAGGTCGAGGAAGAGCGCGAGGTCTAAGACGAGCGGCGCGGCCAGAATGGAGTCGCGGCAGAGGAAGTCAATCTTGATCTGCATCGGGTAGCCGAGCCAGCCGAAGATGTCTATGTTGTCCCAGCCCTCTTTGTTGTCGCCGCGCGGCGGGTAGTAGTTGATGCGGACGACGTGCGAGAAGTCTTTGTAGAGCGCCGGGTACACGTCCGGCTGGAAGATGTATTCGAGCACGGAGAGCTTCGACTCCTCCTTCGTCTTGAAGGATTCGGGGTCGTCCAGGACTTCGCCGTCGCGGTTGCCGAGGATGTTGGTCGAGTACCAGCCGTGGAGGCCGAGCATCCTCGACTTGAGTCCCGGCGCGAGGATGGTCTTCATCAAGGTCTGGCCGGTCTTGAAGTCCTTGCCGCAGATGGGGACGTTGTTCTGGTTGGCGAGTTCGCGCATCGCCGGGATGTCCACGGTCAGGTTCGGCGCGCCGTTGGCGAAGGGCACGCCCGACTTGAGCGCGGCGTAGGCGTAGACCATCGAGGGCGCGATGGCCTTGTGGTTGTCGCGCATCGCCTGCTCGAAGGACTTGAGCGTCTTGTGGACGGCGTGGGGCTTCAGGAAGATTTCGGTCGAGGCGGCCCAGACCATGACGAGGCGCGAGCACTTGTTCTTGCGCTTGAACTCGGCGATCTCTTCGATGAGCTGTTCGGCCAGCTCGAACTTGTCCTTGCCCTCCTTGACGTTGTCGCCGTTGAGGCGCTTGACGTAGTGCTGGTCGAAGACGGCGGGCATCGGCTTAATCTTCTGGAGCGGGGTCTTGAGCTGCGTGAGCAGTTCTTTCTCAAGGACGCCCGCGTGCATCGCGGCCTCGTAGGCCGAGTCGGGGAAGATGTCCCACGCGCCGAAGACGAGGTCTTTGAGGTCGGCGAGCGGGACGAACTCCTTGATGAGCGGCGAGCGGTTGTCGGTGCGCTTGCCGAGGCGGATGGTGCCCATCTGCGTGACGCTGCCGACGGGCTCGGCCAAGCCCTTCTTGATCGCCTCGACGCCCGCGATGAAGGTCGTGCTGACCGCGCCCAAGCCGACGAGCAGCACGCCAAGTTTCCCCTTCGCCGGGGCGATTTCCGTATTCTTCTCGACTGACACGTTTAGATAGTCTCCTTCAAGATGTTCGGTCGAGCATACCGGACGCCCGCGCCGCGCGTCTTGTCATATCTTGCGCTTTAAGGCCGTGGGATTGCTTTTCGGAAGAGTAAACAGTTCGCCAGCGCGGAAGGCGCGGGAGAAGTGAGCCGACGGCGTAAACCGTGGGCTCACTTCTCCCGCGCCTTTCGAGGGCTTCAAAGCCGGCGGGGCCGACTATCTCCTACTTCTTCTTGCGCGCCATCTGCTGTTTGAGGGCGGTGGCGACGGCGGTGTCGAAGCCGGACTGGGAGGGAGAAGCCTTTTTGCGTGCGGCGGCGATGAACTCGTCGCGCTTCTTGGAGAGGGCGACGATCTCTTCGCGCACCTTGCGGCGGTCGGCGAGGCGGCGCGCGACCTCCTTCTGGCGCTCGGCGGGCGAGAGCTTCTGGAGTTCGTCGGGGAGGTCTTCTTCCTTCACCGAGTCGAGCTTCAGCGTGCCGTTCTCGACCGATTGCAGGAGGTCGCCGATGTAGGCGTCTTTGTTGAGCGCCTTGTTGACGGCGCGCTCGGCGGAGGCGGGCGCGGAGGCGTTCATCGAGACGCGCGTCTCGACTCTGGCCTGATCTTCGGCGGCCTTCTGGCGGTGGCCGATGCCCGCGGTTCCGGGGCCGCCGCCGTAGGCCATGAAAGTCGCGCCGAGACGGCCTCCGAGTTCGGAGAGGCGCGCGTCGTAAGGCGTGGCGATGGTGCGGACGCCGCCGTCCTGCGCGATGGCGAAGTACTGGCCCTCGCCCCGGCGCGCGATCTCTTGCCACGCGCGGCGCGTGTCGGCGGAGTCGCCGCACTGGATGGTGTTGACGACCATCCCGGCGCGGACGGCCTCGGCGGTCGTCGCCAGCGTGTCGGGCTCGTGCTGGTAGTCGTCGTGCGGCGGGGCGTCGCCGACGAGGAAGATGATGCGCGAGGAGTTCGCGGAGTCGGGCGACCAACCGGCGCGCGTCACGCCGTCGGCGAGGCCGCGTCGGACGTTCTCGGCCCAGTCGCCGCCGCCTTCGGCGCGGTAGTCCATGAGCGTCGTGTAGACTTTGTCGAGGTCGTTGGTGAGCGGCAAGACTTGCGTTACGTAAGCGTCGCCCGTGTCGCGGTAGGCGACGAGGCCGACGCGGACTGAGGGCTTCGAGGGCGTCTGCATGACCTCGTTGACGATGCCCCAAATCCTCTGCTTCGCGCCTTCGAGCAAGCCGCCCATCGAGCCCGTCGTGTCGAGGACGAAGACCATCTCCAGAGTCTCCCCGTCGGATTTCTCCACGGGCGGCGCGGGGGCCGGGTCGGTGACTTCCTTGTTCCTGACGAGCGCGACGGTCGCGCCGACGCCGACGACGAAGGTCAGGAGCGCGGCGGCGATTCTGAGAGAGAGACGCTTCATAACTTTAAAAATCCTTTCTGTCAGGCGCGTGGCCGGTTCACGATTCCCCTTGTCGTGGGAGGAACGCGCGGAGCGGGCGAGACTTGCGCTCAGCGGCGGACGAGGGCGCGGCGGAAGTCGCGGGGCGAGATGCCGGTGGCCTGACGGAAGGCTTTGGCGAAGTGGCTGGAACTGCCGTAGCCGACGCGCGCGCCGACCTCGGTGACGGAGAGGTCGGTCTCGGAGAGGAGCGCCTGTGCGCGCGCGGCGCGGAGGGCGGCGAGGTAGGAGTGCGGCGTCGCGCCGGTGAGCTTCTTGAAGAGGCGCGCGAAGTGGAAGGGCGAGAGGTGCGCCGCCGACGCCAGCTCTTCGAGCGGGAGGTCGCGTTCGAGGCGCGCGTGCATCAGCTCGACGGCGCGGCGGATGCGGCGGTCGACGAGCCCGGCGCGGGAGAGTTCGAGCTGGTCGGAGCGACGCGCGTTGGCGTAGCGGCGCAGGAGGTGGACGAGCGTCTGCTCGACGAGCGCGCCGACCACCAACTCCTGCCCGGCGGCCTCTTCCGACAACTCTTCGGAGAGGTCGCGCGCGAGACGCGCGAGCCGTTCGTCGCCTTCGACCGCGCGGAGGCGGAAGGTGACGAAGGCGTCGGCGCGCATCAGCCGCGCGCGGACGGCACAGTCGAGGACATAGACGGGCGCGAGCACGAGCGAGATAAACGAGGTGCGGCCCGCGCCCGTCGCATTGAAGCTCTCGCCGGGCGAGGCGAGGAGCGCGCCGCCCGCTTCGAGTTCGCCTTCTTCGGCATCGTCGCCGCCGGAAGACTTCCATCGGAGGCGACCTTCGAGCAGGAAGAGCGCGCCGTAGTCGGAGCGCGCCTCGCTCGACCAGCGCAGGCGACGACCGCCGCGCTGGTGGATGAGCAGGTGCGGCGGGCGCGCGTAAATCTTGTCGGTGGGCGGCTCGGTCTGCTTCATTCGGAGAAGGCTTTAAAGTAACTCAACCCGGCTTAGTTCGCAGCCTCAAGTGCGGCGAGCGCCGCGCGCATCGAGGCCGGGCGGTTAGTGAAGACGGCGCGGAGGCCGAGGGCGCGCGCGCGTCTGAGCCAAGAGGGCGTGTCAACCGTCCACGTCAGGGTTTCGAGGCCGTGGCGGCGGGCGGCTTCGACGACCGTGCGGCGCGCGAGCGTGTGGTGCAGGGAGATTTCGTCCGCGCCGCAGGCGAGGGCTTGGGCGACGATCTTGCGCGGCGAGAGGTAGGGGCGCGAGAGCTTCGGCTCGAAGAGCGCGGCGGTGCGGATGCGCGGGTCGAGGCGTTTGACCTCGCGGATGGCTTCGTGCGCGAAGCACTTGACGACGGCGCGCGCGGCGAGTTCGTGCTCGCGGACGAGGCGGACGACCGAGGCGGCGAGCGTCGCGTAAGCGGAAGAGTCGTCGCACTTCAGCTCGACGTAGAGCAGCGCGGCGCGCGGGCCGCAACGCTCGAAGACTTGGGCGAGCGTGGGGATGCGCTCGCGGGCGAAGCTCTCTTGGGCGAGCGAAGGAAAGCGGAGGTTGAACCAAGTCCCGGCGTCGGTGTCGAGGAGTTCGGCGGCGGAGAGGGACTCGACGCGGCCCGCGCGCCGGGCGGTGCGTTTGAGGGTGGCGTCGTGGATGATGAAGGGCACGCCGTCGCGCGAGAGGCGCACGTCGAACTCGACGCCGTCGGCCCGTTCGTCGAGCGCGAGGTCGAAGGCCGCGAGGGTGTTCTCCGGCGCGTGGGCCGAAGCGCCTCGGTGGCCGATGATGAAGGGGCCGCTGATTGGGCGTCCCTCCGGCGCTTCGGGGGAAGAGGGATTAGGCGTCGCTCTGCTCAGTCTTCCTGCTCCTCGTTCGTCGCTTCGCGGGCGGCTCGGTCGTCCTCTTTTTGGTTGATGACTTGCGGCCCTTGCGCGTCGTCTGTCCTTTAGCAGCGGCGGGGGTGGGGCCGTTGGCGATTCCGGGCGGGGGAACTTCAAACCATAGAGTCGAGAGCGGGGGGAGGTCGAGGAGAGCGGAGAAGGGCTCGTGGTGTTGGGGCTGCTCTTCGGCGTCGAAGGCTCGGACGGGGACTGAGGCGCTGCCGCCGTAGTCGGCGGCGTCGGTGTTCAAAACCGGATGATACGTGCCGCGCGCGGGGAGCGCGAGGCGGTAGCCGGGGCGCGCGATGGCGGAGAAGTTGCAGACGCAGACGATTGACTGGCCGCCCGCGGGCGCGAGGCGGAGGAAGGCGACGACGTTTTCGAGCGCGTTGTCCACGTCGAGCCAGCGGAAGCCTTCGGGCGTCACGTCCGATTCGTGGAGCGGGGCGCGCTCGCGGTGAAGGCGGTTGAGGTCGCGGACGAGGGCGCGAACGCCTTCGTGCTCCGGCTCGTCGAGCAGATGCCAGTCGAGGCTGCGCTCCTCGCTCCACTCGCGCCACTGGCCGAGTTCGCCGCCCATGAAGAGGAGCTGCTTGCCGGGGTGCGCCCACATGTAGGCGTAGAGCGCGCGGAGGTTGGCGAACTTCTGTGCGCGGTCGCCGTGCATCTTGTTCAGAAGCGAGCCCTTCATGTGGACGACTTCGTCGTGCGAAAAGGGGAGGATGAAGTTCTCGCTCCACGCGTAGGTGAGGCCGAAGGTGAGCATGTTGTGGAAGTAGCGGCGGACGAGCGGGTCGCGCTTGAAGTATTCGAGCGTGTCGTGCATCCAGCCCATGTTCCACTTGAAGTCGAAGCCGAGGCCGCCCTGATCCGTGCCCTTCGTGACGAGCGGCCAAGAGGTTGACTCTTCGGCGATCATCAGGACGCCGGGCTGCTCGGAGTGCACCACGTCGTTGAGTTCGCGGATGAAAGAGAGGGCTTCCAGATTCTCGCGCCCGCCGAACTTGTTGGGAACCCAGCGGCCCTCGCTGCGGCTGTAGTCGAGGTAGAGCATCGAGGCCACGGCGTCCACGCGGAGGCCGTCCACGTGGCACTCGCGGAGCCAGAAGAGCGCGTTGGCGATGAGGAAGTTGCGCACCTCGTTGCGCCCGTAGTTGAAGATGTAAGTGCCCCAGTCGGGGTGCTCGCCGAGTCGCGGGTCTTGATGTTCGTAGAGCGCCGTCCCGTCAAAACGTCCGAGCGCCCAAGCGTCTTTCGGGAAGTGCGCGGGAACCCAGTCCATGATGACGCCGACGCCCGCGTGGTGCAGGTAGTCTATGAGGAAGCGCAGGTCGTCGGGCGTGCCGTAGCGGGCCGTCGGCGCGTAGTAGCTCGACACCTGATAGCCCCAAGAGCCGCCGTAAGGGTGGCCTTTAAGGGGAAGAAATTCGACGTGCGTGAAGCCCATCTCGCGGCAGTAGTCGGCGAGCGCGGGCGCGGTCTCGCGGTAAGTCAAAGGACGGTTGCCCTCGTCGGGGATGCGCCGCCAAGAGCCGAGGTGAACTTCGTAGATGGACAAGGGCTGTCGGAGGTGGTCGGCCCGCGCCCGCTTGCTCATCCATTCGTCGTCGGTGAATTGGTAGCTCGGCTCGTAAACGATGGAGGAGGTGGCGGGCGGGACTTCGGAGTAGAGCGCGTAAGGGTCGGCCTTGAGGAAGGGGAGCGAGCCGCGCCGGTGAATCTCGTACTTGTAGAGTTCGCCCTGTCCGAGGTCGGGGACGAAAATCTCCCAGATGCCCGAAGAGCCGAGCTTGCGCATCTGATGGAGCCGCCCGTCCCAGTTGTTGAAGCTGCCGACGACGCTCACGCCGTCGGCGTGCGGAGCCCAGACGGCGAACGAGACGCCGCGCACCGAGCCGAGCGCGCGGACGTGCGCGCCGAGCTTCTCGTAACAACGCCAGTGGCGACCCTCGTTGAAGAGATGCTCGTCGAAGCCGCCGAGCGTGGGCATGAAGGCGTAAGGGTCGCGCAAGGTGTACGTGTTGCCGTCGCGGTACGAGACGCGCAGGGTGTAGGGGAAGAGTTGGACGCGGCCTTCGACGAGTAGCTCGAAGAACCCGGCGGGATGCGAGCGGAACATCGGGCGCGATTCTTCGCCTTCGACGAGGAGTTCGATGCGCTCGGCGTCGGGACGGTAGGCGCGGACGATGACGCCCTGCGGCGCGGGGTGCGCGCCGAGCATCGAGTGCGGGTCGGTCGCGCGCAGCGTCAGCAGGCGCTCCAACTCCGAAGGGTGGACGGTCGGGTAACTGATAGTCTCGTTCAAGCCTTCATCACTCCGCGTTCATCATTTCTTCCGCCGCCGCCTGCTCGTCGTCTGTCCCGGCGCATTCGCGCGGCGCGAGGACGGAGGGCGCGAGGCCGAGGAGGTCGCCGAGTTCGCGCATCTCGGCGGAGGCGCGGCCATCGCCCGTGAGGGCTTCATAGACGGCCTCCTGCGCGCATTCGAGGTTCGCTTCGAGCCCAAGCTTTCTGCCGAGGGCGACGAGCGCGAGCGCCGCCTGTAGTTTCTCGCGGGTCGGGTCGGCGAGGACGAGGCGGGCCGCGCCCGTCAAAGTTTCTTCGTAAATCCGGCTCACGGAGGCGCGGTTGACGCGGAAGCCACGGCGCGCGGCTTCGCTCGCAAGGTCGAGCGCTCTGGCGTAATCGCCCGCGCCGTGCCGGAGCGCGCGCAACTCCGCTTCGAGGCGGCGGCTGATGGTCAACTCGGCGGCGGCGCGCAACTCAGCCGGAGGGTGAAAGCCGATCTCCTGAAGGCGCTCGACGACGCGGCGGTTCTCTTCGTAAAGGTATTCGTACTCTTCGAGGAAGCGGCGAACGAGCTTGCCGAAGACGCTCTCGGAGAGTTGCCCTTGCCCTCCGGGCAGAAGGGCTTCGAGGCCGAACTCGCCGGGGCCGAACTCGTCCTGCGCGAGCCGGAGCAGGCGCGGCAGCGAAGCCGTGCGGAACTGCGACCAGAGCTTTTCGGCGGACGCGGCGAAACTCTCCGCGCCGTTCGAGGGCTTGAGCGCGCAGTAATAGTCAACGTCGCCGAAGTGCATGGCGGCGAGAGAAAATTCATGCCGCCTGCCGGTCGCCGGGGCTTCGAGCGTGAGCCGCGCGGTCGCTAAGGTCACGCGCCCGTGGCGGCGCATCTGGAAATCGTCTTTGCGGTAAGCGTACCCGGCGGGCTCGCACTCGGCGGCCTCTTCCTTCTCGATTAAGTTGCAGATGGCGAGGTGCGCGGCGACGCGCTGCGGCGTGACGCGCGAAGTCTCGACGGTGCGGCGGAAGATGTCCGCGCCGTTCCCTTGCGCGGGGAGGTTGCTCTCGGCTGCGGAGAGGATTTCGAGGAACCGCGCGCCGGGCGGCGAGAGTTCGAGTTCGTCCAGAAGCTCGACGACGCGCCCGGCGTAGCGGAGCACCTGCACCGTCTCGATGCCGGAGATGTCGTTGAAGAACCAGCCGCAACTCGTGTACATGACCATCGCGCAGCGCTGCGATTCGAGCAGGGAGAGCGCGCGCACCTGCTCGGCTTCGTCCAGAGGGCGCGGGGCGTGTCGGCGGAGGAAGGCTTCGCGCGAGGCGGTGCGACCGTTGAGCAATTCGACGTAGGCGTCGCGCGCGGCCCAGGGGTCTCGGAAGAGTTCGCCGCCCGCCTCCTCGAACTTGCGCGCGGCGTCGTCGCGGAGGAAGTCGAGCGCGGCGCGAAGGGGCGCGCGCCACTTCTGCGTCCAGCCTTCGGGCGCTCCGGCGTGGCAGCCGCAATCGCGGCTCCAACGCCCCAAGCCGTGCGCGCAACTCCAAGCCGTTCCCTCGCCGTGCGGCCCTCGTCCGATTTCGACTTCGTAAGCGGGCTCGTGCTCGTCCAGAAATTCGCCGTAGTTGGTCACGCGGAAGCCACGGCGTGCGGCCTCGGTCTCTAAGGCGTAGGCGATGCAACGGTCGCCCCAGCGATAGTGATGGCCGTAACTCTCGCCGTCGGTGGCGACGTGGACGAGTTGCGTGCCGTGCGGAGAGGCGGCGCGCTCGCAACGGTCGAGGAGGACGCGGCTCGAAGCGAGCAAGCCCTCGAAGGCGATGCCGCGCGCAAGCGCGCCGTCGTAGAAGAAGACGGCGAGCGAGCGGCCCGTGCCGTCGCGGTGAAAGAACTTGTAGGGGCGCGTCGGGTCAACGCTCCCGTCCACGACCGTCGTCCAAACTTCCGCGCCGACGGGCCGCACGCGCTCGGCCTGAAACGGCGAGAGGATGACGTAGCGCAAGCCCTCTTCGATGAGCGTCTCTAAGGTCGCGGCGTCGCAGGCCGTCTCAGGGAGCCAGAGCGATTCCGGCTCGCGCCCGAAGCGGAGGCGGAAGTCCGAGACGCCCCAGCGCACCTGTGTCCGCCGGTCGCGCTCGTTGCAGAGCGGCAGGATGGAATGATGAAAGCCTTGCGCTAAGGCGTTGCCGTGCCCGCCCCGGCGACGCGCGCTCTCGCGGTCGGCCTCGACGACGCGCGCGTAGGTTTCGGGGTGACGGCGTTCGAGCCACGCGAGCAGCGTCGGGCCGAAGTTGAAACTGAGGTTCGAGTAGTTGTTGACGATTGATTCGACGCGCCCGTAAGCGTCAACGACGCGGGCGTAGCCGTTCGGGCGATAGCACTCGGCGTGGATGCGCTCGTTCCAGTCGTGGAAGGGCTGCGCGCCCGGCTCGCGCTCGACCAGATCAGTCCACGGGTTCTCTCGCGGCGGCTGGTAGAAGTGGCCGTGGATGACCAGCGCGGTCGTCATCGAATGTTGCTGCTCCGTGGTTGGATGGACAAAACGAGAGTCAAAGCTACCACGATACGGAAGAAGGCAAAAGCCAAAAGGCGAAAGGCAAAAGTGAAGAGGCGATGTGCCTTCCCACTTTTGCCTTTCGCTTTTTGGCTTTTGCCTTACTTTACCTCTGGATGCTCTTGAGGGTGATGTCGAGTTGGCCCATGTCGTGCGAGAGGCGGGCCTTGATGGGGATGCGGCTTTCGTCGTCCGTGACCCAGAGAGACATCTTGCCCTTGCCCTGAACGGGGCGGTCGGGGCCAAAGATGTCTATGTCCACGCGCACGACCGAGACTTTGCCGAGCACGCTCTTCATCTTCTTGCGCTCGTTCGTCACCGTGCCGGGGATGTTATAGACGCGGCCCGAATCGCTCACAGCGAGATTGAACGTGTGGCCCGGCGTGAGCGGGATGGTGCGCAGGAAGTAGATGGCGGAGATGATGTCCTGCGTCGGCCCTTCGAGCGCGGTGGTGACGACGCGGGGCGGCTGCTCGGCGTTGTTCGGGTCGCGCTCCGTCCACTCGACTTTCTTGACGGCGTGGTCGAAGACGGCCTCGCTGGTGCGCACGCGCTTGCCCTGCTCGTCTATCTTGCTCGTGCGGAGCACGGAGAAGGTGCTCGGCTCGACGGTCGTCTCGACGTGGTAACGGAAGTTGATGCCGAAGAGTTTTCTAAACCAGCCCTTCGATTCGATGTCGCTGGTGAACTGAATCTGCGGCGGGACGAGTGAGGGCTGCGCGTCGGCCTGAGCAGCGGTCGCGCCCGTCGCGTTGGCGGCCTCGGAGGGCGTTGTCGTCGGCGTCGCGGCGGTGCGCGTCGCCTTGAAGCGCAACTCGGCGATCTTGATGCCGCGCAGGAGCATCTTCGAGAACTCGCCTTCGTAAACGAGTTGCTCCGGAGGCTCGAAGGGCATCGAGGCCGCGGGCTTCGACGGTGTACGCTCTTTAGGCGTATCTTTTGCCAGAGCGACCGGCAAGAGTGCAAAAGCGTACAGTGTCGCCGCGAGCGTGAGACTGAGAATACTTCGAGGATTCATGGCCGACTCCCTGCTTTTTCGGAAAAACTTTGAATTTCGGTGATGTGCTATCTCAGACTTGCCAGAACTGCTTTGAGTGCAAGCACACCCCATGCCAGAAGCAGGCCGAGCGCCGCGCGGTACTCGCGATAACGCAAATAGAGGCTGGCGTCGAACTTCGTCCCCTCGCCCTCAGCCGTCCGGTACGGCGTGAGGCGCGGGAAGAGGAGCGGGACTTGGTTGGCGTATTCCCGGTATTGGTCGCCGAACAACTCGGCGAGGGTCGCCGCTTCGACGCGCATCACCGGCAGATAGATGCCCAAGAAGAGCGCGGCGAAGAGTCCCGCGAACAGCAGGAAGTGCCACGGGCTCGCGGCGGCGGCGACCGTGAAGCCGAGCCCCAGCAGAAAACTTCCGAGGTAGAGCGGGTTGCGCGTGTGCGCGTAAGGGCCGGAGACGGCCAGCACGTCGTTCTTGCGGATGTGCCCCGCCGACCACGCGCGCAAGCCCAGCCCGACGAGCGCGACTAAGCCGCCGACGGCGAGCGTCAAAGGCTTCGGCTCGGCGAGGACGATGAAGAGCGCCGCGCACACGAAGCCGAGCGGCACGCGCCAGCGCTGCACCCACGTCCCGCCCCTACGCGCCACCGGCTCGTACCTCGCGCGCGTCCAAAATATTGGACGCGCTCCGCCTCAGTCTTTCCCCGACCGCCGACGCCACGCGCTCGACTTCAATCTCCATGCAAATCCACTCTGAGCACGCGCGCCGGTGACAGTCGGTGCGACAGCCGATGTCGTTGCGCTCGACGCACACGTCCTCCGCGCGTGGGCTTCCGTTGCGCCACCACTCGGTCGGGCCGAAGAGACCGACGACCGGAGCCCCGGCGGCGACGGCCAAGTGCGTCGGGCCGGTGTCTCCGCCGACATAGACGGACGCGCGCCGCGCCAGCGCGAAGAAACCTTTGAGCGAAGGCGAGGCGACGAGGACAGCGCCCGCCCGCGAGCCTTGCGCCACGCGCTCGGCCAACTCGCGCTCGCCGGGGCCGTAGGTGACGACGGAGCGCAAGCCCTCTCCGACGAATAGTTGGTCGGCCAGAGAGCCGAAGCGCCCGGCGTCCCAGAGCTTCGTCGGCCAGCCGCCGCCGGGATTGAGGATAGCGAACCGCTCCCCGGCGCGCTCGACGATTCCTTCCGCCTCGCGCTCGTCCTCGCGCGAGACGTGGACGGGGAACTCGAACTCGCCCGCGTCCGAGGGCACGGGGATGCGGAGAGCGCCCGCAGCGAGCGCCAGATTTTTACGGATGACGTGCGTGCGCGGCGGAACCTCGACCGTCCCCGTGAGGAGAAAGCGGCTCGGCGGCTCGCGCAAAGACCTGCGCCCGAAGCCGAAGCGGCGGGGCGCTCCCGACAAGCGGGCGATGGTCGCTGATTTAAGAAGTCCTTGAAAATCTATGGCTAGGTCGAAGGGTGAGGCGCGTAACCGGCGCAACTGCTGGCGCGGTGCCAGCAGCGTCTCCCCAGACACCGGCCAGCGCCTCAACACCTTCGTGTCGATTACGATGAGGCGATTCAGAACCGGGTTGTCTCGCAAAATTTCCGCCGCCCGCCGCTCCACCGCCCACGAAATTTCGGCCCTCGGCAGCGCCCGCCGGATGGCCGCGAGGCTCGGCAGCGTATGCACGATGTCGCCGATGCTTCCGAGTTTGACGATGAGAATACGCATCAGAAGTAAGCAGTATGCAGTGAGCAGTAAGCAGTAAGAGGAGTTTTTAACTGCTCACTGCTTACTGCTCACTGCTTACCTTCCTTGCCATTTCCGTGGACGAGTGGTCTTTCGGGTCTCCGACGATCTGGACGCGACCGCCGAAGGATCGTACCACATCGCGTTCGGGCACGGTCTCCTCGGTGTAGTCGGTGCCTTTGGCGTGGATGTCGGGGCGGACGGCGAGCAGAAGCGCCTCGACGGTCGGCTCGTGGAAGATCGTCACGAGGTCAACGGCGCGCAGGGAGGCGACGACTTCGGCGCGCTCGCGTTCGGGGACGAGGGGGCGGCCCTCTCCTTTGAGTGCGCGCACCTGCTCGTCGCCGTTGACGCCGACGACGAGCAGGTCTCCGAGCGCGCGCGCGGCTTCGAGGTAGCGGACGTGCCCGACGTGCAGGATGTCGAAACAGCCGTTGGCGAAGACGATGCGCGCGCCGTTCTTGCGCGCAATCGCCACGCGCGCGATGACGCGGTTGCGTTCGAGGATGCGCGTGGCGGCGTCCGCCCTCTGTTGCTCGTCGCTCTGGTTCATAAGTGTCAGACGATAAACGAAACCGGCCCCGCGCTCAAACCGGGTGCGCGCCGCCGCCGCCTATTTTCACGCTCTGAGCCTCGTCCGCTCTCAGATATTTTCGCCGAGCGAGGCGAGCAGTTCCGAAGGGGCGACGCAGGCCGTGCCGCGTTTCATGACGACGACGCCCCCGGCGTAGTTGGCGAGGTGCGCGGCGTCCTCGAAGGTCGCGCCGGAGGCGAGGGCGAGCGCGTAAGTCGCAATCACGGTGTCGCCCGCGCCCGTCACGTCCACCGCGTCGAGCGAGCCGACGGCGCGGATGTGGACGGGCCGCGCGCCGCCCTCAAAGAGCGTCGAGCCGTCCTTGCCGCGCGTCACGAGCAGCGCCTTGAAGCCCAACTCGCGCCGCAAGTGCTCGCCCTCCTCTTCGAGCGCCGCTTCGCCTTCGAGCCTCCGGCTCAGGACGTGCTCGACCTCTTCCTCGTTCGGCGTCGCCGAGGTGAAGCCTTCAAAGTCGCGCAGCCGGAAACGCGAATCCACGAGGAAGGGCCGCGCGCCCTTCGCCGCCGCCTCGCGCAAATGCGCGACCGCCGAAGGGCTCGCCACGCCGTAGTTATAATCGGAGACGATGACGGCCTCGGCCTCCGACTCTCTCTCCCGCACGAGCCTGAAGAGATCGGCGAGCGTCGCCTCGTCCGACAGAGGCCCGCCCTCGTAGTCCACGCGAATCACCTGCTGGCGCGGCGCGTTCGCCTGACCGGCGAGGACTCGCACCTTCGTCGTCGTCTTCAGAGAGGGCGACGTGACGACGCCGCCGCAATCCACGCCCGCCGCTTCGAGCTTCTCAAGCAGCGTCCGCCCCGACTCGTCCGCGCCGACCACGCCGACGATTGACGCGCGCGCGCCGAGCGACGCGAGATTCATCACGCAGTTGGCCGCGCCGCCCGGCACGGTCTCCGTCCGCTCGTGCCGCAGGATGAGCACCGGCGCTTCGCGCGAGACGCGGCTAATCTCGCCGAACAGAAACTGGTCGGCCACCAAATCGCCCACCACCAGCACCCGCCGCCCCGCGAACGCGCGCACCAACGCCGCCAGCCGCTCACTCGATGTTGTCCGGTCGCTCGTCATAATGAAAGGGTGATAAGTGATGAGTGATAAGTGATAAGAAAAGAGTTGTCATTCTCTTATCACTTATCACTCATCTCTTATCACTTTAACAATCTCCTTCGCCGCTTCGAGCAGGTTTTCGGCGACGAGGTCGGGGCGATGCCGCCAAGTGTGGCTCTGGTGTTCGAGTTCGCCGCGCCCGTAGCCCGTGAGGACGAGGGCGGAGCGGACTCCGGCGTTGCGCGCCAGTTCCGTGTCGCCGTAGCGGTCGCCGACCATCCAGCAGGCCGAGAGGTCGAGGCCGAACTCCGAGGCCGCGCGATGGATGAGTCCGGGGCGGGGCTTGCGGCAATCACAGTCCTGACGGTACGGCGGCTCGCCCACGGACGGATGATGCGGGCAATAATAGATGGCGTCGAGCCGCGCGCCTTCGCGCTCAAGTTCGCGCGCGAGCAGGCCGTGGACTTCGCCGACCAGTTCTTCCTTGAAGTAGCCGCGCGCCACGCCCGCCTGATTCGTCACGAGGATGGCGAGCCAGCCCGCTTCGTGCAGCACGCGCACGGCCTCCGCCGCGAAAGGGAAGACGCGATAACGCGTCACGTGGTTGACGTAGCCGACCTCTTCGGAGATCGTCCCGTCGCGGTCAATGAAGACCGCGCGCCGCTTCTTCTCCGTCATCGCACCGCCTCCAGCTTCGTCCGTTTTTTCAGCACGCGGGCGGCGCGCGCGAACACTTCGTCCGCGTTGATGGCCGTCATGCAACGGTGGTCAATCGGGCACTCGCGCAGCATGCACGGCGCGCACGCGGGCGGCTCGCGCACCACCTCCGCCGACAGCGAGAAGGGACGCGTGGTCAGAGGGTTGGTCGGGCCGAAGATGACGACGACGGGGCAGCCGACCGCCGCCGCGACGTGCGCCGGGCCGGTGTCGTTGGTGACGAGCAGGTCTGCGACGCTCAGGAGCGCGACCGTCTCGGCGAGGCTCGTCTCGCCCGTTAAGACGAAGGGCTTCCGGCTCATCCGAGCCGCGACCGTTTCCGACACCTCCGACTCTTCCGGCGAGCCGACGAGCAGCACGTCCGCCCCGGCGTCGGTCATCAGCCGGTCGGCGAGCGCGGCGAAGCGTTCGGCGGGCCAGCGCTTCGCGCGGCTGTTGGTCGAGCCGGGGCAGAGCGCGACGAGCGGGCGGATGAGCCCGACGCCTCGCGCCCGCAGGGACTCGCGCGCCTCGCGCCGCCGCTCGTCCGCGACTCGGAGGCTTGGCTGCGGCTCATAAGTTTCAAGGTCGGACGAGCCTTTCAACATCTTCTCCAATTCGGCGACGACGTTGAGGTAGTAGAAGACTTCGTGACGGTGCGCGCGCCACTCCGGCACGGGCAGAGGGTTCGAGAGGAGGAAGCCGCGCCCGTCGGTCGCGTAGCCGACGCGACGCGGGACGCGCGCGAGCGAGGCCACGAGCGCGGGCTCGAAGGCGTTGGGCAGCAGGAGGGCGAGGTCGAAACGCTTCTCGCGCCACGCGCGCGCCTGCCGCCAGACCGAGCGCAAGCCGCGCGCCGAGCCGTCAATCAACAGCAACTCGTCAACGAACTCCGCGCCCGCGAAGATGCCTTCAGCCCACGCCCGCGTCGCCAGCGTGACGCGCGCGCCCGGCAGCACGCGCCGCAAACCCTTGAGCGCGGGCACGGTCATCACCGCGTCACCCACCCAGTTTGCGCCGCGCACCACCACGCGCTCAATCTTCCCCGGCTGGATGTCTCGCTCTTTCATGACAGAGTTCACAGTTCAAAGTTCAAGGTTCAAAGTTA
>DASTQX010000087.1:0-3850 GCA_035761505.1 Pyrinomonadaceae bacterium
CGCGGCGGCTTCGGCGTCTTCTACGACCGCTTCCTTGAGAACACGACGCTCATCGCGCGCCGCTACAACGGCATCAACGTGCGGCAGTTTTTCGTCTCCGACCCTGCCGTCCTCGACCTCTTCCCGCAGGCTCCCTCAGCCGACCTGCTGGCCTCACTCGGCGGCCTGCCGCAGACCATCAGGCGCGTGGCCGACGACCTGCGCGAGCCCTACACGATGCAGGCGGCCTTCAGCCTCGAACGGCAACTGCCGCACCGGACGACGGCGACCATCAGTTTCGTCGCCACGCGGGTGCTCCACTCGTTTCGCACGCGGAACATTAACGCCCCGGTGCCCGGAACCTTCGCGCCCGACGACCCGGAGAGCGGCCTCCGGCCACTGGGCACGCCCGACAACGTGCTGCTCTACGAGTCGAGCGGTCGCTTCAATCAGCGGCAACTGATTATCAACGTCAACAACCGGCTCAACGACAGGTTTACGCTCTTCGCCAACTACACGCTCAACAAGGCGAGCAGCGACACCGACGGCATCAACACGCTGCCCGCCAACAGCTACGACCTGTCGAGCGAGTACGGTCGTTCGTCGGTCGACGTGCGTCATCTCTTCTTCGTCGGCGGCTCGTTCGGAGCGCCCTTCGGCATCCGCCTCAGCCCGTTCGTGCTCGCCTTCTCCGGTCGCCCCTTCAACATCACGACCGGGCGCGACGCGAACGGCGACACCATCTTCAACGAGCGGCCCGCCTTCGCCACAGACCTCTCGAAGCCCGGCGTCGTCGTCACCGAGTTCGGCGCGTTCGACCCGAACCCGGAGCCGGGCCAGCAGCTCGTCCCGCGCAACTTCGGCAACGGGCCCGCCTTCTTCGCCGTCACGCTGACGGCCTCCAAGACTTTCAATTTCGGCGACATGCCGGACGCCCGAAACGCGGCCCCGGCGGCGGCCACACGACCCACCGCGTCCGCACAGGGCACCGCCTCTCAACCCGCGCGACCGGCCCCGGCCCCGGCGCGTCCTGCGCCGAAGCGCTTCGGCCTGACGCTCGGTCTTCGCGTGCAGAACATCTTCAACCACACGAACGCGGCGGCTCCCGTCGGCAACCTCAGTTCGCCGCTCTTCGGCTTCTCAACCGCCTCCTCCGGCGCTTTCGGTTTCGGGGGCGGCAACCCGGCGGCAGGTAACCGGCGCGTCGAAGCGCAACTGCGCTTCACCTTCTAAAGCGCAACAGTGCGAGGGCCGCTCACAGTGCGGCCTTCACCTCCGCGGCGAGCTCGACATATTTCAGCGCGCACTTTTCAAGCGTCAAGCTCTCCATCACGAACTCGCGCGGGGCGAACTCGCCGCCGTCGAGCTTCCGTAAAAACTCGTCCAATTTCGGCGGGAAGTCTTCGTAACTCCGGAACCTGACGCCGCAGCGTTCATCCCACAAGGGAACGGAGGTGACCGGGGCGAACTTGACCTTGTGCGGGAAGTAGGCGGGGTCGGGCCAGAAGCCGCCGGGATCCCAAGCGAGGACGGGCAGCCCGCACGCCTGCGCCTGCAAGCGCGCGAAGCCCTGCGTCTCGTGCGCGCTGAGGAAGAGCAGCGCCCGGCATCTCTTGAGCAGCGCGTGGAACCGGCTCTCGCGGTAATAGTCGTAGCGAAGCTCAGCCGTCCGCAAGCCCCGCGCGGCGAGAGCGGCGCGCACGGGGTTGAGCAAATCGCGCTCGCGCTCCTCGTAATCCCAGAAGACCTTGTTGTAGATGAGCACATCCACGTCCTTCTCGCGCGCGGGCGCGGGAGCCCAGCGCCGCGTGTCAATCCCGGCGGGCCACACCCTCAGGAGGTCGCCCCAGTACGGCGCGCACATCTGCCTGTACCACTCGGACGCGACGAGGATGCGGCGAATCGGCAGGCGTTCGAGGAGCGTCGGGTCGTCCGTCGGGTGGTCGAAGACGTTCGGCCCGTAGAGTATCGGGTTCTCCCACGCCAGCTTGTTGAGGACGTTCTCTTTGCCGAGGATGCAGGCGAGTTCGTCCGGGTGGCGACGGGCGTAGGAGTAATCGTTGACGCGAAACGGCACGCCGATCAGCTTCAAGCCGTCGAGGAGGTTGAGGAAGACTCGCATCTGCCCCCACGGCGAGAAGCCCCGGCGGAGATAGACCTTCAGATATTGGACGTAGCGGTCGAGCGGGTAACGCCGGTCGCGTTTCGGCGGCTGTTCGTAAAAGAGATTCAACTTGTCCATCGTGTTCACGCCTCACGGCGGGCGAACTACGGCCCCGGTTCGCGCGCTCCGCCGCCCGGCGAAGGCGCGACTTGATTTGCATCGGGGATGAGTTTATTTTGAATTTCCGACTCGTAAAGGCCTTGAGCGAGGATCCCTTCCACTCGGCTTTGCATCGGGGATGAGTTTATTTTGAATTTCCGACGGCAGTAAACCGCAAGCCCTGACGCTTCGTCAATCACCCCATGACGACAAAGTTAAGAATCGCTCTCGTCGGCTTCCATGACCGCGAGCTTAAGAGCATCGTGCGGACGGCGGATGCTCCGGCGGGGCGAAGGGGCTGTGCGGTCGAGTCAATCGGCGGCGTGGCTGGCGCGGGCGTCGAAGCGGGCGGCGGCGTCTTCCGGAAACCTTGTGAGCTAGGTCTGATTACCGTCTGAGCCGGGGCGCGGGGCGCGGGGCGTCGTAGGCGGCGGCGGCCATCCTCCGCGCGAAGATGACGGTGGAGTCGAGCGCGCCTTCGATCTCCACGTCGGTACAGGCCGAGAGGACGACCAGACCGTCGGCGACTCCGGGCGCGAGATTCGGCACGCACGACCGCCCGCCGACCGACGCGTTAATGATCTGCGCCGAGGTGCAGTGCGTCACCTCCGCGTAATCAACGACCTCGATGTCGAGGTTTCGTTTCCGAATCTCCTGCCGGTAGCAGGCGAGCGCGATGTCCGTCCCGAAGATGGCGAGGCGGGCGGGCGGCGACGCTTCGAGTTCGTCAACGACGGCCACGGGCATCGTCGGGGCGCTCACCGGAATCCCGGCGGACTTGTCCGCTAACGCCTCGAACAATTCCCAGACTTCGGCGGGAAGGTGCGTCCCGCTCCGGCGCAGGTGGTGTTTGATTCTCCCGAAGTCGCGCAGCGAATGTTCCAGCTTTTCGAGCAGTGGAGCCAGCGTGTTACACGGGACGATGACCTTCACGTGGCCCGCGCCCGACGAGAGCGCCAGCAGAAACCAGGGAGCGAGGCAGCCGACGAGCGCGTCAAGAATGTCGTCGTTTCGCAACCCGCCTTCAACGCCGACCAGCACGCCCTCGTCCAAAGGTCTGCCGGTGCGTTCGTACTCGGCGATGAACTGCTTTTTGATGTCCCTGAGCAGCCCGACGATAGAATACCGGACGCGCCGGTGTTCGTCGAAGAAGGGCGCGGAGAGCGAGGCGGCGATGCGCTCGCGCTCGGCGCGTGAGAATTCGTTGAAGTAGCGCAAAGTGCCTTCGCGCCCGAAATCGCCGACGATCAGATGATGTTCAAACATTGTGAGTGCCACAGACCGTTGCCGAAGTAGCGCGGGGGCTGAGTCCCGCAGCGCCCCTGTCCGATACTTCCATCCCTTCGACGCCGACGCCGACCACGAAACCGAGCCATGACCGACATCAGCGTCATCATTCCATGGTGCGACCGTGAGGAGTTGGGGCACACGCTGCGTGCCAACTCTCGATACTTCGAGGAGTCAGCCGCTGAAGTCATCGTCGTCAACTGCGGCGGCGACGAACGGCTCCTCCAAAGACTCCTGCCCGCCGGGGGCGAACACCCGCCGCGCGTCGTGAACGTGCCCGTCAGCTTCAACAAGTCACTGGCAATCAACGTCGGCGCTCAC
>DASTQX010000088.1:0-1474 GCA_035761505.1 Pyrinomonadaceae bacterium
AAATGTCGGCGCGGTCGGCTTATTCGCGTTGAGTTCGGCGAGCCCCACGACCCGCGCGGCCTGCTCCCAAGGCGAGCCTGAACGGCTGGCCTCCGCCTCATCAAACGACCCACGGATTCAACGTTGACCGCCCGCGCCGTCAGTTTGCCCGAAGGGGTCTCTTCAATCTGACCGGCGGGGCGTTTATCAGGACGCGACTCCCCGGAAATCCACGTTTTTACAGGCCAAAAGAGAGAATCTCGACCCCACGACTCTGGCACCGGAGTTGTCTTGTGAAGGTCGCGGAAGAACGGAGTCTCTCCGCTTCAAATCCAGTTCAAGAGGGTCTTGGCGTCCAACTTTCCTCGACAAAAGCATATGGAAATAGCCGAAGGTCAGCGGTTCCCACAGAAGTTTGTTCAGGCAGTCATTGCCCTCGCGGCGCTGGCGTTGCTCTACTCCGTCTTCAGCCTGCCGGTCGCACATCTCAGCTTCCCCCTCGTCCTGCTCGCGCTCCTCGGCATTCAGCTCTCCAACAGTTTGGATGCCGCGCACCCCACGGACGGCTTCCGCTTCCCCTTCGGGACTGCCTCGGTCTATCTCGCGATGCTGGTCTTCGACGGCGAGGCGGCGGTGCTTCTGGCGGCAGCCGTGGCGCTCGGCACGACGCTTCTGGAACGACGGAGCGCCTACGGCGTCGCCTTCAAGAGCGGGCTCTCGGTGGTGACGGCCTTCCTCGTCGTGTGGACTCTGCGGATGTTCGCCGGGCCTCTGACGGAGGTCGCGCCGCACTTCGCCTCCGTGGCGACGATCAACGTGCTCTGCGTCGCGGTGCTCGTCCAGTCGGCGGTCGGCGCGGCGGCCTTCGCGCTCGGCGGCTCGTACCGCATTGACCAGCCGGTCTGGCGCGACTTCGGCAAGAGCTTCTTCTGGAAGTATCTGAGCAACTTCGCCGCCGCCGCCGCCGCGCTCGCGCTGGCCGTGGGCGTGGGCTATCTGGGCTTGAACGCGTCGGTCACGCTCGGCGCGGTCGCCGCGCTCTTCGCTTACGGACTCCGCGCGTATCTGAGCGGCGCGGCGAGCCCCGCCGCTTCGTCCAACTCCGCCGCCGAGGGGCGCGAGAAGGCCGCCAACGACACCTCCGACCGCTTCCGCAGCGCGTTCGACTACGCGGCCATCGGCATGGCCTTAGTCTCGACCGAGGGCCGCTGGCTTCAGGTCAACCGTAGCTTGTGCCACATCCTCGGCTACACGGAGCAGGAGCTTCTGTCGAGGGACTTCCTCGCCGTCACGCACCCGGACGACCTCGGCGCGGCGCTCGCCAACATCGGGCAGCTCTTGAAGGGCAAAGTCCCGACCTCGCAGATGGAGAAGCGCTACATCCACAAGCTCGGCCACGAGGTCTGGGTTCATTGGAGCGTCTCGCTGGTGCGCGACCAGTACTCGAAGTCCGTCCACCTCATCTTCCAGATTCAGGACATCACCGACCGCAAGC
>DASTQX010000089.1:0-1954 GCA_035761505.1 Pyrinomonadaceae bacterium
GATGAAGCCGATCTCGACGAAGAGGATGTAGGGGATTTGCTGGAGGTCGGAGACGGCCTCGTTGAAGTGCTGCTCGCCGAGGAGCGGGTTCGAGTTGACCGCCTTCGAGTTCGTGTAGAGGTGTTCGAGGAGGAAGGCTCCGAGCGGTACGATCCCCGTGAGCTGGTGCAGTTTGCGCAGGACGAATGTTCTGCTCAGACGGACGGGCATGGCGGAATTATCTCTCCTTCGCCGGGGGAAGAAAACTCGACTCTTCCGGCAGGCACGACGCCCGCTTCGGGCGCGTCAGAGTTGAAATTGTGTTGAGCGGCCTGATTATAACGACGCGCGGCGGAAAAGCAATCGCCAGCGCCGCCCGCCGGGGCGACCCCAACGGCCCCCGCCGCCCCTTCTCCGAGCCTGCCACATTGTTTAGACGTTTTATTGACGGCTGAGTGTAGCTCGCGCCGCTTATAAGGTAAAATGAAAAATACTTGGTAACTTGGTAAAGGATACTTATTTAATCGCGTGCAGATCGAATCCCTTAAAATCTTCTGCGACCTCGTCGAAACGCAGAGCTTCTCGCAGGCGGCGGAGCGCAACTTCGTCACACAGTCGGCGGTCAGCCAGCAGGTGCGCACGCTTGAAGAGAGGTTCAAGCGGCGACTCCTCGAACGCGTGCGCGGGCGGCGAGAGCTGCACCTGACGCCTGCGGGCGAAGCCTTCTACGAGTCGAGCCGCGAAGTCCTGCGCGCCTACTCGCAGCTCGAAGAGAGCATGCGGCAGTTGACCGGGACGGTGAGCGGGACGGTGCGCGTGGCGACCGTCTATAGCGTCGGGCTGCACGAGTTGCCGCCCGTCGTCCGTCAATTTATGACGAGCTACCCGCAGGCCAAGATTGACCTCGAATACAGCCGCACGACGCGCATCGTGCGCGACGTTTTGAGCGGCGCGGTCGAACTCGGCGTCGTCGCCTTTCCCGAAAGGAGGCGCGGCCTCGAAGTCGTGCCGCTCGGCGGCGACCGGCTCGTGCTCATCTGCCCGCCGAGCCACGCCTTCGCCAAGAGGAAGAAACTCGCCGCCGCCGACCTTCAAGGGCAGGACTTCGTGCTCTTCGAGCGGGACATCCCGACGCGCCGCGCCACCGACCGCATCCTCCGCTCGCACGGCGTCACCGTCCAGCGCGTCGCCGAGTTCGACAACATCGAGACCATCAAACGCGCCGTCGAAGTCGGCCTCGGCGTCGCTATCGTCCCGCGCCCCTCCGTGCTCGACGAAGAGCGCACGGGCCAACTCGCCGTCATCCCGCTCGCCGAGGCCGAGTGGAAGCGCTCGGTCGGCGTCATCTACCGCAGCGACCGAACCCTCGGCACGGCGGCGCAGAAATTCATCGAACTGCTGGCGAAGTGATTCAAAGTTCTAAAGTTAAAGACCAAGCTCCTGCGCTGAACTTTGAACTTTGAACTTTGAAACTTGAACTTTGAACTCTGAGTTTATGAGCGACGAACTGACCAACTTTTCAGCCGTCCGTCTGGCGACGATGATGCGTCGGCGGGAAGTCTCGCCGGTCGAGGTCGTCGCGGCTCATCTCGCTCGCGTCGAGCGTCTGAATCCTGAGTTGAACGCCGTCGTGACGCTCGCGCCGGATGCGCTCGAACGTGCGGGAGAGGTCGAGGCGGCGTTGATGCGCGGGGAGGATGTGGGTGCGCTGTGCGGCGTGCCGGTGACGGTCAAGGACACGATTGAGGTGCGGGGCTTGAGGGCGACGAGCGGCTCGAAGCCGCGCGCGGGTGACGTTCCCGAAAGGGACGCCCCGGCGGTCGAGCGGTTGCGCGCGGCGGGCGCGATTATCTTGGGGAAGACGAACGCGTCGGAGTTGGCGCTGGATTACACGACCGACAATCCGGTCTTCGGGCGCACGAACAACCCGCACGACCTTTCGCGGACGCCGGGCGGTTCGAGCGGCGGATGCGCG